>DASZMP010000043.1:0-38392 GCA_035551795.1 Solirubrobacteraceae bacterium | reverse complement strand
AAGAGGCCGGGATGCCCCCGGCCTCACTCGTTCAAGATGTCCGGCGAACTACTCCTCGCGGTCGTCGTCCCCGTCCGTGTCGTCGCCCATTGCATCCGCGGGAACCGGCGCGCTCATCGCGCTCTCCGGCGTCGGAGCCGGCTGACCCTTCACCCGAACCACCGTGATCTTCGAGAACCCCTCTTTAAAGCTGGGCGGACGCAGCCGTTCTGCCATCTTGTGCATCGTCTCGTCGCTCACGGTGCGCTCGCGCCGCCGGTTTCGGTCCATGCAGACCTCGAACGGCACATCGAAGAAAACCGCCTGCACATCGTAGCCAAAGCTCTTCGCCATCTTGATCCACTGGCGGCGTTCGTGCGGCGACAGGTTGGTCGCGTCCACATAGTTCCACGGCATCTTCGCGATCAAGCGCGCACGCAGCAGCGAGCGCAGCGTAGAAAACACCAGACCTTGGTAGCGCTGCTCCGTAATGTCGTCAAACAGGATCGTACGCAGCAAGTCGCTGGACAGCGGCGTTACACCGCGACGTTTGAACCAGGTCGTCTTGCCGGAGCCGGGCAACCCGATGGTCAGCACCACGAAGCCGCGCGACGGCCGCGCCGCGCTGGGCGGCTCTGGCGGCACCGCAGAAGGCGATTCCGGTTGCGTCTCCAGCACCAGCTTGCCTTCCGGTATCGGATCGCCTACAGCCGGTGCAGTGGACCCGGCACTCCCATCGGCTGCCGCATCGCTCTGGCGCGCTACATCATCCAGATCTCTACCCACCACAGGCGTTTCCTTCACTCTTCCACTTGCCTTGGCCTCGGGAGCTTTCGCTGGTGTGGGCTGCATCGCGGACGGCGGATACTCGGCGCTCGCGTAGTTGGGCTGCAAAGGCGCAGGTTGATTCATGGGCAGCTCCTGCCCGATCTTTCCAGTCTGCTCGGAGAGGTTTGGGGTGCGTTTCGAACGTCGTCTCATCGTGGTGTGGCTCGCTGGCGTGGCGCATCCGGCCGCGCCTACGTGGATCGTACACAGGTCACGTCTCTGTCGCAATAACTGTGCAACAGCGCCGCTCCTCCGAGTCTGAGATGCTAGCATCGACAACAGTGAAGGTCGTGCAGCGTTGCCGAGTTGCAGCGCTGGCTTGTTTCCGACACTTCCCACGAACCCCTCCTGAGGAGACCTTATTTAGATGGCTGTGAAGGTAGGCATCAACGGCTTCGGCCGCATCGGCCGCAACGTTCTTCGCGCTTCGCTTGGCAAATCCGATCTCGAATTCGTCGCAGTCAACGATCTGACCTCGCCCGCAACCCTGGCGCATCTGCTCAAATACGATTCCATCCTTGGCAACCTGCCCCACGACATCACTGCAGGTGACAACTTCATCGCCGTCGATGGCAAAAAAATCAAAGTGTTCGCCGAACGCGATCCCGCCAAGCTCGATTGGTCATCGGTTGGTGCGCAGGTCGTGGTCGAATCCACCGGACACTTCACCGACGCAACCAAGGCCAAGGTCCACCTGCAGGGACCGGTCAAGAAGGTCATCATCTCGGCTCCCGCCACCAACGACGACCTCACCGTCGTACTCGGCGTCAACGAGAACAAGTACGATCCGAAGGCCCACCATGTCATCTCCAATGCTTCCTGTACCACCAACTGCCTGGCGCCATTAGCAAAAGTACTGGATGAAGAATTTGGCATCATCAATGGACTGATGAACACCATCCATAGCTACACCAACGACCAGGTCACGCTCGACTTCCCCCACAAAGACCTGCGCCGCGCCCGCGCCGCCGCACTCTCGATCATTCCCACATCCACCGGCGCCGCCAAAGCGCTCCACCTGGTGCTGCCGCAGCTCAAGGGGAAGCTCGATGGCTTCTCACTCCGCGTACCCACCCCCGTTGTCTCGGTGGTCGACCTCACGGTCACTGTAGAGAAGCCGGTCAGCGTGCAAAGCGTGAACGATGCACTCAAGAAGCATGCCGCCGGTCCCCTCAAAGGCATTCTCGGTGTGGAAGAGCATGAGCTCGTCTCGGCCGACTACAAGGGCAATCCGCTCTCCTCTATCATCGATGCACCGCTCACCAAGGTCATCGGAAACATGGTGAAGGTCATTTCCTGGTATGACAACGAGTGGGGCTACTCCAACCGGGTCGTAGATCTGGTCCAGAAGCTCTAGAGGGGATCGCCACCTGTGAAAACGCTCGACGACCTCCCCGAGCTGAAGGGGAAGCGGGTCCTCGTCCGCGTTGACTTCAACGTGCCGCTCGAGGATTCCCACCCACCCTCCACCCGCCGCCACGTGGCCGATGACACGCGGATCCGCGCCGCGCTGCCCACGCTCGAGGAGCTGCGAAACGCGGGCGCACGCCTGATTCTGGTCTCGCATCTGGGCAGACCGAAGGATCGCGAGCCGGAGCTCTCGCTCGCCCCCGTCGCCTCCCGGCTGTCGGAGCTGCTGGGCAGCCAGGTGCAGATGGCGCCCGGTGTGGTGGGACAGGACGTGGAGCGACTGGCCGGCCACCTACCGGACGGCGGGGTCCTGCTTCTCGAGAACGTTCGCTATGAGCCGGGCGAGACGACCAACGACCCGGAACTGGCCGAGCGGTTCGCGAGACTGGCCGACGTGTACGTGGATGATGCCTTCGGCGCGGCTCACCGGGCCCACGCCTCGACCGAGGGGGTGGCCAGGCTCATGTCCCACCGCGCCGCCGGCCGGCTGCTGGAACGCGAGGTGCGGACGCTGACTGGGTTGCTCGAGCACCCGGCCACACCGCTCGTGGCCGTGCTCGGCGGGGCCAAGGTGAGCGACAAGATCCAGGTGATCGAGCGCTTCCGGGCACTGGCCGACACGATCCTGATCGGCGGCGCGATGTGCTTTCCCTTCCTGTCCGCTCAGGGTCATGCCGTCGGCAACTCGCTGTGCGGCGCCGAGGACGTGGAGCTGGCCCGCCGGGCTCTGGACTCGTGGTCGGGCTCGCGCGCCCGGCTCGAGCTGCCCGTCGACCTGACCATCGCCCCCGAGCTCACGCACCAGGCACAGCCGACGGCGCTCGATGGCGTGGACGTACCCGAGGGCCAGATGGGCCTTGACATCGGTCCCCATACGGCCGCCAGCTATGCCCGGGCCATCACCGATGCCGCGACGGTATTCTGGAACGGGCCGATGGGGGCGTTCGAGTATGAGCCGTTCGCGGCCGGGACCAGGGCGGTGGCCGAAGCCGTGGCGCAGTCCCCGGCCACAACCGTGATCGGCGGTGGAGACTCTGTGGCCGCGATCCAGCGCTTCGGGCTGGCCGAATCGGTCACCCACATCTCCACTGGTGGCGGCGCCTCGCTGGAGCTGATCGAGGGAAAGCGACTGCCGGGAGTGGAGGCGCTGACATGAGCTCTGACAGAACACCCCTGATCGCCGGGAACTGGAAGATGTACAAGACGGTCGCCGAGGCCGAGCGGTTCATCCAGGCCCTGCTCCCGCGGGTTTCCACCGCCGACGGCGTCGATGTGGCCATCTGCCCGCCGTATCCGGCGCTCCAGGCGATGGTCGACTCGGCTCGCGGCTCCCGGGTGCAGGTGATCGCTCAGAACATGCACTACGCCAACGAGGGCGCCTTCACCGGGGAGGTGTCGCCCGGGATGCTCACCGAGATCGGCGTGCGCGGTGTCATCCTCGGCCACTCGGAGCGGCGCGAGCTGTTCGGCGAGAGCGAAAAGGCGCTGGCCCAGAAGGTGCCCGCCGCCCTGGAGGCCGGGCTTCTGCCGATCCTGTGCGTGGGGGAGACCGAAGAGGAGCGCGAGCGGGGGGACACGGAGCGCAAGCTGCGCCACCAGGTCCAGGAGGACCTGGCCCGGGTGCCGGACGCACGGCTCGGCGAGGTGGTAATCGCCTACGAACCGATCTGGGCGATCGGCACCGGCCAGGTGGCGACCTCCGAACAGGCCCAGGAGGCGATCGCCTTCGTCCGCGCGCTGGTGGCCGATCGCGACAGAGAGCAGGCCGAGCGCGCCCGGCTCCTGTACGGCGGCAGCGTGAAGCCCGACAACGCCGCCGAGCTGCTGGCACTCCCGGACGTGGACGGCGCACTGGTGGGGGGCGCTAGCCTCGACCCGGAGTCGTTTGCGGCGATCGTTGCCGCGGCCTGATGCCCTCAGCGCCCGACAGCCTGCAGCTGCCTGCCGGGCCCGACCGGATCCCCGTGCCGCGCTGCGCGCTGATCGTGCTGGACGGCTGGGGACTGGCCGAGCCCGGGCCCGGGAATGCGATCTCGCAGGCTGACACCCCGGTGATGGACGAGCTCTGGGATACCTACCCGCACACCCGGCTGATCGCCGGCGGCCGCGCGGTGGGGCTGCCCGACGGCCAGATGGGCAACTCCGAGGTGGGACACATGAACCTGGGAGCGGGCGCGATCGTGATGCAGGATCTGACGCGGATCGACGCGGCGGCGGAGGATGGCAGCCTGGCCGACAACGAGGTGCTGCGCCAGGCGATGAGCGGCGCCGACCGGGTTCACCTGATCGGGCTGGTGTCCGACGGCGGCGTGCATTCCGGCTGGACGCATATCCGGGCCCTGATCCAGATGGGTGCCCAGCTGAACGTCTCCGACCTGGTCCTGCACGCGTTCACCGACGGCCGTGACACGCTGCCCCACTCCGGCCACGGGTACCTGAGCGAGGTGGAGCAATGGATGTCCGAGGCCGGCGCCGGACGGGTGGGTAGCGTGATCGGGCGCTACTACGCGATGGACCGCGATCGCCGCTGGGAGCGCGTGCAGCTGGCCTATGACCTGCTCGTCCACGGGCGAGCTCAGTACACGGCCGAGACGGGCGCCGAGGCGGCCGGGCGGGCCTACGAGCGGGGCGAGACCGACGAGTTCATCAAGCCGGCCAAGGTCGGGTCCGAGGCGTGCATCCGCGCGACGGACAGCGTGATCGCGTTCAACTTCCGGCCCGACCGGATGCGGGAGATCACCCGGGCCCTGGCGGACCCGGAGTTCAGCGAGATCGACCGCGGCGGCGCTGCGCCGGTGCAGCGCTACGCCACGATGACGGAGTTCGAGGAGGGCTGGCCATACCCCGTTGCGTTCCCGCCGGCGCACCCGGACGTCACGCTGCCGATCGTGATCGCGCGCCACGGCGGCCGCCAGCTGCACGTGGCCGAGACCGAGAAGTATCCCCACGTGACCTACTTCTTCGGAGGCGGCGAGGAGAAGCCTCAGGAGGGGGAGCGGCGCGAGCTCGTTCAGTCCCCGCGCGAGGTACCCACCTACGATCACAAGCCGCAGATGAGCGCCCGCGAGGCGGCCGACGCGTTCATCGGCGCCTGGCGAACGGACGAGCCGGAGTTCGGGATCATCAACTTCGCCAACGCGGACATGGTCGGGCACACCGGGGTGATTCCGGCCGCCGTGCAGGCGGTCGAGACAGTCGACGGGTGCCTGGGAGACGTGGTGCGAGCCGTGCACGAGACCGGCGGGGCGTGCGTGGTCACCGCGGACCACGGGAATTCCGACCACATGCTCGAGCCCGACGGCAGCCCCAACACCGCGCATTCCCTGAATCCGGTGCCGCTGATCGTGACCGTCGACGGCCGGCCACTCACGCTGCGAGACGGGGGCGTGCTGGCCGACGTCGCGCCGACGGTCCTCCAGCTGCTGGGGATGGAGCAACCGGCGCAGATGACCGGGCGCTCCCTGATCGACGCCTGAACCCTCGAGCTGCTCAGTCGACCGGCTCGGGGTGACCGACGTGGAAGCCCTGAATGAAGTCGACGCCCAGCTGGCGCAGGAGCCTGATCGTGGCGTCGTCGCCCACCGACTCAGCCACCGTGCGGATCCTGAGCGCCTGGGCCACCTCGACGATCGAGCGCACCAGCCGCTGGTCGACCCGGCTGTTGGGGAGGTTGTGCACGAATTCGCGGTCGATCTTGAGGAAGTCGACCGGCAGATGCTTGAGGTGGTAGAAGGAGCCGAATCCGGTCCCGAAGTCATCCAGGGCCAGGGCACAGCCCAGCCGGCGCACACCGAGCGCGAACTCCCGCGCCTCGAGGATGTTGGCGATCGCGGCCGTCTCAGTCACCTCGAAGATCAGCTTGGATGGATCGACCTGCGCCGCGTCCAGCTCGGCGGCAATCAGCCGTAGGAGGTCAGGATCTCCCGCCACCGACTCGCCCGACAGGTTCACGCTGAGCGGCAGGTCGGCCGGCGCCCGGCCGCGCGCCAGCAGCCCGATGGCCTGCCGTACCACCCAGCGGTCGATGGCGTGGATCAACCCCAGGCGCTCAGCGGCACCGAGGAACTCGCCTGGTGGGAGCAGCCGGTCGCCGCTGCGCATCCGCAGCAGCAACTCACCGTGCGAGGCCCGGTTCGTGCCCAGGTCGACGATCGCCTGCCAGTGCAGGACCAGGCCGTCATCGTCCAGCGCCTGGCGGATCCGCTGCGCCCAGCTGAGCTTGGCGTCGGCGCGGGCGACCTGGGCCTGCTCGGAGCTGAACACCACGATCCGGTCGCGTCCCTGGCGCTTGGCCTCGTACATGGCCAGGTCGGCATTGATCAACAGTTCATCCCACCGGGCGCAGTCGGCTGAGAACAGCGCCACGCCGATGCTGGCGGTGACCGGGAACGGCGTGCCGTCGACCTCGGGCCGGCAGGAGTGCAGTGCCTCCAGGAGGTGCTCGGCGGCGGCGCGGGCCTGGCGGCGGTTGCTCTCGGGCAGCAGCACCGCGAACTCGTCACCGCCCAGGCGGGCCACCAGGTCGCTCTCCCGGGAGCCCGAGGCCAGGACGTTGCCGACGGCCCGAAGCACCTCGTCACCGGCGGCGTGTCCGACGGAATCATTGATGGCCTTGAAGCCATCAAGGTCGACGCTGAACACGGCCCCGCATCCGCCCGAGCGCTCGGCCCGGCTGAGCTCCCGGCGCAGCTCGGCCTCGAAGCGCCGGCGGTTGAGCAGGCCGGTCAGGTGGTCGTGCTCGGCCAGAGCGCGTAGGCGGGTCTCATACCGGCGGCGCTCGGTGACGTCGCGAGCGATCACGGCGGCGGACACGATCTTCCCGTGGTGGTCGCGCACCGGGGAGATGCTCAGAGACACCGCTACATCGGTCCCGTCGCGGCGCAGGCGGGTCGTCTCGATCTGGTGAACCGACTCGCCGCTGAACACCTGGCGGGTCATCTCCGCCTGCTCCTCCTCGCCGCCCGGAGGAACGATCAGCGAGACGTCACGCCCGATCGCCTCCTGTGACGAGTACCCGTACAGGCGTTCGGCGCCGCGGTTCCAGCTGGTGATGATCCCGCGGCTGTTCTTGGTGATGATGGCGTCGTCAGATGACTCCACGACGTAGCTGAGCAGGTCCCGGTTGCGCCGGACCTCGCGCTCGTCGGTCACGTCGCGGGCGGTTCCCACCAGGCGCTCAGCCTCGCCGAAGTCGTCGAACACCACCTTGCCGCGCAGCTCGACCGCTCGCTCGGATCCGTCGGGACGCATCACCCGGACCTGCTCTACAAAGGCAGGCTCGCGTTGCTGGATGATCTGCTCGAAGTTCGACTGGATCACCGGCCGGTCGTCAGGATGCAGCAGATCTACGGCATCCGGAAGTGCGGGTGGCCGGCGACCCGGGTCGAGGCCGAGGATCCGGTAGATGCCGCTTGACCACACCAGGCTGCCCGAGTGCAGGTCACCTTCGAAGCTGCCCGCGCCAGCCAGCTCCTCGGCCTCGGCCAGCAGCGCCTCGCTGGCCGCCAGCCGGTATTCGGAGACCCGGCGGTCGGTGATGTCGCGCAGGAAGCACACGAGCTGGGCGTCATCGCCTCCCCCCGCGCGGATGGCCAGCATCTCCACCGGGAAGTGGGAGCCGTCAGCTCGGACCGCGGTCTGTTCGCTGCGGCCCATCAGGGGGGACCGGGATGCCGCCCGGCGCCCGGCGCCTCGGCGCAGGGCGCGCAGGCGCGGCGAGATGATCAGGTCCGACATGGCCAGCCCCAGGGCATGATCGCGCGCGCGCCCGAACATCTCCTCGGCCGCGGGACTGAACTCGACCACCCGCCAGTCGTCATCCAGGCCGATCACGGCCGCCAGCTTCGACTCGAGCAGGGCAAGGCCGATACTCGCGGCGTGCGCGCTTGCAGCGTCCGATGGAACTTCTGGTCCGGATGGCGTCATGGTCTCCCGTTCCATGCGTCCTCCCTGCGATTTACCGGAAAACATACCCCTGTGACGGCGCGAATAACAAGGCTGAAGCTGCGTGTCACGTTCGCCGTTGATCGCCGGCGCCCTGCTTACGGAACCGTGCCGTACACCCGAAGATGACTCATCGGCGCCGCATGGCGGCGGCGATCGACGGCAATTTGATCGCGTGCGGAATGTAGCGCGAGGCCAGCATCGCCGCCCGCATGGGCAGCCCCGGCACGACCACGCGGGCGCCGCCCTCCAGGCCCTGAACGCCGGCCCGTGCGGCATCCTGCGCGGTCACCCACGCCGGACCGGGCACCGACTGTTCAAAGCTCTTGCCCCCGGTGGTCTGCCAGCCGGCCACGTTCCAGAAGTCGGTGGCCACCGGCCCGGGCGCCAGTGCGGTGACGGTCACGCCCTCGGGCGCCAGCTCGTAATGGAGCGCTTCGGAGAACGACAACACGTAGGCCTTGGCCGCCGCATAACCCGCCGAGAACGGCATCGGCTGCATCCCCGCCGTGGATGCCACGTTCAGAACGGCACCGCGAGCCCGCTTCACCATGGGCGGGATGAACATCGAGCTGAGCGCGACCACCGCCTCCACGTCCAGGCGCACCTGCTCCAGCTCTCGTTCCGGGTCGGAGGCGTGAAACGGGCCGCCGGTGGCAAAGCCCGCGTTGTTGATCAGGATCTCCGCCTCGAGGCCGAGCTTCTCCAAGCGTCCGGGCAGCCGCCCGCGCGAGGCCGGCTTGGCCAGATCGCAGGACACCGTCTCGGCGCGCACTCCGTGGGCCTCGCTGAGCTCCCGGGCCAGCGTGGTCAGCTTGTCCTTGCTGCGGGCCACCAGGATCAGGTTGTGATTGCGGCCGGCCAGCTCCCGGGCGATCTCGGCGCCGATGCCCGACGAGGCGCCCGTGACGAGGGCCGCCGAGGTTTCGGATGGAGGGGGCAGGCTCACCGCGCCGGGCATTCTAGGTTGCCCGGCCCGCCGGGCACGCCGCCGGCGAGCCCGGCCGCTGGGGCGGAAGATCCGCATGCCGTCGATTTCCGGTCAAGAGGCGCGGCTTGTGGCCCGATACACGTCGGGTGAAGCGTGGACGGGCCATCCAGAGCGCGCTGCTCATCCTGCTGCCGGCTCTGCTCATCGGGCTGGCCGTGTACGTGACGGCCGCCACCGAACGTGACACCGCATCGGATGGAGCGAACGCCGAGGCCCAGAGCCAGCAGCTGCTCACGGCCATGCTCGACGAGGAGACCGGGGCGCGAGGGTTCTTCCTGACCCGCGATCCCGTGTTCCTGGCGCCCTGGTACCGCGGTACGCAGGAGTTCCGGACGGCCGTACGAATGGCGACGGCAACCGACTCGGGCACGCCGAAGCTGTTGCGAGCGCTGAGCGTCCAGGAATTATTGGCCGCTCGGTGGCACGCCGACGCCAGGGTTGGGATCAACACGATGCTCCACCACGGCCGCCGGCCCACCGTGGCCGAGTCGCTGGGCCGCAAGACGCTGATGGACAGCTTCCGGGCGACCAACGCGCGCTACCGCTCGGAGCTCCTGGCCCAGCGCAATGCCTCGCTGTCTCGCGGAACGCTTCTGTCGGTGATCATGGCCGTGGTCCTGGCCGTTGGTCTGGCACTGGCCGGCCTGATGTTCGGGCGCCGGCACACCCGGCGGGAGGAGCGCCGCCGCCGGCGGGAGACCGAGCTCCGGGAGCTTCTGCAGGTCTCTGAGACCGAGGAGGAGTCGAACTCGCTGCTGATCCGCTACATCGAGCAGACGGTTCCCCACTCGGGGGCCAGCGTCCTGAACCGCAACAACTCCGACGATCGTCTCGAGATCTCGGTGTCCCGCTCCGCGGGACGGACGCCGCTGGCCCATCTGCCGGACACGCCCGTCCCGCCGCGGGCCTGTCTGGCCATCCGGCTCAGCCGTTCGCAGAGTCGCGAGCGCGGGGATCAGCCGCTGGGAGCGTGCGAGATTTGCGGGCAGCTGCCAGGGAACGTGGCCTGCGAGCCGTTGCTGGTCGGTGGCAAGGTGATCGGATCGGTGCTGGTGGCCGGCGGTGCGATCACGGAGGAGGCGCTGGCCCAGGTGCGCAGCGCGGTGGATCAGGCCGCTCCGATAATCGCCAACCAGCGGTCGCTCTCGGTGGCTCGGCTGCGGGCGGCCAGCGACGCGCTCACCGGACTGCCGAACCGGCGGGCGGCGGACGAGACACTCAAGCGGATGGTGGCGCAGGCCGGGCGGACGCTCTCGCCGGTGGCTGCCGTGATGATGGACCTCGACCACTTCAAGCAGATCAACGACATCCACGGCCACGAGCAGGGAGACGAGGTGCTGGCCGCGGTGGGCCAGCTCCTCACCAGCACGATCCGCGAGAGCGACTTCGCAGCCCGCTTCGGCGGCGAGGAGTTCTTGCTGCTGCTGCCCGACACCAGCCGAGAACAGGCTGCCGTGGTGGCCGAGAAGGTCCGGCGGGCGATGACCGAAGTCCAGCTGGGCATCGGACCCATCACCGCCAGCCTGGGCGTGGCTGCCTACCCCGAGGACGGTCTGGACGCCGAGCAGCTGATGCGCCGGGCCGACGGCGCTCTATACGCGGCCAAGGAACACGGTCGCGATCGGGTGGAGCTGGCCCTGCCACGCGCCCTGGCTGACCCGGTGCCCGATCCGTCCTGACGCGAGGCGCCGAGCCGGCTTGGGTAGGCTCGGGACAGATGCTCGAGCCGCGGCCTGCCCCCGACGGAGAGATCTCGGCCGTCCTGTTTGACTTCGCGGGCACGCTGCTGGTGCCCCGGGCCCCGGACGAGCTGGTGGCCGGTGCGGCGCGGCGAGCGGGGATCGGCATGTCCCGGTCCGAGCTCGACGAACTGGCTCAGGCATATCTGGCCGCGGGCGTGCCGGGAGCTCCGTATCCGCGCCGGGTTCCGGAGCACCTGGTGGAGCTGTACGGCAGGCGCGATCTGACGGCGGAGAACCACCGTGGAGCGTACGTGGGCCTGTTCGAGACGGTTTCCCGCCCGCGTGCCGGCCTGGATGGCCTGCCCGAGGCCGTGTACGAGCAGATCCTCGGTCCGGAGGGGTGGGTGCCCTACGCCGATGCGGTCAAAACGGTGGAGGCGATCGCCGGCCAGGGCGTGCGGGTCGGCCTGACCAGCAATGTGGGGTTCGACATCCGGGCCATCCTGCGCCATCACGGGTTCGGCCGGCTGGCCGATACGTGCACGCTGTCGTTCGAGGTGGGCTGCGTCAAACCCGACCCGCGGATCTTCAGGATCGCTCTGGAGCGGATGGGAGCAACGGCGTCGGCAACGCTGATGGTGGGCGACGACGAGCGGGCCGACGGCGGCGCGAGAGTGCTCGGCATGCGGACGGTGATCCTGCCGATGACCGAGCCCGGCAGCGTGCACGGGCTGGGCCAGGTCCTTGAGCTGCTGGACGGGGGACGGGCCGATTCCGGCTGAGCGGCAGCCGGCAGAGGGATCACGGTTGCGTCTGCGGGACGGATCTAATGTCTGGGTGCGACCAATCCGCCCGGAGGATCGGAGGCCACTGGCGGAGGCTTTCGCCAGGCTCAGCCCGGAATCCCGCTACCGGCGGTTCTTCACGCCGATGAACCAGCTGTCGGAGGGGACGCTGACCTATCTGACCGATGTGGACCATCGCGACCATGAGGCGCTGGTCGCCGTGTCGGAGGACGGCGGCCTGGTGGGCGTGGCGCGCTACGTACGGGTGGCGCCCGACAGCGGGGTGGCGGAGGCAGCGATCACCGTGATCGACGACTGGCAGGGCCGCGGATTGGGTCGCCGGCTGCTCCAGCGGCTGGCCACCCGGGCCCGGCAGGAGGGGATCAGGCAGTTCAGCGCGCTGGTCAAGGTGGAGAATCCGGCGGCCGTCGAGCTACTGCGTGGGGCGGGTCCGTCCGAGCTCAGCCGGCAGGGCGACGAGTACCGGCTGCTGATCGACCTCCCTGAGCGCGGGGTGGGAATCAGGCTGGCGCGCGCGCTGAGAGCCGCCGCGGCGGGCACCCTCAGCCTGGTCGATACGGTGGCCCGGGCGGCGGTCCGGCGTTAGCCGGGCCGGGTCACGAACAGCCCGTAGCTGGTCAGCGGGGTGTTCTGCAGAGTGGTGACGAGTCTGCCCCGGGTGACGCGGACCGGGCGGGAGGCCACCAGACTGAGGATGGCGAACTGGCCGGTCTGGCGGACCGGCCCGGCGGGATGAAAACCGCTTACGTGCAGGCTTGTGTCCAGGGTTTGGTGAGTGAGATGGCAGGCCGCACCCCACCAGCACAGCGGGCTGTAGGGGCCGCGCACCACGGCGATCAGCGTGATCGCCCGGACCGCCGCGCCCCGCGACGGCAGCCCATGCAGGGTGCGGGCGTACAGACCCAGCGGCTCGAGGGAGTCGTCGTCCTCCAGGATCACCAGCTGGCGGTACGCGTGGGTCCGAGCGAGGTTGCCGGCTCGGGCCACGCCCGCCCAGCCCGGGCGCTGCCACCGCCAACCGGTCGCCACGGCGACCGTGGCGATGACTCCGACCGCGCACAGCACGGCGGCGCCTGTCAGGCCGAGCCAGCCGGCACGGCGGGCGCCCAGACCGCCCGCCAGCCCAACGATCACAAGCACCAGAACCGAGATCAGGTTGCGGGTGATCAGGTAGTCGACCCCGGCCAGCGCAAGGATCAGGCTGAGCAGGCAGCCCGTCAGGCCGAGACCGGCGGCCAGGGCCGCCCGCCAGCGCTCCCGCCCATCGGACCGAGCGACCAGCAGCGCCGCGCCCAGGACCACCGCTAGCCCGCCGGCGAGCTCGAGCCACAGCTCGGCCGGGGCACCGGGGCCGCGCACGAACTGGGCGGGAACCTGAGCCAGGCGCGGACCCAGCGGCTCCTCAGCGACCCAAGCGGTGTTGTGACTCTGGTGGAGCGCCAGCGGGGCCAGCGCCAAGCCAACCACGGCGACCAGCAGCATCGCGTACCAGACCCGGGGGTCCCGCCGATGAGCCCAGAAAAGCCAGGCGCCGGTCGGGGCCAGGGCCACGACGGCGTAGTAGTGGGTGGCCAGCGCGAGGCCGGCGAACACAGTCCAGGCGACGATCCACCGGCCCTGCGGCACCGGTCGCAGGAGGTGCGCGAAGGCCAGCACTGCCAGGCCGGTCATCAGCGCCAGCAACGAGTAGGCGCGCGCCTCCTGCGAGTACCAGATCAGAAACGGATTGCAGGCCACCAGCCAGGCGGCCACCAGTCCGGCGCGGCGGGAGATCAGCCGAGATCCGATTCCGTGGGCGCAGACGATCAAGGCCACCCCGGCCGCGGCCGAAAGGGAGCGGATGCCCACCTCGCCGTAGCCGAACACGCGGGCCCACACCCAGGCCACGCAGTAGTAGACCGGGGGAGTGCCCTCAACGTTGGGAAGCGCGCCCAGCATTCCACCGAACGAGTGGTGGAGCAGGCCGATCGTGACCGACTCGTCGTACCAGAAGCTCTGGTGACCCAGTCGCCAGAAGCGCAGAGCCGTGCCCACCGCAACGGCCGCGGCCAGTATCGGCCCCGCGGACCGGGACTGGCTGAGTGCGGTAGCCCGATCCGGCGGCAATTCCGAGCTCGTCGGGCGCCGTGCGGCGCGGGCGCTCACAGCCTACTGAGGCTCCGACAGCACCTGGTGGAGAAACTCCACCTGAAGCTTCAGGAGGTTTTCGGCGACCAGCTCCTGGGGCGTCATGTGGGTGATCCCGCTCAGCGGCAGGACGCTGTGCAGGCGCCCGCTCTCCGTGAGCCGCTGGGAGAGCTGCAGGGTGTGCGCCACGAGGACGTTGTCGTCGGCGAGCCCGTGGATCACGAGCAGTGGCCGGTGCAGGGACGCCGCGTCGGTGAGGATCGAGGAGCGTTCATAGGCGTCGCGATCAGCGCCGGCCGGCTCGGTGCCCAGGTAGCGCTCGGTGTAGTGGGTGTCGTACAGGCGCCAGTCAGTTACCGGCGCGCCCGCCACGGCGGCATGGAAGACATCCGGCCGGCGGAGCACGGCCAGGGCGGACAGATAGCCACCGAACGACCACCCGCGGATGGCCACGCGGGCGAGATCGAGCTCGGGAATCTCGGCGGCCGCCGCCTCCAGCGCCTCCACCTGATCCTCCAGCGGCGGCCCGGCCAGGTCACCCCGGACCGCCCGGGCCCAGTCGCGTCCCCGGCCCGGGGTGCCGCGGCCATCGCAGACCAGTACCGCGAAGCCCTGATCGGCCAGCCACTGGGATTCGAGCCACAGGTTGCGCGCCCGGGCCACGCGCTGGAAGTGTGGTCCACCGTAAGGATCGAGCAGCACTGGCAGTCGCCGGCCGGGCTCATGGCCGCTGGGGAGCAGGAGACCGGCTCGCAGCTCATGCACTCCCAGCGCCAGCAGCCTCACATCCGGCGTGACCAGCGGCTTCTCGGCCCGGGACTCGAAGCGGTGAGAGCCGAGCGTCCACAGGGTGCCGGCGTGATCCAAACCGGCCGAGCCGATCAGCGTGTGCTCGCCCCCGGTCACGGCGGTATGGAGGCCGGGCTCGACGGTCAGCCGGCGGACTCCCGCGTCGGCCTCCCAGCTGAACACGTGGGTCTGCGTCGGCTCGCGGCTGGCGGTGAACAGGATGCGGTTGGCACTGACGTCCAGCACTTCGCGGATCTCCAGGTCAGACGGCGTCACTGGCCGGCCATCGACCAGCACGGCCGGGACATCACCGTGGCCCCCGACCGTCACCAGGCGGGCACAGCTCAGGCGACGAGGCACGCCGGGAAACAGATCCATCCAATCGGGATCGGTCTGGTCGGCCAGTGGGCTGGCCTGCCCACTGGCCGGATCGACGGCCAGGGTGAGCAAGCGCCGCTGATCCCGGCTCTGGACGGCGATCATCGGCCCCTGCTCGTCCCAGTGGGCCGCGGCCAGGTAGGGGTACGCGCTGTCCTCCCAGGTGACCCGGGTGGGAGTGCAGGCCGGCAGGCGGAGCAGATGGACCTCGACGCGGGCGTTGGGCGTGCCCGCCCGGGGGTAGCGGACGGCACGCGCCGGTGCGGCCGGGTCCACCGGACCAGCGATCCACAGCTCCTCCACCGCTGACTCGTCGACCCGCGTGGCCATCAGCGCCTCACCGCCCGGGGACCACCAGTAACCGCGCCCGCGTTCCATCTCTTCGGCAGCTACGAACTCGGCCAGTCCCCAGCTGACCGCCGGGTCGTCCTCGCCGGCCAGGCGCAGCGGCTCGGAGCCGGTCAGCTCGAGGGCGTACAGGGCACGGTCGTGCACGAAGGCCACGCGATCACCCGAGGGGGCAAGGCGAGGGTCGAACACCGGGGTGGGGACCGGAAGCTCCCGGAGGCCTCCCTCCTCCAGCTCGGCGAGAAACAGCCGGCCCCCCTGGACGAAGACGGCCCGGTGGGCGTCGGCGTCGATCGAGTAGGAGACGATGCCGCCGGCGGTCTCCCGAGCGCGCTCGCGGCGCGCCTGCTCCTCGGGGGAGTGGGCGTCGGCAGCGCCGGCACCGAGGAGGTCGTGCGGATCGACCACGCAGCGCTCCCGCCCGTCGGCGGTGTGGAACACCCACAGACCGGTGGCGGGATCGTCTCCAGCCGGGGAGCGCAGGAAGACGATCCGGCGTCCGTCGGCTGAGATCTGGAAGCTCCGTGGTGCGCCCAGGGTGAAATTGCGCGTGCGCGCCTTCTGGCGTGGGAACGAATCGGCCACGATCAGCGCGGGGAGTCTATTCCCGGGGCGGCCGGCTCAGTTGTTCTTGAACGCCGCGTAGCGACGGCAGGGCTCGTTGCGCAGGCTCGGGCAGGGCGGGTAGCCCGTGGGCACGCTGACGCCCGGCACCACCGGGAGGATCAGGCTGGACGGCATGCGGCGGTCGAAGGCGACCGTGACCCGCGCCGTCCCCTTCGGCTCGGTGTGGGCAAACGACCAGATCGGCTGGGTCCCGTTCGGGGCGGAGATGGTGACCCGGATGCGGGAGCCGGCACGGTACGCGTGGCCCTCGTAGTACAGCGGGATGACGGCCTCGACGAACCGGTTTCGCGGCACCCCGCGGACGTCCTTGGCCCGCATCGTGAGAATCGGGTCCAGCCGGGTGGGGCGCTGCTTGAGGATGTTGTTGGGCGAGGTGGCGAGCTTGCGCTCGCTGGCCCGCAGGTAGCCGCTCTGGACGAACACCTCCTTGCCGTCGGGGCGGGCCTCGCTGACCGTGGCCAGCAGGTCGACATTCGGCTTGGAGGACTTGATCCACAGGTGCACGGCGCCGGCGCCGATCACCGTGGTGTTGTGCTTCAGCGGCGAGGAGATGTAGGACAACGCGGTGCCCTTGGGGTTCTGCTTCCACTTCCAACTCCACTGGGAGGCGTTCCCCCACAGCCCGCCGCTGCCGGTGTTCGAGCCGAAGTCGGTCAGCGGGAGGGCCCTGGCGCTGGATGTGTACCAGTTGAGGTTCCGGTGGCTCGGCGGTGCCGAACCGAGTGAGCCGTTGGCGCCCAGGTACCAGGTCTGTGCCGTGGTGCCGGGCACCGGCAGAGCCGAGAAGCCCTTGACGAAGCCGGGGTAAGGATTCCCGTTGGCCTGGGTGGCCCCGGTCGGCGCCTTGCCGGCGCCGTTGTCGAAGGCGACCGTCACCTCGGGCAGCTTCTCGAAGTCGCCGAGCGCCTGCGAGTAGAGCGGTGTCTCCTGAATCGGATCCTGGGGGAGCGTGACGATGTCGCTACTGGGCAGGCCCATGGCCGACTGGTAGATCACCGGAGAGGCGGCACGCGTGACCGCCTGGTTGTCGAACGGCGCCTGGTGGGCGACGAACAGCTCCAGGAAGTCGTACCAGTGGTTGTAGGTGTAGGGATCGAGCGAATCGATGTGGGCGCCGTTGGTGAATGTGAACCACTTCTGCCGGGTCCCGGTCATGTGCTGGACCAGGTCCGGGCAGTGCCCACCGGTCTGTTCGTCCTCCCACTGGCAGGCCATGAACACGGGCACGTGGATCTTGTGCACGAAGGAGATCGGGTCCAGCGGATCGGCGACCTTCGGCTTGTAATGCGAGTTGGCGTGGATCTTGGCCATCAGGTTGGCGGCCTCACCGTGCAGCGTCTGGTTGGCCTTACACGTCTTGTCGCCGTTCTGGATCTGCGAGTAGGCGTAGGACTGGCCGCTGTGCGGCCCGGCCGGCTTGGCCTCCTGCTGGCGCTGCTTGGCCCAGGCCACTGCGAACCCGGTGTTGAGGATGCCGCCGGGATACAGCGTGGTGGCGGTGGCGTCGATCGTGGACAGTGGGGAGATCGCCTCCAGGCTCGGTGGGTCGAGCTGGGCGCTGAACAGCTGGCTGATCGCGCCGTAGGAGATGCCCATCATGCCGACCTTGTGGTCGAGTACCCAGGGCTGGTGGGCGATCGTCTGGATGACGTCATACCCGTCCAGGTTCTGGAGCGCTTCGAAGAAGTCATAGGCGCCGCCCGAGCAGCCGGTGCCACGCATGTTCACGTCGACGACCGCAAAGCCCATCAGATTGGCCAGGACAGCGATGCCGTTGACCGGTCCGGCCGGGTCGGCGTAGCCGTACCCCGAATATTCGATCAACGTCGGGTAGGGCGGCGTGTAGTCGGCGCCGGGAAGGCTGGGCAGGCTGATCCCAGACGGGAGGCCGGGCTCACCGGCGGGGCTGCTGGGCGGGTGAACATCGATGGCCAGCTTGGTGCCATCGCGGGTGGTCAGGTACTGGTAGCCGTTGTCCTTGATCGTCTGGTTGTAGATTCCCGGATCCCAGGGCTTGGAGGCGTCGGTGTGCACGGTGAGGCGTCCCGACCTGGAGCCGTGCGGATCGAGCTTGACCCGGTAGCCGCTACCCGGCCGGACGTTGCGGAACAGCAGGCCGCCGAGTGAGTCGGCGCGCTTGGTCTGCACCACGCGTCCGCGGCGGTTCAGCAGCGACACTCGGGCGTGCCGCTTGAGGCCGACCACGTACACCTGCCGGGCGCTGCTGTGGGCGCCGAACTTGGCTGCTGCCTGGGCGCCGGCTGGCGCGAACAGCGCGATCACAAGCGGGCTGAACAGCGCGCCGAGCAGCCATCGGTTCATGCTTCTCCTCCCAAGGAGCCCGCTGCCTCGCCTCACGGCGGGGAACCCTCTCATATCTGAAACAGCTGTGCGCCGGTCAGGCGCCGGGCTCGGACGCCTGCACTTCGGCGTGAACGATCAGCACCGCGGAGGGCGCGGCGTTCAGCACGTGGTGGCTGACGCTCCCCAGCACGAGCGATCGGAGGTTGCCGCGCCCGCGGGAGCCCATCACCAGCAGGTCATGGCCGCCCTCGTGCAGCTCCTCCAGGATCCGGTCGCTGGGCTGGCCGTGCAACAGGCGGCTGGTCACCGAGACGTCCTGGGGGACCGAGGCGACGGCCTGTTCGAGCAGGCTCCGGTGCTCCCGCTCGATGTCCTCGAGCAGGGCCGCCTGGTCGATCGTGCCACCGGATGGGTCACCCTAAAGGTTTCCAACGCGCACCAGCGACTTGATCGCCCGGCGCTCATCCATCGCCGCGTAGGCGTCGCCGATCGCCTCGAGGTCGGTTTCGTAGTCGAACACGCGCCCCGGGTCGATCTCCCCGTTCAGGACGTCGCCCAGCAGCTCGGGTATGTAGGTGCGGGCGGGAGCGGGGCCGCCGTGCACGCCGACGTTGCGCCGGAACAGCGTCGGGACGGGCAGCTCGACCCCGTGGGGAACGCCGACGTAGCCGACCATGGCACCGGGCCGGGTGACGGAGATCGCCGTGTTCATCGCTTCTCCGGTGCCCACGCATTCGAGCGCGGCGTCGACCCCGATGTCGTCCGTCAACTCCTTGACCCTGTCCACCGCGGCCTGGCCGCGCTCCTCCACGATGTCTGTCGCGCCGAACGCGGTGGCCAGCTCCTGGCGGGTTCGGTGCCGGCTCAGGGCGATCACACGCTCGGCACCGATCCGCTTGGCGGCCAGCACCGCGCACAGGCCCACGGCGCCATCCCCGATCACCGCCACGGTGTCACCGGGCTGAACCTCGGCGCACACGGCAGCGTGCTGACCGGTGGACATGACGTCGGACAGACTCAGCAGCGAACGGAGCATCTCGTCTGAATGCCCCGAACCTGGCACCGGTACCAGCGTGCCCTCAGCCAGCGGCACCCGCACGGCCTCTCCCTGACCGCCATCGCCGTTCAGCGGGAAGAACCCGCCCTGGCGGCAAGCTGTGGTGATGCCCTGCAGGCAGTTCGGGCAGGTCCCGTCGCTGAACGCGAACGGTGCGATCACGAGGTCGCCCTTGAGGATCGTCTTGACGTCGCTGCCGACCTCCTCGACGATCCCGATGAATTCGTGCCCGATCGGCCCCGGCTCGAAGGGGGTCTGGCCGCGGTAGAGCCACAGATCCGACCCGCATACGCAGGCCAGCACCACGCGCACGATCGCGTCGGTATCCTCGCGGATGGCGGCATCGGGACGGTCGCCTGGGGCGACCTCAAAGGGGGCGTGAAAGATGGCAGCGCGCATGGCAGGGGTGCTCCTCCGAAGTGGTGCTTGCTCACGATGGCAGATCACGGAGGATCAGCCGGTGTGCCTGGGCCACCCGCGCAGCTTCGACACGGCCCGCAGCAGCGGGAGGATCCGGGCCCGCAGTCGCCACCATCCGCCCTGCTCGATGGCCGACAGCGTCTCATGGCGCCGGCGCAGGAAGGCCAGTGTCTGCCCCCCCGGCCCAACCGCTGCCCTCAGGCGGGCCAACTCGGCTCGATCGATCCGGTTCCGGCGGGCGTCGAGAAGGTCATCCAGCTCGCCGTCTGCTCGGGCCCGGACCACCCACTCCGCCCCCTTGGCGATCGTGAGCTCCAGCAGTAGCCGGGCTCCTGCGTAGTCGCAGCTGCCGTCATCGGCTCGCATCTCGGGAACCAGGTCGAAGAACCACGGCGCGAGCAGGACGCCGTGCTGTTCATAGAAGCGGGCGTGGGAGGCCAGCCAGGCCGCCCAGCGCGACCGAGCCTGCGGGTCGGCCCAGTCGAACCGCTTGGGTACCAGATGGTGAAGCACCAGCGCCTCGCGGGAGCGGCGAAACTCCCCGTCTCGTTGCGCCCGCACCCGGTAGCTCCACTCGTTGTCCTCGTAGTAGCCGATCATGCCCGCGTCCATGGGGAACTCCTCCAGGACCTCGCGCCGGATCAGCGCGGCGGTGCCGGGGACCCAGGCCACCGTTCCGCTGGGAGGAAGCCCGTTGTCGGCAAGCGGGGCGTCGGCACCAATCAGGGCATACGTGGCGACTCCGTCCCGCACGTTTACGGAACCGCCCGAATGCAGTACCTGCCCGCTGCTGGAGACGACGGTCGCCGTCACGGCGTCGGCGTGGGGGTGGGCCTCCAGCTCGGCGCACAGATGCTCCAGGGCGCCGGGCATCAGCTCGGCGTCGTCGTCGAGGAACAGGATCAGCTCACCGTTGGCCAGTTCGACGCCCAGCCGGCGTCCCGCGGCGCAACCCTGCGGCTGATCGGATCGGTGCAGGCGGACACGTGGTCGCCCGGCGCATTCGGCGACAACGCGGCGCGCCGCCTCTGGAGTGGACGCGTCGTCGATCACGATCACGTCGGTCTGAACCGAGGCGCCGGCCAGCGAATCCAGGGCTCCGCGGAGGAGTTCCGGACGGTTCTGGGTGAGAACCACCGCGGTGACACTAGGGTGGTTGGTGCCGTTCGAGCGTGGCTGAGCCGCTCGGGCGCTCTCCCGAATCCGGCGCAGCGAACCATGGGCGACCGGCTCGAGGAGCTCGGTGGCCAGCGAGGCTGCGGTTGCGGCGTCGCTCCTCAGGACATCCCGCAGGAGGCGCTCCAGCTTGGGCTGGACATCGTGGCCACCCGAACCGCCTGCATGCTTCGCCACGACGTGTTCGATGAACGTCAGCATCTGCGGCCCCACCACGTGAGGCTCGAACCGGTCTTCATAGACCCGGCGGGCCGCCGAGCCGAGGCGCCGCCCCAGCTCGGGCTGGTTGATCAGGCGGCGCAGCTGTTGGGCCACCGAGGTCCCATCGTCGGCGGCGGCCAGGAGCACGGTTTGCTCGGGAGCGACGACCTCGGCCAGGCCACCCCGGCCCGAGGTGACGATGGGCTTGGCGAACATCATCGCTTCGACCACGGCGATGCCGTGCGACTCGTACCGGGAGGGCAGGCACACGATGTCGGCGCGCCCGTACAGAGCCCACAGCCGCTCGTCGGAGACGGGGCCGGTGAATTCCGTGATCTCTCTCAACCGGGGCCGGGTCGCTGCGTCGCTGAGGAATGGCTCGAGCACGTCGCGGTCAGCTTCCGGGCCCACGATCGTGAAGCGCACGTCCAGCTCGGCATCGACCAGCTCCCTGGCGGCCGCCAGGAGGGTGTCCAGCCCCTTGCGTTGCTCGATGCGCCCGACGAACAGGATCTCCGTCCCGGAGCGCCGGTGCGATCGCTCTCCGGACCAGTGGTCCCGGACTGCACGGTTCACCACCGCCGTCTCGAGCGGATGTAGATCGTGGTCGGCGATCGTCTTGTGCAGCGCAGATTGCGTCAATCCGTGCAGATAGGTGCTGCGGCGCAGCACCTCGTGTTCGAGCCGGAGCCGCTCATCGATGTCCGGGAGTGCGCGGTAACCGCGATCGATCTCGGCCAGCGTGGACAGTGACGTCATGCAGGAGACGATCGTCGGGAAGCGCTCGTCGAGTACGCACAACGACCCGAGGGAGCCCCATAGCGGCGCGAGCACCGCGTCAATCGGGTGCTCACGTTCGTGGATCCGCCTCACCTCGCGATACAGCGCGGCTGCGTGGGTCAGGTTGTCCAGGGCCGTGTCCGGCGAGGTGCCCGAGGGTGGAGCTCCGAGCGCGAGCGGGACGACGGGGAGCCGCCGGATCGAGACGCCTGGCAGCGCGGGCGCTGGACTGGCGGCTAGATCGGTCAGCAGCTCAACCTGATGACCGGCGGCGGCCAGCGACTCGGCCAGATCACAGGTGGCGCGAACCAGACCGCTGGGCGCATTGGAAACCAGCCCCCGGCAGGTCAGGCAAAGGTGCAACGGTGCCCCCAGTTCATCCTGTGGTCATCTTAAATGAATGCTTAGAGCGAGTGTGGGCCGTGGTGGCGAGGGCGGCTGCCGATCTACTGCTCGCGGGGGCGCCGCCGGGGATGATTGTGCGTGCAACTAGATCATGATATAGTTGCACGCACAACGAGTTGCCCAACCGGTTCCAGGAGCGAGAGATGAAGCTCGAAGGCATGCACCACCTCACGATGATCACCGGCGACGCGCAGAGGAACGTCAGCTTCTATGCCGATGTTCTGGGTCTCCGTCTGGTCAAGAAGACGGTCAACTTCGATGCGCCGGAGGCCTACCACCTGTATTTCGGCGATGAGCAGGGCTCACCGGGATCGATCCTCACATGGTTCGAGTTCGCCGGCGCCCGACCGGGCCGGGCCGGCGCCGGAATGATCCACACGATCCAGCTGGGGGTCGTCTCCGAGGCCGCACTGGACTTCTGGACTGCCCGGCTGGCCGGCAAGGGGTATCAGAGTCGCCGCGGCGAGGGCGCGCTGGCGTTCACCGATTACGACGGGCTTCAGTTCGAGCTCGTGGTCGCCACGGGCGGGGCTCCGCTGGTGGCCCATCATCCCGAGATCCCGGCCGAGCACGCCATCCGGGGGGTCGAGGGCGCCCGGGCCTTCGCGGGCCGTGGACTGGACGCTGACCGTGACCTGCTCACCGAGACACTCGGCCTCCTCGACCTGGGCGACGGCGAGTACCGCCTCGACGGCGAGCGGCGCCGATTCCACTGGGGCTATGACGAGGCGCCGGAGTGGCGCGGCCTGCCGGGCGCGGGCACCGTTCATCACATCGCCTGGCAGTCGCGCGACGAGGACCACCGGGCGTGGCAGGAGCGGGTCGCACGGGCCGGGATGCAGGTCACGCCGGTGATCGACCGCGACTACTTCCTGTCGATCTACTTCCGCCAGCCACAGGGCATCCTGTTCGAGATCGCCACGACCTCTCCGGGTTTCGCCGTGGACGAGGATCCCGAACACCTCGGCGAGGGGCTCCGGCTTCCGGCCCAGCATGAGCACCTGCGCCCACAGCTGGAACGCCGCCTGATTGCGCTCACCAACCCGCGCACGAGCTGGAGCTCGGAGGCGATCTCATGAGCGAGCTGATCTACCGCGAGCGGCTGCCGGCCGGCGACCCGGCCGGCCTGCTGGTCCTACATCATGGACGGGGCGCGGACGAGCACGACCTGCTCGGCCTGGCCGACGTGCTCGATCCGCAGCGCCGCCTGTACGTCGTCACGCCCCGCGCCCCGCTGACGATCGGCGGCGGATATCACTGGTACGTCGTTCCCCGGGTGGGCTACCCGGACCATGACACCTTTCACGCCGCCCACGACCGGCTCGCCGCATTCCATGAGGAGCTGTGGCGCCGGACCGGCCTCGGCCCGGCGCAGACAATCCTGGGTGGCTTCTCAATGGGCTCGGTGATGAGCTACGCGCTGGGGCTGGGCGCCGGGCGCCCGGCTCCGGCCGGCATCCTGGCCTTCTCGGGCTTCATTCCCACGGTTGACGGCTGGCGACCGGACCTGGAGTCGCGTGCCGAGTTGCCGGTGTTCATCGCCCACGGCCGTGGCGACCCGGTCATAGAGGTCGGGTTTGGCCGCCGAGCACGAGCGTCGCTCGAGGCGGGCGGGCTCCCGGTGGAGTATCACGAGTCCGATGCGGCCCATCAGATCGATCCGGCCCACATTCCGGCGGCGGTTCGGTGGCTGGCGGACGTGACGGCCCCAGACGCCAGCGTGACCACCCAGGGGAGCTGACGACCGCGCAAGTCCACCGCGCAAGGTGGTGCGCCGGCTCCGCGGTGGCTCAGCGGTCTCGAACCACGAACGCCAGTTCGTCCGCATAACACCACAGCCAATCCTCGCCCGGCTCCAGCGACCGGATCACCGGGTGCCCGGTGGCGTGGTGATGGGCTGTGGCATGGCGGTTCGGGCTGTCATCGCAGCAGCCAACCTGCCCGCACTCCGTGCAGCGGCGCAGGTGAAGCCAGCGGCCGCCGATCGCCACGCACTCCGGGCAGACGGCCGCGTCTGGCCGACCCTCCATATGGTGGATCGTGTCCAGGTGGGAGCAGGTCTGTGCCACCGCAACGGATCCTACGCCCCTCTGGTCCCGCGCCGTGTCGCGCCGCAGCAACGAGCAAACGCGGAGCGTGGGTCACGCAGGTTTGTGCCACGCAGCCGGCGAGCGGCTCCCAGCGGCCGCGCCGCCCCCAGCCCCCACGAGCAGGAATGCGGCCAGGCTCAGAGCGGCCACATCGCTGACGTTGAGGACGAGCAGCGCTCCGGCCACGGCTCCGGCGAGCATCGCGGCAACGGCGAGACTGCGACGCATGATCGCGAACCGGTCGCGCTGGCGCCGATCGGCGGCAATTCCGGTCAGCGTCATCGTCAGAACGGTGGTCGTGAGGTCGAACACCTTCAGCTGGCGCACGGCGGCGTTCTGCTGTCCCATCGCCAGGGCCAGGACCCCGGCGATGACGTCTCTCGAGGTTGAGCCGGGGTGTGACCCGGTTCCCACCGCGACGAGTAGCGCGATGACGACCAGCACGAGCTCGCTGCCGGCGACGGCTGTGGTCAGCCGGCCCCGATGGTCGGCAAACCGCGGCACGCCGGCCCCGCCCAATCCCGCGCCAACCAGAATCCCGCGAGCGCCGACAATGATGCTGCCAGCGAGAAGCCTTTCGCGCCCCCCAGCGCGAAACCCACGAACACGACATTGCCGGTCATGTTGGCGACGAAGACCCGTCCGAGGCTGAGAATGCTCACCGCATCCACGACGCCGGTGAGCACCGTGAGCACGAGCATCAGTGCCGGGAGGGGACCGTGGACAGGATCGGCCACCAGCCGGGCGACGGACCAACTCGTGGTGGCATTGCTCGACCCCGAAGACCGGTCCATGTCGCCCGCGAGGCTACGCCTCAGTCCGATGAACTGCGTGCCGTGCTGGCTGACGGCTCGGGGTATGAACCGGCGACCCGGCCCGGCGTCGGAGTTTGGCTCGCGTGGGTCGTGCTTGCTTAGGGTGGGATCGCCACGCCGATGCACACACGTTGACGCATGACTCGCTGGAGGGCCGTTGAACGGGCAGGAGCCAGAGTTCGCGCAACGGGTGCGGGCACTGTTTGAGGCTGCTGCTTGAGCTCGATTACCAGGTAGGCAACTACTTCCGCATCGGCAAGCCTTCTTTCTCGGCGTCAAATGTTGATCGGAGCGGGCTGGACTCTCGTGTCGCCAATGTGGCCGGCAGGCACCGTGCCGGGCCCGATAAATGGGCTCGGCCAGGGAGCCACATCGTCCGGGCCTATGCAGACCGGCGCCGCGCTTGTCCAGGGCGATTCGTGACAGACTTCGCGAGGTCCTGCTCGTCCAAACGCTCATCGAAGTGGTGCCGTGGGGCAGCCTGCTGCGCAGCCAATACAAGTCGAGACTCCTCGAGCGCTGAAGCCGGTGCGAAAGCTCCAGAGCCAAGGTGTCCACCACATCACGCTGGTTGGCGCCGACCGGCAGACCTCGATCGACTTTTGGGAGGGCGTGCTGGGGATGCCCTTCGTGTTCGAGCAACCCAACCTCGATAACGCCGGGGATAGCCACCTGTACTTCGATCCGGGCGACGGACGGCTGATCACGGTGTTCACAAACGAGGATCGGGAGCCCGACCCTTCCCGTACGTCTACCGACGCGGGAAGCGTTCATCACCTGGCGTTTGCCATCTCTCAGTCGACCTTCAAGCAGACCGTGGAGCGACTCGACGAGCGCGGGATTCGCCACAGCGGTATCAAGGACCGAGGATTCATGGACTCGATCTACTTCGAGGATCCACTCGGGCTGCTGATCGAGCTCGCTTCCTACCGGTTCGAGCCGCCGGCCGGCTACACCCACGCCGACGTTTTGCTCGAGGCACACAAGCTCCGGATCGGGCGTGGGGACTACAACATCGATCAAGTCCACCTGGCCGACGCCATCCAGGACCTGGTCGAGCGCTCGCGGGCGACGCTCTCACCCGACCGAACGCCCAAGGACCCATACCGGCGGCAGCGGAGCGAGTGAGGATGCATGCCTGAAAACAGACTCACCTTCCTGACGCCAGCGTCAACAGACTAAACGCGCTCACCCAGTTCGGAGTCGTCACGTCAGCCGAGGGGGCCGAACCACGCGACGCCGGTGCCCGGGATGGCGATTCCCACACGTGCGCAGGCCTTCCTGGCTTTGATGACTTCGGGCGCCTGAATATCCCAGCCGGATGGGAGTGTGTAAGAGACGCCCTGACCGCCGGCAACCAACGAGGGGTCCGGGAAGTTGCGAACCCGTGCTGGCGGATGCAGCGCGCCTTGTCTGCTATCTGCGCAAGCTGTGCTCGCGCGCACGGACATCGAACCCGCCGCCCGGAGCTGGATCGGGGAAGTTCGAGACCCCGTGCGAGCGCATGCAGTCGGAGTACCTGACGCCCTGAGCGAAGGTCTTCGAGCCAATCCCGCTCCGCCTTCGTGATGACCCGCGGGCGGCGACCACCAGGATGCAGCCGCGAGCGACGAGCACCATCGACAGGCTGTTGACCACTTTGCTGGCGCTCGTGCCGTACATGACGCGGAGGGCCCGGGGTCGATCCGAGATTCCACTTCTACTGGCCGTCCGATAACACCTGCGTAACTCACGACGCTGGCGACGTCTGTCGCTTCGGGGACGACCAACCTGGGCATCTCCCATCCCGGCCTGGCGCACTTCTCGGCCCCGGTGAACTTACCGTCGTGGATCTCATCGGCGCTAACGATGTGGCTGACTTCGAGCATCGCGCGCTGGTCTGGGGGCAGGCCATCTGGCAATCGTGGGCTCCTCAGCAAGCGCTCATCCGCGAAGCGGTGACCTCAGCGCTCCGCTGAGCGGCCGCTGGACGCGCCGGGCGATCACGGCCGCTGATCAGTTGCGGACCGTGATCCCGCCCCTTATCAGGGAAATCCCGGATCTGGCTCCGGCCGAAACCGGATGGCGGATGGTCGCTGCGTGCGCCACAGTCGGTCGCTCGGGCGCACATCGCAATCGCGACCGGCCTGGGTCCAGAATGAGTGAAGATTGGGGATCGATTAAGACGCATCGGGGTGGGAGCGATGAGTCGCGTCGGAGGGAGGCGTCGAGTCTGCGCGAGCTCAGGCACGAGGTCGGTGAGCTGCGCCGCGCCAATGCAGCCCAGCCGCAGCGACGGACACGATCCGCAGGCGCCGCGCGGGCAGCGCGCCGTGCCCGCCCCGTCAGGCCGATGCTCCGGGATCAGGCTGCGCGCCGGCGCCGGCCCTTCGCAGTGGCGGCCGTCGCCGTGATCGCGCTGGTGCTGATCCTCCGCGCCGCGCCTGGAAGCTCGCGCTCCTTTTCGTTACCCAGGCAGGGCAGCAACCGCGGGGCTAAACGTGCGACAGCGCATCGTGGCCATCGCCGACAGCCAGGTCGGGTACCGCACCAACCCTGATAACTCCTACTGCAATAAGTTCAGCGCCTACTGGAGCGCTCCATCCGATGGCTGCCCGAGTGATGAGGCCTCGGAGGAGTGGTGCGCGGACTTTGCCGCCTGGGCGTGGCAGAAAGCAGGGGTTGAGCTCACCTACGGCTATGGCCTCGGCGACCTCAACGCCGGCGCGGCGAGCTTCTATGAGTGGGGCATTGCGCACCAGACCTGGCATTCGGCCTCAAGCGGCTACAGGTCTAAGGCGGGGGACGTGGCCGTTTACGGCCTGAACCTCGGGGCCCGCCCCTCAGCTGCGCACGTGGCGATCGTCACCGGCGATCCACCCGATCGACGGGGGCCCGATGTGATCAACGGCGATGGCGATCGGACGGGGTTCTCCGTCGTCGAGACCGGTACCGACCAGCTGCGGGCCGACACAGGGCATCACGGCGGCGCCCTGCTTGCAGGCTACGTCAGCCCCTGACAGCCACTCGGGACCGCTGGTCCTTGGCCGATGGCCAGGACAGATTTGACCGTCATCCGCTGGCCCGTGCATCTGGCGGATGGAGGCTAGGCTCCGGTCGGCCGTCACGCGAACTACACGTTGGGAGTACGTAATGTCCTACACCGTCGATTTCAACACGGTCTCGACCGTCGGCCTGGAGTCGTCGCCGGTCTCGAGCGGGCTCGCCGGCCTCCGTGCAAACGAAGCCCGCTACTTCAAGAACAAGTACGACCACGTCTTCGTGGTCGAGCCGGCGAGCAACGCGAAAGCGACGATCGACTGGGTGGACCACATCCTCAAAGAGGAACGCGACCTGGAGATACCGTCGTGCCCTCTCGAGGCCACGGCCTTCCAGGTCGAGAACATCCGGATGGCCTACGTCTTCTATGAGAGCGGGCTGTCGATCAACGTGATGTACACCATCGACGACGGCGGAAAGCGCGCGGTCGGGTTCAAGCTCTCTGACGGGATGGAAGTCCCCGCTGAACTCGCCTCGCGGTTCAAGTTCGCACGCCAGAAGTCGAGGTTGGCGGGAACCATTCGTGGTTCCTTCTTCGTCATCAAGCACGAGTACTGAGCAGGCGGAGAAACGGGAAGGTCGCCTGCGCGGGGAATCCTCAAGCGGACGACGGGGCTCGGACCCGCGACCTTCGGCTTGGGAAGCGGAAGCAGACTCTCTGGTTCCAGTTTTACGGGCGATTAGCTAGGCCGAAAGTGCCTAAAACACGCCGTTTCTGACCAGGAAGGTTGCCCGGAACAGTTGCCCGATCGGGCAACGATTTCGACCGTTGCCCGGACAGACGTTCCGTTCGAAGCGGGCGCTACCTTCGATCCATGAGTCCTTCCACCAGCGCCCGCCCGTTTATCCGTCAGCGCGCCTCCGGGTGCTTCTGGTACGGGAAATGGTCCCGCCGAGGAGAGCCCGTGATCCGGGCGCTCGGACGCGCGTGGGTGGAGCCGGATGGCATAGGCGACTGGCGACGCAAGCGCGGCCGTGCGCCCGAGGGCGTCCTCACCGAGGCCGAGGCCTCTGCCCGGATGCTGGACCTGATCCGCGTGCACGATGCCGAGCAGACGCTGCTCGAACGCGATGCCGAGGAGCGCCGCCGTCGTGGTGTGACCTTCCGGGAGCTGGCACGCGACTACATGCGCTGGCTCGAGGAGATCGAGGGCGCCAAGCCGTCGACGCTTCGCGACTATCGCAGCCAGCTGGCTGAGCCTGGCCAGGCGTACCGCCGTGGCAACGGTGCCGCCCGGGGTCTGATCATGGCCGCACTCGGTGCTCGTCCTGCCCGCGAGGTGACGACACGCGAGATCGATGAGCTGCTGCGTACGATCGCCGCCACTGGCGTCGCCCCTCGGACGGTGAAACAAGGCCCGTCAACTTGTCTGCGCGATCTTCAACTACGGCAGGCGGCCGAGCACCTACGCGCTGACGTCGAATCCGGCACAGCACGCCGATCGCCGGCGCGAGCCCGACGCCGCCCCGCTTGCCTTCTATTCCCCCGAGCAGATCGAAGCGGTGGCACGGTCGCTGGCGGATGGCAAGCACCGCGACTCTGCACGGCCGGCCTTGACTGCGGCTGAGATGGAGGCGCGTGCTTCCGAGGACGTGCAGGATGCCGAGCTTGTCCGCGTGGCGGCCTATGCCGGGCTACGGCGTCGTGAACTGGTTGCGCTGCGCTGGCGCGACGTCGACTTCGTCGGACCGAAGGTCGTCGTCCGGCGGGCACTGTCCGGCGACACCGAAGTCCGCTCGACCAAGAGCCGCCGAGCCCGCCAGGTGCCCCTCCCCGACCAGGCCGCTACTGCTCTCGATCGGCTCAGCCGCCGCGGCGAGGTTACCGGACCGGATGACTACGTCTTCGCTAGCCGCCTCGGCCGCCGCCTCGACCCGTCGGCGCTTCGGCGCCGCTACGAGCGCGCGCGCCCTCCCGTCCGCGCCGAGCAGGGCTCCGCCGGCGCCGGGGCAGATGCTCGCCGCCGAACGAAAGCAGGGACCCGCGCCGTGCTGCTGGATCCGGCTGCAAGCAGAAGCCTGCTGCGCTGGATTCGGAGCGGCCGAGAGTTCTGAGCGTGGAAGCAGCACGCGGCGGACTTCGCCTTAGACTTCTGCATCGACCCGACCGTTAGCAACGGGCCCGCAAGCACGGAACGCGCGGTTTGGCGAGTAGTAGGGCACCGGGCCGCCGCCCAGTTCGAGTCCTGCTTCGCTCTCACGGCGGGCAGGGTCGCCAAAGCTGCGATCGGCGCTGCGTTATGCCGTGGGCGCCTGTCGCGGTCGCCTCATCGCCGCGGGGGGAGTTCATTGTGTGCGCCATGTCGTGGGCTTCGCTTGTAGGCGCGCTCATGGGCACTCCCGCCTTCTCGCGATGGCTGGGGTCTCGTGAGTTAGGTTTCGCGCTCGTCCGGCGCTTGCGGGGCTCCTTTCGCTCGCGGTGCTGAGACGCATGCTTGCGATCGGGCGCCGGACCGAGGGCCGGGCCGGGCGCCTGGTGTCGTCGGCGGCGTCGCTGCCGGGCGAGCAGCACAGCGGCGCGGCGAGCGCGCTTGTGAGTCCTGCGACTCCGAACAGGGCGATGGTGCCGGTCGCGCTTTGGCCGGCGTAGTAGACCACCAGGATCCACCACCGCCGCTCGAACTGGGAACCGCTTAGCTTGCTCATCGGGACTTCCTCTCTCCGTGGAGGTTGCATCTCAACGTCTGTTGGACGCGGGAGCTAGCCGCGGAGGGGGACGGCGGCCGCGACGAGCGTGCCGCTGTCGGGCGGGCTGTCGACCCGGAGTTCGCCGTCGAGGGCGGCGAGCCGGTCCGCTAGCCCGATGAGGCCACTGCCGCCGCCGCGCCGGGCGCCTCCGACGCCGTCGTCGCGTACGTGGACCGCGAGCGTGCCGTGCTCGATTCGCGCCATCACCTCGGCGTGTGCGGCGTGAGCGTGTTTAGCGACGTTGGTCAGTGCCTCGGCGATGACGAAGTAGGCGGTCGCCTCGACCGCGGCCGGCAGCCGGTCCACGGACACGTCGATGTCGACCGGCAGCGGCATCCGCGACGCCAGCGCGTCCACTCCGGCGCGCAACCCACCGTGGGTGAGGATCGTCGGGAGGATGCCGTGGGCGAGCGTGCGCAGCTCGGCGGTCGCCTGCTCGGCGGGGTCGAGCGCCGCGGTCAGCAGGGCGGAGAGATCCTGCTCCCGGTTCTGCCAGGCGCGGTGGGCCAGCTTAAGGGTGATGACCGTGTGCACCAGCCGCTGCTGCGCGCCGTCGTGCAGATCGCGAACCACCCGCCGGCGCTCCTCGTCGGCCGCCGCCACGATCCGCGCCCGCGATGCCGCCACCTCCGTCCGCGCCTCGGTGTTCGCGATCGCCGTCGCGACCAGATCCGTGAACGAGGCGAGGCGCGCCTCGGTGTCCGGCGGCAGCGGCTGCTCCCGGCTCGCGATGACGCCTGTCGCGCCCCACAGGCGGTCCTCGACGATGATCGGCGCCCCGACCGCTGAGCGGCCGCCCATCGCGCGGACGTCGTCGGCGAGCGGGCCCGAGGCTTCGGCATAGTTCTCTATTCGGCTCGGACCTCCCGTCTCGAACACCAGCGTGGCGAGGTTCTTGCCCCCGACAGGCCACCGGCTGCCAACGGGAAAGGGAATCCTCGCACTGGCGACGATCGTGTACGTCCCGTGAGACTCGTACCGGCACATCGTCGCCAGGTCGGCGACAAACAGCCGTGCGACCTCCTCGGTGACCGCCGCGAACACCTCCTCCGGCGGCGCTCCGCGCGCCACCAGCGTCGCCACGCGCCGCAACGCCGCCTGCTCATCAGCGAGCCGCTCCACCTGCGTTCGCGCCTCGGTGTTCGCGATCGCCGTCGCCACCAGCTCGGTGAAGCCAGCAATCCGCGCAGTGACGTCCTCCGGGAACGGCTGCTCCCGTGTGGAGCCGGCGAACGCCACACCCCACACGCGGCCGTCGACCACGATCGGGACCACGACCCCGGACCGGACCCCGAACTGCCGCGCTGCCTCCACGAACGGTGCGTCGAGCGGCAGCTCCATCGGCCCGAACCGCAAGACGCGCGCGTCGTCACGGACCGAGCGCAGCTCGTCGTCGACGGGCCGTCGGGCGCCGATCGGAAAGACTGCGTCCGCGGTGCTCCAGGCGGCCACGAGCGACACCGTGTCGTCGGCCTCGAACCGCATCAAGGACGTCGGATCGGCTCCCACCAGCCAGCCGACCTCCTCATTGACCGCCGCGAACAGCTCGTCCTGAGCCACCCCGCGCGCGACTAGCGTCGCCACGCGACGCAGCGCGGCCTGCTCCTCGGCCACCTTCGACTCCTCGGCCCGCGACGGCACGTTCACGACGTCCTCGCGATCCCCGAGGGTGACAGGGAAATCGTGCGGAACCATGTCGTTAGCCATTCCGGGCGATCCCGTCGTCCACGGGGTTGACCGAGGAGGCGTGCAGGCACACGAGCACTTCGCCGGGCAGGTCGTCGCGCCGCGCCGGCGGGGCGCCGAGTTCGTTCCCGGTGATGGCCCTCATCGCTGGGCCTCCTGACGGACGAGACGGCCGTGGACGGTGAGCGTGATCGGGGCGCGCGCGATGCCCATCGGGGGCCAGCGCATCCCGAGCTCGCGGGGATCGGCGAACGCGGTGGCCTCGATCGCGAGCTCGTTGTCGATTCCGACGTCGCGCAGTTGTGCGTTGACCTCGACGAGGGTGTGCTTCCCTGCGGCGTGCAGACGCCCGGAGACCGTCAGCGCGTCGCCCTGGTGCGTCGCGCTGTCTGAGACGAAGCGGACGTCAGGGTGGTTGGCGACGTCGAAGAAGTCGTCGGTGCGCAGGTGCTCGTCGCGCTTCTCTATTCCGGTGTTCACGCTATCGGCGTCAACGGTCAGCTCGACCGCGGGGCGGCCGGAAAGGTCGAGGCGGCCCTGGTAGCGCTCAAAGCGGCCCTTGACGGTCATCAGGCCATAGAAAAGGCGCACGTGAAACTCGACGCTCGAGCGCGCCGGGTCCAGGTGCCACGTGCCCGTGCCAAGGCCACGGGCAGCGCTGGCTGAGGCAATGGTGTTGGTGCTCATGGGTGGTAACTCCTTGGTTGCATTGAGGTTGTGTCGTGCTGTCTCGGCCGGGCTTCGAGCTCGGCGAGACGGGTCTTGAGGTTGGTGTTCTGCCGGCGCAGCCGGGCCGCTTCCCGGCGTGCGGCCGCCGCCTCCTGGGCGAATGCCGGGAGAAGATTGCGAAGCTTCTGCAACTGGTCGAGGACTGCTGCGGGATCTGTGCCGGCACGAGACGGCATGCTGTTTTCCGGGCGCATCAGACCGCGCCAAGTGGTTGAGCGTTGGGCTGCGTGCCGGGCGCCGGCTCTCGGAGTTTTCCGCGGACAAGTAGCCCGGTGACGAGCGCGCCCGCGGCGAAGATTCCGGCCGACCACCAGAACGCAGTTGTGTAACCGTGCACGGCAGCGTGGGCAACCAGATTGGCGCTGGCCTGTGTGCCGGTGAGATAGCTACTCGTCGCGCTCGCCGCGAGGGTGCTCAGCAGCGCGGTTCCGATCGAGCCGCCGACCTGGGGCGCGGTATTGGCCATCGCCGACGCGGCTCCGGCGTCGGGTGCGTTGACGCCGAGCGTGGCGATGTTGGTCGCGGGTGGATACACCATGCCGATCCCGGCACCCGCAAGGATCAGCCCCGGGAGTATCTGTGTCGCGTAGCTGGAATGCACGCCGAGTTGGGCGAGCAGCACCAGGCCGACCGCGGCCAGCGCCATCCCGGTGGCAAACAGCGGTCGCGGACCGGTGCGCGGCAGCACCCGGGTGCTGGTGACGGCGGACATGATCACGAGCGCGGCGGTCATCGGCACGAACGCCAGCCCGGTCTTCAGCGGCGAGTAGCCGAGCGTCCGCTGCAGGTAGTAGGTCAAGAACAAAAACACGCCGAACATGCCGGCGCCGAGGACCCCGAGGGCCAGCAACGAACCGCCGCGGTTGCGCTCGAGCACGATCGGCAGCGGCAGCAAAGGGTGCTCACCCCTAGCCTGGATCGCGACGAACCCCGCCAGCAGCAGCACCCCGGTGGCGAGGAAGCCCACCGTCGTCGAGGAGCCCCAGCCGTGGGTCTGTGCCTGAGCCAGGCCGTACACCAGCGCGAACAGACCGCCGGTCGCGGTCAACGTGCCCGGCACGTCGATCTGCGGCTTGACCGTTCTTAGGTTTGATTGCAGCAGCGCGAACGCGCCGAGGGCCGCGGGAATCGCAAAGCCTAGGTTCACGAACAGGGTCCAGCGCCACGAGAGCGACTGCGTCAGCACCCCGCCCAGCAGTAGCCCGAACGCAGCCGAGCCGCCCCCGATCGCACCCCACACCGCGAACGCCTTGCCGCGCTCGTCGGGGTCTGTGAACGTCGTCGTCACCAGCGACAGTGCGGCGGGGGCCAGCAGCGCCGCGAACATGCCCTGCAGCGCGCGCGCAGCGACGAGCACGTCAAAGCTCTGCGCCGCCCCTCCGAACGCCGACGCAACCGCGAACCCGATCGCACCGCCGACAAACGTCCGCTTGCGGCCAAACAGATCGCTGACCCGCCCGCCAATAAGCAGCAGGCTGCCGAAGGCCAGCGCGTATGCGGTGACGATCCATTGGCGATTGTTGTTGGAGAAGTGCAGCGCCTTCTGCGCCGAGGGAAGCGCGATGTTCACCACCGACGCGTCGAGCACCACCATCAACTGCGCGATCCCCAGGACCGCGAGGATCCACCAGCGCCGCCGGTGATCGCTGCCGACAGCGGGCGTGGCACGACTCGATGTACTCGTCTGTGCGGACATGAAGACTCCTTGTCGTCGCCGTCGGCTCGATCGCGTGCTCGCGTCCAAACAGTGCAACGGTCTTGGCTCTTACTGAGACATAGATGTATCAGTGTGAAATCGATTTGTCAAGTACTGTACGTCGCAACCCGAGACAAAGACGTCTAAAGTAGAGGCAACGATGCCCGCCATATCCGATCCGAAGACCGCCCCCCGATTCGACCGCACCGCAACCGCGATCCTCGACGCCGCCGCGCACGTGTTCTCAGAACAGGGAACCGCCGTCAACCTGGCTGACATCGCCGCCGCCGCCGCCATCAGCCGCGCCACGCTGTATCGCTACTACCCCAACCGCGAAGCGCTGCTCAAGGCCCTCGCCGCCCACGCACTCGCCGAACTCGCCCACCGCCTCAACGACGCCGGACTAGAACGCGCCACGGTCCCAGAAGCAATCCAACGACTCGCCCGCGCCCTCGTCGCGGTCGGCGACCGCTACGCCATCGTCGCCGGCGAACAATGCGCGCCCGACCAAGCCGACACCGAACGACTCGTCGGCGCGCCCATGCGCGCCGTGTTCCAACGCGGAATCGCCACCGGCCTGCTCCGCCCAGACCTCACCCCCGACGTACTCCTCGAACTCTTCGCCGGCACAATCATGGCCGCCATCAAACTCACCCAACGCCACCAACTCGGCCCCGAAGAAACCAGCGCAGCCGCAACCGCCGTATTCCTAGACGGCACGCGACCGCGATAATCGCGTCTCGCATCCTCACGACACGAAAGGCGCACCCCGCCATCTGAAAGAGAGGCGCTATCGCCGGGCGCAGATCCTGGGCGCCGGGCTAGCCAAATCCGTGCCCAGCCTCATTCGCCCGCCGCCACGACCCGTCCGGGGCCCGTGAGCAGCCCGGCGGCGTGAACCAGAGCCAATCGGTCACACGCTCGAGTTCCATGGTCGCGACACGCTTGTCGTGGCCGTCCGGGAGGACGATTGTGCGTCGGCGATTGCGCGGGCGGCGATCCGGCCGGAAAACACGCACCCGCCCAGGAAGGTGCCCTCGAGCGAACGCTTACCGTGCATGCCGCCGCCCCCGAAGCCCGCGGCTTCTCCGGCCGCATACAGGCCCTCGACGGGGGCGCCGTCTGGACGTAGCACGCGGGACTGTAGATCCGTTTGGATGCCACCAAGGCTTTTGCGTGCCATCACCGTCATCCGGATCGCGATCAGCGGCATCGCGCGGTCGTCAACAATTGGCTGGAAGTTGCAGGTCCGCAGACGATCCCCGCGCCAGTTGCGGAGCTGGGCGATGCGGCGTAGCTGGTCGTCGTTGAACAGCGGCTTGCCACGAGCGATCGTCGCGTCGTACTCGGTCACCTCGCGCTCCATCAGCGCCGTATCGAGCGCCCCATCCTCTGTGACCTCCTGCATCCGCTGTCCCAGTTCTCGCAGCGAGCCGGCAGTGACGAAGTCCGGGCAACGCTCCACGAAATGCCTCACGAGAGTCGGCTTGCCGAGCACAATTGAGAGCAGGAATCGCACGAGCCGTTTCTCGCGGATGTTCGGGTTGTGCTCAGAACCCGAGACGTCCAGCTCGCGACGGGCGATCTTCCAATTGCAGATCATCCAGTAGTAGCCGCGCTCGTCTTCACACATTCGCTGCAGCGCGTAGTACGCATCGAACGTCGGGATCAGCGAAACCGGGCCGTACCGGCGGCCCGTGGGATCGAGCACCAGCCCAGACCGTGGAGGGATCAGCTTCAACCCGTGCAGCGGCCGCTTCGGAAACGGATGATGGACGGCGTCGGCGTAGTTCCACATACGCGAGATGTGCGTCACGTTGCCGCCGATCCGGTTGACCTCCTCGTGCATCGCGCCATCGGCGTAGTAATGCGAGCCCATCAGGATCTCGGCCGGGGGAGCCCCCAGCTCCGACGGCCACTCCCGTCGGACGATGTCCAAGTTCCCTCCGACGCCGCCCGCGGCGATCACGACCTGGTCCGCGGAGACCGACGTCTCCTCTTCCCCTTCGTCGGCAAGCATCCGGCAACCGCCTACGGCGCCATCCTGCAGCAGCAGCTCGGTAACCCGCGTGCCAAAGCGAACCTCGAGCTGAGAACGCCGTGGATGGCGCTGGATCGAGTCCCACATCGCGTCGACCAGCGCCTGGCCACAGCCCCAGGTCAAGTGAAACCGGGGTACGGAATTACCGTCGCCGTGCACGCCCCGCTCGGCCCAATTGACGACCGGGAAGAAACGGACACCGTGAGACTTGAGCCATCCCCCCACCTCGTCTCCCGCGCGCGCGACGTACTCTTGCGCCCAGCGCCGCGGCCAGTGATCAGCCTCCTCGAACTCGGCCACGCGCTGCCAGTCCGCGAGCGCGAGCTCGACGCTGTCGCGGATCCGCGAGAACCTCTGCTCGCGCGTGTCGACCATGAACATCCCGCCGAAAGCCTCCCGGGCCAGCCCGCCAACCTCTCGCGGCGCACACCGATCCACCAGCAGGATGCGCACCTCCTGACAATCGAGGAGCTCCAGCGTGGTGACAAGCCCGGCAAGTCCGGCCCCGACCACGACGACCTGCGCCTGCCTGGTGTCACGCATCGGGGCACCGGACCGTCGACACGCTGGCGGTTTCAACCGAGAGGGTTGTGTAGCTCATGAGGTTCTTCGTATCCGGGATGACGCTGATCGTTCCCACTCTTTCAGGAATCACCCGGCGGATGTCGGCTGCCGAAACCGGTGGATTCCCCGCTGGCGGGAAACGGGCGCCCCCCCGGGTGGTCTGGGAGACGGTCGGCGCGCTGGAGGACCACCCTTTGGAAAGGGTCAGGTCGTCTTCTAGACTGACTGCTCTCATCGCTAGGCAAGGGGGATCGGTGCCGCTGGATCGGATGAGCTCACGTGGGCGTTGTGGCGCGACGGCGGCCAGGAGGACGTGGTCGCGATGAAGCTCAGGTTGCCCGATGCGCTGGTCCTGGAGGGAGCGAAGGCGGTTACTCGCCTGAGGCTGAGCCGGATCAAGCCGATCCGGCGGCTGGTCAGCCGTGTGCTGATCAACCAGTTCGGGTACGCGACGTCGTTGCGGCCGCGGGCCCTGTCTCTCGCGAGCGATTACACGAGCTGGATGAGCCTTACCGATCGAACCTTTTCGGGCCGGCATCTGCCGGCATCGACAGCCGCGCAGCAGGCCGGCCTTCCGGCCGAGGCCGATGTGGTCGCTCTGTACCGGCGGGAGCAGCTGGCGCCAGCGACCGACACGAGCGTGATGTTCATGTTCTTCGCGCAGTGGTTCACGGACAGCTTTCTGCGTACGAGCCTGACTGACTTTCGCAAGACCGAGTCCAATCACGAGATCGACCTGTGCCAGATCTACGGCCGAAACATCGCCGCGACGAGCCTGCTGCGCTCAGGCCAG
>DASZMP010000042.1:0-2130 GCA_035551795.1 Solirubrobacteraceae bacterium | reverse complement strand
TATCTCCGTCGAGTCAAACAGCCCACCCAGGCTCTCCGGAGCCAGCGTCGGGTGATCGGGCAGCATGATCGTCGTCCCTAGGATGGCGTCGTCGCGCTCGCCCACCAGCACCGGGTAGGTGTTGACGCTCCGCGCGTCGGTTTCCAGCGGCGATAGAAAGCGCGCGGCCGAGGTCGTGAGCATCAGCTGCACGGACATCAGCGAATCGCGCAGGGCATCGGCCCGCGTCAGGCCGTGGGGCACCGTCCGCTCGTTGTGGACGCAGCAGCGGACGAGTATCCGCCCGGTGGACGTCAGCTCCGAGCGCAGCGTCAGTCTTCCGTGGTCAAACTCGACGGTGCGTCGCTCGCCGGCCGGCACGTCGCCCAGCTGCACCTGTCGCTCCGCCGCCTCGTGGCGCGGTCCGGTGGCGTCCAGGTAGCGAAGCGTGGCGCTGAACTGGACGCCGCTGCCGGCGGGTTGCGCCACACACTCCAGCCGCGCGTGGTCAAACGTTCCGGGGCACTCGGAGGCGTACGCGGGCGGGTAGACGATCCCGAACGGGGTCGGCGTGGCGTTCTTGGTCGCCCCCGGCGTGTACGGGTAAAGGGCGTAGCCCTCGTAGAGCAGCGACTGGACCAGCTGATCGGTGGCGGTGGTCATCTGCCGGCCTCCTCCAGGAGTGCGGCCAGGCAGGCATCCAGCGTCGGCAGACCCCGCCCGAGCTTCTCTGCGCGCAGCGAGTCGAGCGTCTGCGTGCGCACCCCGAGCCAGGCGGTGCCGGGGTAGTAGTGCTCGATCGTCTCCCGCCACACCGGCACGGGCAGGCGGAAGTCGATCGACGTGTTCCACGGCACCAGGCTCATCTGCAGGCCGCCGTCGGAGTTCGGGTAGTAGACGATCCCGTTGAAGTGCAGGGCCATCGGCGCCTCGCCGCCCGGCAGGGAGTGCAGGTACTTGGCGGCCGCCAGCTCGAGGTCGTAATGGCAGATGATCGGGATCGGCACGGTGACCGACCCGGTGAATGCCGGCACCAGCGTGTCGATCTGGGTGAACACGAGGTTCGAGGTGCTCACCGACCAGTGCTCGGGGGTGCCGAACAGCTCGGTCAGCCGCTCCCGGGTCACCGCGTCGTAGCTGCGCCGGGCCGGCTCGATCATTACCTGCACGGAGAGCGCGACCATGTACACCGGCCGCCCGGACGGTTCGCTGACCTGGAGGTCGAGCAGCAGTGTGGGGGAGGCGGCGTGACGCTGGGAGCGCACTCCGACCACCGAGAACTCGGGTTCAGGGGTGGCGGAACCGGCGGGGGCCGGATCGGTGGCCGCCGTGCTCACGCCGCCACCGCCTGAGCGCGCAGACCGGCGAAGAATCTATCCACCGCCGGCTCGATCCCGGTTCCGCCGGAGATCCCCTCCCAGTGTGCCTTGACCACTCCGGTCAGCTCGTAACAGCGGTCGATCGGTGCCAGCAAGTACGCCGGGGGATCGCTCAGCCGGTTGACGATCAGCCCCTCCACGTCGGGCTCGAGCTGCTCCAGGATCGGGTTGCGGTCGCTGACCGCCCGCCAGGTCTCGAAGTGCAGCTCGGATTCCGTGGCCCCGGCCGGGCTGGGGTACATCGCCACCACGCACTCGGTCACCGAGGAGACCATGAAGAAGGCCAGCCCGATCGGGATGCGCAGGTCCGCCCACACCTCCTCGGGAAGATCAAAGTCCGGCAGCCACAGCGTGCGCTGGCCGGTGGGTCGCAGGTCGGCGTCTCCGGCCTTCATCGCCCAACAGGGCTCGCACACGCACAGGATCCGTCGCTCGGAGAGATGGAGCAGGTGGCGGTGGTCGGGTGGGATGCCCACCTGGCAGAGATCGCAGTGCTCCAGCGGGCCGCTCTGTTCCCGGGTCGTTTCAGCGGGTTCCCCGCCGCCGGGCGCGCAACTGCCGGGCGCGCCCGGCGCAGATCGCGCTGCCAGTCCGCGCAGCCCCCCGATCGTCTGCGCCCGGCGCCGTGAGGCGATCGCGTCGGACAGGCGCGGGTTCATCACACGGCCACCCTGACCTGGCCACCGTCGCGCAGCAGCGGCACCGGCTCGAGCTGCAGATTCTCGTCGTCCAGGGAACGCCCCGCCCGGTTGAGCAGGAATGTCCGTCCGCA
>DASZMP010000041.1:0-2882 GCA_035551795.1 Solirubrobacteraceae bacterium | reverse complement strand
GGCCGAAGCCGTGCTGCTGGACCTCAGCCCGATCCTCACCGACACCAGCCTGTGCCCGAAGCAGGCCGCTGCGTCCTCGGCGGCCTACTCGCTCGAGAAGGCGGGCAAGCTGCCCAAGGCCGACCGGAACACCAACATGAGTGGCGCCAAGGCGATCCTCTCCAAGCTCCCGACCAGCTAGCCGGCCATGGAAACCCGCTCCCCATCAGTCGCCAAGATCGTCACGATGGTGCTGTTCGCGCTCTCCTGCGTGGGCCTGTTGCTGTTCCTCTGGCTGTCGTTCGGCGGGACGATGCCGTTCAACCCGCAGGGCTACCGGATCAGCGTGCCGTTCCAGTACGCCGACGAGCTGGCGCCTCAGGAGGACGTGCGGGTCGCCGGCGTGTCGGTCGGCAGCGTGGTCAACACACAGCTGGCCAAGGACGGGAACCACACAATCGCCACCCTCCAGATCGACCGCCAGTACGCACCACTGCCCGCCGACACCAAGGCGATCCTGCGCACCAAGACGATTCTCGGCGAGACCTACGTGCAGCTCACGCCGGGCGTCCGCGACGGCCACTTCGTCAAGGACGGCGCCAGCATCCCGGAGGGCCACGTCCAGCCGGCCGTTCAGCTGGACCAGATCTTCAACACCTTTGATCCCAAGACCCGGGCGGCGTTCGAGACCTGGCAGCGCCAGCTGGCCACGGCGATCCAGGGCAACGATTCGAACCTGAGCGACGTGATCGGCAACCTGCCGGCCTTCTCCTACAACGCCTCAGACATCCTCACCGTCCTGAACGTCCAGCACGACGCCGTGGTCAACCTGATCCGCAACGGCGGGACCGTGTTCGGGGCGATCGCCCAGGATCCGCCCGCCCTCCAGAACCTGATCCGCACCGGCGAGACGGTATTCCACACGACGGCCCAGCAGAACCAAGCGCTGGCTGCCACCTTCCGCGTGTTCCCGACCTTCCTCACCCAGAGCCGCCTGACCATGTCGGCCTTGCAGAGGTTCTCGAACAACACCAACCCGCTGATCCTGCAGCTGGAGCCGGTCGCTCGCAACCTGGGTCCGACGATGGCCGCGGTCAACACGCTCTCGCCGTACCTGCGTCATCTGTTCGTCACGCTCGGCCCGCTGATCACGGCCGCGCGCACCGGACTGCCCGCCACCGCCCAGGTGGTCCGCGGACTGAACCCGCTGCTGGGCGCCCTGGGCCCGTGGCTCGAGCAGTTCAACCCGATTCTCGACTGGCTGGCCATCCACCAGCCGTTGCTCAGTGACTTCATCTCCAATGGCGCCGCGCCGCTGGAGGCCACCACCAAGGCTTTCGGTGGCGGCGGCACGGGTCATTACCTGCGCCAGTTCGGGCCGACCGGGCCCGAGACGCTGTCCCTCTACGCCAACCGCGACTCCAACAACCGCGGCGACACCTACCCGCCGCCGGTGTGGCTGAACACGCTCGAGGACCTCGTCAAGGGCGACTTCCCGGCCTGGGACTGCAAGAACGCGGGCGGCCAGCACGCGGCGACCGCGACCGACCAGGCCTGCTGGGTGGCCCCGACCCTCCCGGGAGCCAAGCCGGGCAAGATCCCGCAGCTGACCGCGGCGCGCTACAACAGCAAGTAGCCCTGGGCTCGTCGCGCGCGGCTTGCCGGCTCGCGCGCTCAGGGATCAGCTGACCGTCAGGCCGCGCTGCGAGATCGATCGGACGCGGCCGCGGCGCGGATCGTCAGGGCGCCCAGCACGGTGTCGGCGAGCGCGTGGTCGCCTTCCACTGACAGCGCGCTGCGGTCGGCCTCGGGCGAGAACGCGCGCACCCAGGCCTGGACATCGCCGCGGATGTGGGTTTCTGCCGACTCCGCCGGGGCCTCGCACACCTCGGCGTGGTCGCCGTGCAATGACACGGTGAACTTGGCCTCGCTGCCGTCGCGCGAGCCGCCGCCGACCGTCAGCTCCACGTCGCCCTGAGCGCCGGCTGCCTCGACCAGCCCGGGGGTCAGACGGAAGATCGCGCCCAGGTCGACGCGCTCGCTGCTGCGTGGAGCGCTCCAGGCCCACTGGTATCCCCAGTGCGCCAGCTCGGCGAGAACCGGCATCAGGTCACGCGCCCGCTCGGTCAGCTCGTAGTCGACTCGGGGCGGGACCTCACGGTAGCGCTTGCGGGTGAGCATGCCGTCGGCCACCATCCGGTTGAGCCGGGAGCGGAGCTGCTCGGTGGAGATGCCGGGCAGGACGCGTTGGAGCTCCACGAAGCGCCGCGGGCCGGCGGCCAGGTCGCGCACGATCAGGAGGGTCCACTTGTCCCCGACCAGGTCCAGCGCGCGCGCGTCCGGTGACCACTGGTCGTATGGGTGCCGCTTGGGCGGCGGTGCCTGGGGCATTACACCCTTCTCCCGGTTGAAAAGTCCGTGGCGACGGAACTACGGAAAGTCAGTCTAACGGATGGAGTGGGGAAAACCCGACAAAAGTACGAGCGTGACGAACGGAGCTGCCGGATTCCGGCGCGCGGGCCGTTAACCCGGATATGGGCGATGTGATCTCCCTATCCGCGCGTATCCCCGCCCGGTCGGATCCGGTGCCAGAGCCCGTGGCGTTCCTGTTCTCACCGGGCTGCGCGATCTCCTACCTGGTGGCCGAACGAGCCGAGCGCGCCCTGGGCGAGGTGGACTGGGTTCCTGTCCTGCCGCTGACCCAGCCCGACGCCGTGCTGCTGGGCGCCGCCCGCCGGGAGGCACACGCCCTGCGCCTGCCCCTGGAGTTGCCCGACAACCCGCTGGCCGACTCCCGTCCCCTGATCCGGGTGGCCTGCCTGGCCGCCGAGTACGACGCCTGCGCGCAGTTCGGGCTGGTGGCGTCCCGCCTGATCTTCTGCGGCGGCTACGAGCTGGATGAC
>DASZMP010000040.1:0-13685 GCA_035551795.1 Solirubrobacteraceae bacterium | reverse complement strand
CCGAGCGAGGTTGCCGTCGGCTGGCGGATCCTGACCGAGCGGGGGCACAGCGTCGTCTTTGCCACGCCTGATGGGCGGCCTGCCAGCGGGGACGAGATGATGATCAGCGGGCAGGGTTTGGACCCGTGGGGGCGCCTCCCGGGACTACGGCGAATCGTCGTCTTCGGCAGGTTCCTCAGAGCCGACGCTCGGGGGCGAGACGCTTACCGGGCGCTGGTTCAATCTGACGAGTTCCAGTCCCCGCTCGGCTGGGAGGACGCGATCACAGCGCAGGCCGATGGCCTGCTCCTGCCCGGCGGACACCGGGCTCGCGGCATGCGGTCCTACCTGGAGAGCGAGCTTCTGCAGCGACTCGTGGCCCGGGCCTTCGCCGAACTCATGCCGGTCGGCGCGATCTGCCACGGGGTGCTGCTGGCAGCCCGCAGCCAGGCTCCCGCCACGGGTCGCTCAGTCCTGTATGGGCGCCAGACCACCGCGCTTACCTGGGCCCTGGAAAGCAAGGGCTGGCGCGTGGCCCGGGTGACGCGGTTCTGGGACCCCGACTACTACCGCACCTATACCGAGGACCCCGGCCAGCCGGCGGGCTACATGTCGGTCCAGCACGAGGTGACCCGCGCGCTGGCCAGCCCGGAGGACTTCCGGGATGTTCCCGCGGGCGCGCGCGACTATCGCTTGAAGACCAGCGGACGCGCCCGGGATACCCCTGACGACGACCGTCCCGCGTTCGTCGTCTGCGACGGCGCGTACGTCTCAGCTCGCTGGCCCGGCGACGCTCACACGTTCGCGAGCCGGTTTGTCGAGGTGGTGGAGGCTGCTGCGGGCGCGGGCCGCGCCGATTTGACAGCCTGATCGCGACGCATATGATCAGCGCGGGGCGCGAGGGTTAGCGTCCCCGGCCAGCCAGCCCAGCTCGATTGAGAGGTCATGTACAGCACCATCGCCGTGGCCACGGATGGCAGCGAGACTGCCGGGAGGGCACTTGAGGCAGGGCTCGAGATGGCCCAGCGCTACGGCTCGCGGGTCGTGCTGATCAGCGCGTATACCCCCTTGCCCGATTGGCAGCTGGCCCCGGAGCGGACCAGTGTGTTGCTGGAGTTCCAGTGGGCGTCTCACATCAGGGAGGAGGTCGACGCCATCCTGGCCGGTGCACTGCAACAAGTCCGTGACCGGGGGCTTGATGGTGAGGTGGCAGCGGCTGAGGGCGAGCCCGCGGACGTGATCTGCCAGCTGGCGGCAGAGCGCCAGGCGGGCCTGTTGGTGATCGGTAACAAGGGCATCGACCGCAAGGTGTTCGGCAGCGTGCCCAGGAGCGTGTGCGCGCAGGCGCCCTGCACGGTCGTCCTGGTGAAGACGACCTGATTGGCTCTGACGCTCCGGATCGGAGCGTCAGCGTTAGACGAGCGTCACGCTGCGAAACACCAGCGCCGGCGCCAACGGGCCCTGGCGTCCGGGCAACCGGCGAAGGCGGCTCGCTAACGGGAGCCGCCAGGAGATCAGCAGCTCCCCACGCCGCACTGTCGAGGGCAGGGGAAGATGCATCGAGGTTGGTTCGTGCCCGTGATCTACCGCGCCAACCATCGCCCCGTTGACGCATACCTCCACAGGGAGTCGCGCTACGCCGGCGGCTGAGCTCAGGCCGGCGTCCCACTTCAGCGCCGTCACCACGTCGTCGGTCCGCATCACGAGTCGCGCCTCACTACCACCGGTGAGACGCCCTTCAGGCAGCGCATCTCCCCAGCCGTCTGCCAGCAACCACTCACCCTGCCCACCGGCTCCGAGACTGACGAGCTGTCCCGCGGAAATCGAAAAAGTCGGCCGAAGCATCAGTCGATGGAGGTTGACGCCGAGCAGACGCAGGTCGTCGTTGAGGGCGATTCCCGCTGGGGTGATCGGACGCGGCACGCGGAAAACCAGCCTCAGCTCCGAACGGCCTCGCACCAGCCGCTCCGGGAGCAGGAACCTCGCCTCATCCACGTAGGACCGGAGGCGGGTGAAGTTGATCTCGCCGATCTGCTCGTCCTTTAGGCACACCTTCAGCCCCTGCAAGGGTCCGTGAGCGGCAGTCCCGGCGGCCAGCGTGAGCACGAGCGAGGATTCCGCCGGCTCGGGGAGCTTCAGCGCCAGGCACGCCTCCCGTCCGGCGATCCACGCGAAGCCCTGGTCGGGCGGCCACAGTCCATACAGGCAATGCTCGCGCACGTTCTCCGGTACGCCGAGCTCCAGCGGCACCCCCCACGGACGAGGCATCGGCGAGCATGTCCCCGTGCCGATCGGGGCAGCCGATTCGCAGACTGGCCGACCCGGACCGGGCAAGCCGCCCGGACGCAGGTCCGGCAGATCGCGGGGCCCCGCCACGCCCAGACGGCGACCCGCCAGCCGAAGGTGGTCGCCAATCGAGACCGGAACCCCGGGATCGACGCTGCGCCGGACGTCGTGGAGATGCAGGCTCACAGCCTGCCCGACCCGACTACGCCTGCTCGGCTGCCTGGTCTGCGCGCGCAGTTCAATCCGTTGCAGCGGCGACGCGGGCCGAAGCGTGCGCAAGATGCCCTCCGGCACTTCGATCCCGGCCAGCTCCTGGAGGACGCGAAGTCCGGCCCCCACCAGGATCTCCATGTGCCGGCGACCCGCCTGTTCCGCCAGCCGGCGCCAATCGATCGCCTCAGACCGAGCAATCAGGGCAGCGTCCAGCACCCACCGGTAAGTCGGGCTCGGATCCCAGCGAACGCCGTGGGCGATTGCGGTCAGCATCTCGTCGGTCGGGCAGAGCGCCCGCGTCCGTACACCCCGCAACGTCACCGTCTCGGCGGCTGCCCAGAAGTCCGTGTCGGCCTTCGGGTGCCGGCACCAGTGCAGCACGTGCCAGTGCAGATCGAGCTGACCTCCGGCCGGGTTCTGGAAGTTCCAGCTGTTGCGGTAACGCTGCCCGTAGCCGATCGCGTACCACAGGGGAGACCCGTCGGTCGTGGTCATGGCGTGCCGCATGAGCACGTCAACGGCGGCGTCGACGGCGTCCGGAGCCACCAACACGTCGATATCCGTCATCGGTCGCACGCCGCCCTCGTGGCGGCCCCCCGCCAGCAGCGCGGCACCCTTCAGCAGAAGGGTACCGATCCCCGCCGTCTCCAGGGCACCCACGACCGGCATGGCCTGAGCGAGCAGAAGCTGGTTGCGCGCCCACGTGTATCGGTGGACTCCTTTGAACAGCTCGAGCTTCGAGTCCTGGCATCCGAGTGCTTGCAGGTTGACCCGCAGCTGCGGAAGCAGTGCGGTCACCGTCCCCTCCAGCTGCGCCGGCTCCATCAGTGGCCGGATCCGGCGCCACGCCTCAAGCGCCCGCTCGTCGGGGAGCAGGGTGGCCCGGAGCAGATCACGCTGAGCAGGCGTGGGCCAGATGTCCGGTAGACCTGGGGCGCCGCCCCAGGGGCCGGTTGGTGCTTCGCCCGCGATCGGACCGGAGGGCGCGGCGACGGCCATGGCGCTCACGTCCTTCGGGTGCGCCGCCGGTCGAGCGATGTCTTGAGAACCTGGGCGAGCTCGCCGAACGATTCCCGTTCGATCAGCGAGCTGTTGGCGTCGTGGATCCTTCGCCACACCACCTGGTCGGGCACGATTACCTCGTTCAAGCCCGTCTCGCGGGCTCGCAGCATCCAGTCGAGCGTCTCGGCGACTCGCAGATCGGGGGCAAACGGACCGACACGCTCATAGGCAGACCTGCGGATCAGCATGGCATTGGGCACGTAGGCCGGGTGAGGCTCGTCAAGCGCCACCGGCCCATCGGCCCCGCAGGCGGAGAATCGCCGCTCGTGACCAAAAACCACATCCGTCTGCGGACGGGATCTCAGTACCGCGATCCGGCACTCGATGCTCCGGGCGGTGAGGAGGTCGTCCGCATCGAGTGGCATCAGAACGTCACCTTGCACCTGGCTCATGGCGAGGCTGCGGGTCGCGCCCGGGCCTGCATGAGGTCGGCGCACCACACGAACCGGTAGACCGGCCTCGACCGCCACTGCCACCGTCCCGTCCGTGGAGCCGTCATCGACGACAACCACATCCGTCACTGGGTGGCTCTGCTCGAGCACGCTGCGGAGCGTCGCGGCCAGCAATCGCTCGCGGTTGTAGGCGGGAATGGCGACGCCGACGCGCATCTCAGGATGCATCGCCCGCAGCCCGATCCCGCCGCCGGCGGATCCCCTGCCTGAGCATCGCGAACGTGTCGGCACGGTTGCCGAGCCGATCACTCGAGGTGTTGCCGCGATGGACCCGGTAGCGCAGGCACACGTGATCGAGCCGGCCAGAGACGATCCCCGCCTCCTGCGCCCTGGCCTGCCAGTCCAGGTCCTCAGCGTGGTGCAGGGACGGGTCGTACGGCCCGACGAGGTCCCGCACCTCCCGCCGCGCCAGCATCGTGGCCGGGTGACCGGGGAACGGACCGCGATCCCAGATCGGATTCCAGTGAGCTGGGCGAGATTGACCCGGGGTGACGAAGGCCTCCGCGAGGCCGAACACCACCCCCGCATCCGGGTGCGCCTCCAGATACGCCACCTGACGCCGGATCCGGTCGGAGGGCATCACATCATCGGCATCGAACGCCAACCAGTACGTGCCCTGCGCGGCCTCCAGGCCGATGTTGCGCGCCGCCGCCGGCCCCGCATGCGCCACCCGCAGGACGCGTACGTAAAACCCATCGGCCACACGAGCGGTTTGGTCGGTTGAGCCGTCGTCGACCACGATCACCTCCACCGCCTCGTAGTCCTGCGCCAGCACGCTCTCGAGCGCCTCGGCGATGAACTGCTGCTCGTTGCGCGCCGCCATCACCACCGAGACCAGGCCGGGCGTGTTCATGCGGCGACCTGCTCGAGAACGTGGTCGATCGCCTCCCCCAGCTCGGTCTGGTCGTCGCCGACGTCCAGGGAGAAGCAGGGCACCTGACGAGTCAGCTGCCCCATGGAACCAAGCGCTTTGCCCTCGTCGAAGGGCATCTGGAAGACCGTGCTTGGTGCCAGCGCCAGCAGTGCCTGCACCGGTGAGATCGAACCCACACGAGTACGCCCCCCTTGAATGCGGGGTACGACAACGGCGCGGACGGGAAGATGGTCCCGCACGGCGCCGGGCATGGCTGCCTTCACATCCAGCACGGCCTTCTCTCCCGAGGCCTCCGCCGGGGGATGGATGACGGCGCCGGCCAGGGCAGGAAAACGTTTGAGGTGTCCCAGGTCCAGCTTCGCGTTGTTGTACAGCGAATGGGCGGTCGGGACCGGATCCGGGCGGACGCTGATCACGTTGTAGAGCGAGTGCGCCGACAGTCCCGGGGTGGTCTCCAGCAGCACGTAATCGTCGGACACGTATCCGATCCCGTGCAGGAGCGCGGCGAGCGCGACGGTCGTCTTGCCTGAGCCGCTGGCGCCGGCCAGCAGCACGCCGCCTCGGCCGTCGCCCACCACCCCGGCGTGGACGAGAACGCGACCTTCGCCGCTGAGCGCCCAGAACAGTGCCGGGCGCAGTGGAGCCGCGCGCTCCCACCATGGGACGCGGCGGGATTCCGGCACGCGATGCAGCAACCTCCGACTGGATCGGTCTACCAGGGTGACGGCGCCGTACCCGGTCTGATGCACGGCCACGATCCGGTGGTCTCCGGGCCTGCCGACCAGGCCCCCGGGGCCGATGTCCTCCTCCCGCCAGGGAACCGGTAGCGCGCCCTGCGGGCGGCCGCTCTCCTCCCAGACCGAGATCGAAGCCGGGATGCCGTCGGAGCTGAGCTGTAGCCGTGGGACTTCTCGCTCCGCCGTCCGGGCGGCGAGGGCGCCCATCAGCGTCCGCGCCAGCTCTGCTCCAGCCATGTGCACGCTCACCCGCTGCCCGGCGAAGTGCAGCTCCCGTTCCACCAGTTCAGTCCGAGTCACAACCTCCGCGAACTCTTCCTCGGCCCGCTCGAAGAACTCCGAGAGCGCTCGCTCAGGCAGGCTTGACATGCGGCCAGCCGGCGCCCTCGTCGACCTGATGTACCGGGTCGACGAGCATGAACTCCTGCATGTCTGTGTAGACGCCGAGCACCGGCGGCGTAAATGGGACTCTTCCCGCCGGCAACCGCTGTGCTTCGCTGGCGACAGCGGCGTCTGCCTCGACAAGGAGACCCTCGCCCACGAGCTCGTCCACCAGCGTCGACAGAGCCTCGGCGATCGGTTCGGGATCGCCATCGTAACGCTCGTACGCTGCTTCCAGGAGCCGGGCCTCATCGGTCCCGGCGGCCAGCAGGTTCCAAACCTCGGCACCGGCTCCTTCGAGGTTGTAGTAGGTACCGGTGCCCAGGTGGATGAGGATCGTCTCGCCGTCGATCGTCTCGTGCACGACGTGAACCGAGTTCACTCCCAGGCTGCGCCCCATAGTTGGCGGATCCTAGTCGGTCGGGCGGAGTCGTTGGCGTCGCACCGACTCGCGGAGCACCTCCAGCATCGATTGGTAGACGGCCGGCTTGTCGGCCGAGCTGTTGCCCGGATGGATGCGGTAGCGCAGGCAGATCTCCTCCAGGTGTCCGGCTCTGACACCGGCGTCCTTCGCCCGAGCAAGCCACTCGACGTCGTAGGACATCGCCCGCTCCGGATCGTACGGCCCGACCAGCTCCAGTGCTGCCCGCCGGGCCAGCATCGTGCCCGCGCACGCGGGGAACGGGCCGTCATCCCAATCCGCATTCCAATGTGCCGGCCGGAGTTGACCCTCGGTCGCGAAAGCCTCGGTCAGCCCCAGGACCATCCCGACCTCCGGATGCTCCTTCAGATACGCCACCTGACGCCCGATACGCCCCGGCGGCATCACATCGTCAGCGTCGAAGATGGTCCAGAACTCCCCGCGAGCCGCCTCCAACCCGGCATTCCGCGCCTGTGATGCGCCCCGGTGCGCCAGACGCAACACCGGCACCCCGAATCCGGCGGCAATCCGAGCCGTGCCATCCGTGGAGCCATCGTCGACCACGATCACCTCGAGTGGTTCGTAGTCCTGGGCCAGGACGCTCTCGAGCGCCTCGGCGATGAACTCCTCCTCATCCAGAGCCGCCATCACGACCGACACCAGACCCGGGACCATGGCGCGAAGATAGATGGCCGGGCGATCCGCCGGGTCAGCGAGCTTCCCACTGGAACCAGCGGATGCCGATTCCCGCACACACGACGATGTAGCCGAAACTGGCCACGAGCGACAGCGTTTCGTGGCTTCCCCACGCGTGCAGATTGAGAACGCCCGCGAACAGGGTCATCACGACCCCGACCGGGCTCCAGCGCGCGATGTCGCTCCAGGTGGTGCCAAAGGCGCCGCTCTGCCCGAGGGTGCCCAGCAGGATCAGCACGGCGAGTAGCAGGCGGGCGATCGCCTGAACCGTGTCGGCAGACCGGACCAGGCCGACCATTGCCTGGGCGATGCTCAGGAATACCGCGCCGGCCAGAATGGAGACGAGCAGGACCAGCAGGTACTGACCGATCGACGGTGAGATGTTGTGGATCCGGGTGCCGAGGATGACCACGAAGAGGGCCAGGATGAGGTTCGCCACCCCCTGCATGGCCAGACGGCTGGTCATGATCGTCCAGGTGGGCGCCGGGGTGACCCGCAGCCGCTGGAACACGCCCTTCTCGCGGTCTCGCGCGACCGTCAGCGCATACCCGACGATCGACGTGGCAGCCAGCCCGTAGGCAATCGCCAGGCCGATGATGAACGCGGCCCCGCCGAATTTGTGGCTGGCCTTGGTTCCGTTGGTGCTGATGAGCAGGAAGACCGGCAGCAGCAGGCTGACGACCAGCGCCCGCCGGTGCTTGAGAAACACGAGGAAGTCGGCCCGGAACAGCGAGGCGAACACGACCCGCAGCGATGGCGCAGCCGGTCGCTGGACGCTAGTCACGGATCTCACTCCCGGTCAGCCCGATGAACACATCCTCCAGCGTGACCTCGCCGTGGGCGACCTGGCGCACGCGTGGATCGTCTTTGTGCTTGGCGATCAGGTCTCGCGGGGTCTCCGCCGTCAGCAGTTGGCCATGGTCGATGATCGCGACTCGGTCGCAGACCGCCTGGGCCTCCTCCATCGAATGCGTGGTCAGAAGGATGCTTCCACCCCGCTGGCGCAGGTCCTCGATCCGGCCCCAGAGCTGCCGGCGCGACTGAGGATCCAGGCCCGCGGTCGGCTCATCGAGCAGCAGCAGGTCTGGTTCGTGGATAACGGCGATCTGTAGAGCCAACCGCTGCTGCTGTCCCCCTGAAAGCTGCTTGAACGGCTTGTCGGCATCTGCCTCCAGGCCGATCTCCCGGAGCCTTTCGGCGATCTGCTGATCGGACAGAGTGACGCCGTACAGCCCGGCGTAGAGCCGGACGATCTGCTTGATCGTCAGCTCCGCCTGGAAGCTGGTCGCCTGCAGCTGAACGCCCATCCGCGATTTCGCCTGCGCGGGCTGACGCCGGATGTCCAGGTCATCCAGCAGCACGGTTCCCGACCGGGGCTCCAGCAGCCCCTCGATCGCGCTGAGCGTGCTCGTCTTCCCGGCACCGTTGGGCCCGAGGAGCCCGAAGATCTCCCCGAGTCCGATCTGGAAGCTGACATCGGAGACGGCGACCTTCGGACCGTATGCGACGGTCAGACCCCGGATCTCCAGGATCGCCTCCGATGCCGCCGCCCGCACCGGGGAGGCGGCGACGTCGCTCTGGGCAGGCTCCCGTGGGGGAGCCGGCACGGCCGGCGATTGTGGCCGTAGCAGCAGCAATCCGTCGCCGCGCTCTTCGCTGATGAGATAGATCTCCTCGCGACCCCCGCGGATCACGCGCACCGTTTCGGGCACGCACCGCACGCTACCGCGTCCGGGGGATGACTACCGCGCGCGGGTGACGCGGGCTCAGATCTCGCCCGCGAACTCGGCGATCGCGCGCTCCCACTGCGCCAGCGCCGGCTCCACCACCGACCTTGCACCGCTCGGGAGCCAGTGGGCGGCCCGCGTCGCCCCGGCCTCGGCCAGCTCCTCCAGCACCTTCGGATCCGCCGGCACCGCGATCAGCTGCAGCTCGACGCGCCGGTCGGCCCGCGCCTCCAATTCACGGAAGCGCGGGATCACCTTGCGGCTGTAGTTGGGAAACCAGGCGTCCCCGAAAGCGAGCACCCGATCCTCCACGGTCGGGCCGAAACCGCCGACCAGCACCGGCGGGTGGGGGCGCTGGGCGGGCTTCGGCCACGACCAGATGCGGTCGAAGCTGACGAACGTGCCGGTGTAGCTGGCCTCATCCTGTGTCCAGATCGCCTTGATCGCCTCCACGCGCTCCCTGAACAGGCGCATCCGGGTTCTCGGATCGGTCCCGTGGTTGGCCATCTCCTCGCGGTTCCAGCCCGCGCCGACGCCGAACTGCACCCGGCCTCCGGAGAGGTGGTCGATCGACGCCACCTCCTTGGCGGTCGTGATCGGATCGCGCTCGATGACCAGGCACACGCCCGACCCAATGCGCAGACGAGACGTCGCCAGCGCGGCCGCGGTCATGGCCACGAACAGGTCGTAGGTGTGGAAGTACTTGCGCGGCAGATCGCCCCCGGCCGGATAGGGGGTCTCCCGGCTGGCCGGGATGTGGGTGTGCTCGGCGAAGAACAGCGACTCGAGGCCATGCTCCTCGGCCATCCGGGCGATCTGGTCGGGACCCAATCCGTCGTGCGTGGGGAAGTAGCCGATTCCGAAATCCATGCCTGATGCCTACCCTAGCCAGCCACGCCGGTCTCAGGGGTCCCGCCAGACGATGATCGACTCCTCGCCGAACACGGCGCGGACCTCGAGCCGTCCACCCAGCGCCTGGACGTACTTCGCCAGTGCCGACAGGTACAGGTCCTCCCGCCGCTCGTCCTCCGACAGGCGTTCGTCGACCGCATCGAGCGCAGCCTGAACCTCCTCGTCGCTCGCTCCGCGCCGGTAGCGGGCTTGGGCGATCTCCTCCTGAGCCTCCATCAGCCGCCTGTACAGCTCTGCGCGCATCGCGTTCACCGGCTCCTCGGAGGGCCGCCCCTCCCCACGTCTCGATTCCACCACGGAGGCTCCTTTCCCAAGCTGCGCTCATGATCGGCGTACAGGCGTTGCGCCTGACGGATCATCGGCGGGTACCAGCGGTTCCACTTCCCGGTCTTGTCACCGCCGACCAGCATGACGGGATTGCGATTCGAGTCGAAGGCGAACAGGACCCGAGCGCTCCGGTCGATCCGGAGCTCCTTGAGCTTGTGCATGCGCGAGCCATGAATGACGTCGACGTGCGGGCGCCCCAGCGTCGAGCCTCGCATGGTCAGGAGCCTGGTCGCAGCTGTGACCTTGGCCCGCCGCTCGGCGCTCAGACCGGCCAGCCAGCGATTGAACTCAGGAGTCCTGATCGGACGCCTCGGGTGCCGGGAAGCCTCCACGCTCCCTAGAGGGCCGGCCGGCCCGAATCTCACCCCTGGTCTGTCCTGCCCTCGCCCTACGCTCGCTCGGTGACCACCTTCACGGCCCGCGCCACTGAGCTCCTCCCCCGGCTCCAGTCCGACCCCGCCGACCCCGCGGTGGTCTCCGAGCTCCAGGACCTGCGCAGCCTGTGGCGCTCGCTCACCGACACAGAGCGCAGGCAGGCAGCCACTCTGGCTGAGGCGCTGGCTACCGCCCAGGCGCCCCCGCCTCCCCAGGCGGCGCTGTTCCAGGACGACATCGCCGCCCGGCAGGCGATCACCGGCCTGGACCGGATCGACATCGACACCGCGTTCGAATGCCGGTACCACGGGCCGAGGGATCCGGACGCGCTGCTGACCCACTTCGGCCTGCCCAGCTTCCGCCCGGGCCAGAGGGATGCCGTGGTCGCGGCCCTGCAAGGCCGCGACAGCCTGGTGGTCATGCCCACCGGCGGCGGGAAGAGCCTCTGCTACCAGCTGCCCGGTATCGCCTCGGACGAACTGACCGTCGTGGTCTCACCGCTGATCGCGCTGATGGCCGACCAGTACCGGCGCCTTCGCCTCGGGGGACATCCGGCGGCGATGATCGCGTCGGGAATGGAGGCGAGCGCAGTGAGCCAGGCGATGGACGACATCCGCGGCGGCCGGGCCCGGATCGTGCTGTGCTCACCCGAGCGGTTTGCCTCCGCGACCTTCCTGTCCGCGCTGGCCGAGCGGAAGGTCGACCTGTTCGCGGTGGACGAGGCGCACTGCGTCTCGGAGTGGGGGCACGACTTCCGGCCTGACTACCTGCGCCTGCGCGGCGTGATCGACCGGCTGGGGCGCCCGGCCGTGATGGCCTGCACGGCCACGGCCACCGAGGAGGTCGGCCGGGAGATCGTCAGCCGGCTCGGCCTGGCCGACCCGCACATCCTGCGCGCGGGATTCGACCGCCCGAACCTGAGCTTCGACGTGATCGGGCTCGAGGGAACCGGCTCCAAGGCCCGCAAGGGAATGCTCCTGTCGCTTGCCCTCCACGATCCCGCCAACCGCCCGGCGATCGTCTACTGCGGCACCCGCAAGGAGGTGGAGGACGTCACCGAGAACCTCCGGTCGGAGGGCCTGCTGGCGGTGGGCTACCACGCCGGCATGGCGCCCGACGAGCGGGCGTCCGCCCAGACGAGGTTCATGGACGGTGACGCGGAGATCGTCGTCGCCACCAACGCGTTCGGGATGGGCGTGGACAAGGCCGATGTGCGGGCCGTGGTCCACTGGGCGATCCCCAAGAGCGTCGAGGCCTACTACCAGGAGGTCGGCAGAGCTGGACGGGACGGCCAGCCCGGCCGGGCCATCCTCCTGTCAAGCCGGGCGGATCTCGGGCGGCTGATCAACTTCATCACCCGTGACCAGGTGGAGCCCCAGCAGGTGCTGGACCTGGTCCGCCGGCTCCACGGCCAGGCGGTGATCAACGCCCCGAGCCAGGACCGCGACCGGGTCGCTCTCGGCATCGCCGAGCGGGCGGGCCTGATCCACCTGGAGCCGGCCTCCGGCGGGCGGCTTGCCGTGAGCGTCAGCGGCGCCGTCGACAATGCGTACGGCAAGGTCCAGGCGATCTGCCGCCAGGCGCGCGATCGGGCCTGGCGCGCCTACCACGCCGTGGAGGCGTTCGCGTCCAACTCGTATACCTGCCGCCGGCAGATCCTTCTCAGCCACTTCGGCGACGACCGGCCTCCGGTCCCCAGCGGAAGGTGCTGCGACGTATGCGACCCCGAGACGATCGGGCTGCCGGACCCGAGCACGCTCACGCCGGCGAAGACCAAGCAGAAGCGCAGAGCCGAGCCGCAGACCGAGCTCAGCGCTCAGGACGCCGAGCTCCTGGAGGTCCTGCGGACGTGGCGGTTCAAGGCGGCGGATGGGAAGCCCGCCTACACGATCGCGCACAACCGCACCCTTGAGACGATCGCCAGCCTCCGCCCCACCTCGCTGTCCGAGCTCGGCGAGATCAGCGGGATCGGCCCGGCATTCATCGAACGCCACGGCCCGCAAGTTCTCGCCCTCGTGTCCAGTGGGGCAGACAAGCCGGTAACTGCTTGATATAAATCCCGCCAGGATCGCAGCAAGAGGCTTCAAACGGTGGGGTACATGCGACTGGTTCGCTCTGGAATCTTGGTCGGATTGGGCGCACTGGCGCTGAGTGGCTGCGCCGTGTTCGACGGCACACCGACGGCGGCGCAGCAGAAGACGATCGGGAACGTCGCGATCACCTTCAAGGTGTGCGCGTCGGAGGGCAGCAGCGGTCCCAGCGGATCCTGCTCGAACAACGGCAACTCGGGCGATGAGGCGAGCTTCGACCCGTCCCAGCTCTGGATGGGGTTCCGCGTGCCCAGCGGCACGATTGCTCCCGCGTCGTTCACCTCAACCTCCACCGGGCCGAACGACACCGGGCCGCAGCTGACCTTCACCTCCAGCTCGGCGTACTCCAGCGAGCTGCAGCGGCTCGAGCCGGCAGCCAGCGGCCAGCAGTGGGTCGGTTACGTCTCGCAATGGGTGAACTACAGCGGCACGACGGATCAGAACTTCACCGCCACCGCCGATTTCGGCCTGCCTCAGGCAAAGAACGGGGCGCCGTTCGCCGGGCCATTCACCTATCAGCTGGTCGTCGGCGGCCGTCAGTACTACCAGGGAAGCAGCACCATCCCCACCCCGGCTTCGACCGAAGGAATCGACTGCGAGGCTTCCGCCACCCAGGGTTACGGATCGATCGATTCCAGCAACTCGGCCGAGGAGGACTGGATCTGCGTGGACGATCAATCACCGTCCACGCTCGGCGCAGACGCCACCCTGGCCACCCGTGACGCCGGCATCGTGCCCGGCAAGACGGTGAGGGTGACCGCGGGCAAGAAGGCCGCGGCCCACTTCACGTTCGAGTACAGCGGCACCTCGCCGGGCGCCAGCTTCAAGCTCAGCGCCAGGACGACCGTCCGCCGCACCAAGGCGACCCCCAAGCCGAAGTCGATCACGCCCTCTGGCACCATCACGACGCCGGTGACCGTGACGGTGCCGGTCCCGGCCAACGCCAAGGCGGGCACCTACAAGTTGAACCTGACTGCCAGGCTGCCGGACGGCGAGTCGCGCACCGGGACACTGAAGATCGTGGTCAAGGCCGCCAAGGTAAAGGCCAAGCACAAGCACAAGAAGGCACCTGCGCCGACGTTCACTGGCTGAGCCTGCCCTTGAGCCGGCCGGCCAGCCGACTCAAGGACGCAAACGGCGGGACGCGCCTGCG
>DASZMP010000039.1:0-17953 GCA_035551795.1 Solirubrobacteraceae bacterium | reverse complement strand
CACCCAGATGATCCTGTCGGTGACGCTGGGCGCTACGACGATCGTGCAGCGGCGCTTCAATCCTGAGCGCGTGCTGGAGGCGATCACCCAGCGGCGGCCGACCGCGTTGGTCGTCGTGCCCGTGATGCTGGCGCGGATCGTGTCGGTGCTCGAGGCCCAGCCGGATCGCTACGACACGGGTTCGCTGCGCATCGTCTTCGCGTCGGGGTCGCAGCTCGAGGCCGAGCTGGTCCGGCGCACGCAGCGCGCGATCGGCGACGTCCTCTACAACTTCTACGGCTCCACCGAGGTGGCCTGGGCAACGTTCGCCACGCCGGAGGACCTGCGCGCCGCGCCGGGCACGGCCGGACGCCCGCCCTACGGGACGACCGTGCGCCTGTACGGCCAGGACGGGCGCCCGGTGGAGGGGCCGGGCAGGCCGGGCCGCATCTTCGTGGGCAACGGGTTCCAGTTCGAGGGCTACACCGGCGGCGGCCAGAAGGAGATCATCGACGGGCTGATGAGCACCGGGGACGTTGGCCATTTCGACGAGGGCGGCCGTCTGTTCGTGGACGGCCGCGACGACGACATGATCGTCTCGGGCGGCGAGAACCTGTTCCCGGGCGAGGTGGAGGAGTTGCTGGTCACGCACCCAGGGATCGAGGAGGCAGCGGTGATCGGCGTTGAGGATCGGGAGTTCGGTCAGCGCCTGGCCGCGTTCGTCGTGCGCCGCCCCGGCACCGAGCTGACCGAGGCCGAGGTGCGCGAGTTCGTCAGGGACAACCTGGCGCGCTTCAAGGTGCCGCGGGACGTCGTGTTCCTGGACGAGCTGCCGCGAAACCCGTCGGGGAAGGTTCTCAAGCGAGAGCTCCGAGAGATGCACTCCTCGACACCCACCGAGTAACCGGCCGTTGGCGGATTAGCAAACTCTCACCGGCCGTTTGGGCCGGGTGATGGCGCCCGCTATACCTATGTGTACACAGAAGGAAGGTGGATCGCCCATGAGATTCCTGCGCACCATCCCAACTCGCCGTCTCCTGGCCGGACTTGCCGGCCTGCTGATCGTCTGCGTTGGCGGCACCGCGATCGCGGTCGCGGCAGCGGGCAACGGCCCCGTGCCCAAGCGCCGGTCGCTGGCCGCAGCGGTCCATCGAGCCCTCACCGGGCGCCCTGTCCGTGGCCTGAGCGCCACGATCACCTTCACCAACAACCTGATCGGTTCGAGCGAGATCCAGGGCACCGACCCGCTGCTCAATGGCGGGCAAGGCCGCCTGTGGGTGGGTGACGGCCGCATCAGATTGGAGATCCAGTCCGACAACGGCGACGCCCAGGTCGTGTTCAACCGCGGCTCGTTCTGGGCCTATGACCCGGCCATGAACGTCGTCTACCGGGGCAGCCTGCCCGCCGGCTCGTCTTCGGATGCGCGGAAGTCCGCCACCAAGCATGAAGCGATTCCGACCATCGCCCAGATCCAGAAGGATTTCAACGGCCTGGCCAAGCAGCTGTCGCTGTCCGGCGCGCGCCCCACGGACGTGGGCGGCCAGCCGGCCTACCGCGTAGCCGTGTCGCCCAAGGCGGGCGGCGGGCTGATCGGCGCCGTCAAGCTCGCCTGGGACGCCAACCACGGCGTCCCGCTCGACTTCGCCGTGTACGCCAGGGGCGATTCGACACCGGTGCTCGAGCTGCAGGCGACTGGCGTCTCCTACGGGCGCGTTCCCCCCTCCGTGTTCAACATCACGCCACCGAGTGGCGCCCATGTGGTCAAGCTCTCCCTGCCCAAGACCACCTCCGCCGCCGGCGCCAAATCGAAGACCAGGCACTCCAGCCGGGAGATCACCGGCGTCAGGGCCGTGCGCAAGCACCTCGGCTTCACCCTGGCGGCGCCGGCCGCTCTGGCGGGCCGGGCCCGCCACTCGGTATCGCTGATCGGTAAGGCTGGCCATCATGGAGCCGCCCTCTTCTACGGGAAGGGCCTGGGGGGCATCCTGGTGATCGAGCGACCGGCCTCAGCCGGTGGCTCGGCGCTGCCCAGCACCGCCAGCAGCTCGGGCGACGGCCCGGGCCTGACCATCCCGACGGCGCAGATCAACGGCGTCACCGCTCAGCAGCTGCCGACCCCCCTCGGAACGGTGCTGCAGTTCACCCGAAACGGCGTCAGCTACCTGTTGGTGGGATCTGTCAACTCGAGCACCGCCGACGCGGCCGCTCGGGGGCTGTGACCCGAATCGGGGCCGAGCCGTCATGACATCGGCCCCGATCGAGGTCCGCGGGCTGGTCAAGCGCTACGGCGAGCTGACGGCGGTGGACCAGGTCGACCTGACCGTCGAGGCCGGCGACGTGTATGGGTACCTGGGGCCGAACGGCGCCGGCAAGACCACCTCGCTGCGCATGATGCTCGGCCTGATCCGTCCGACCGCGGGCAGCGTCCGCCTGTTCGGGCGCGACCCTCAGCAGACCGTGGAGGCGCTGCAGGGCGTGGCCGGCTTCGTGGAGGCGCCGACCTTCTACCCGTACATGACCGGGCGTCGCAATCTGCAGCTCCTGGCCGCCTACGACGGCGCCGGCGCGACGGAGCGGATCGATCGGTCCCTGCAGGCGGTGGAGTTGAGCGACCGGGCCGGCGACCGCGTCGGTGGCTACTCGCACGGGATGCGCCAGCGCCTGGGGATCGCGGCGGCCCTGCTGCGCGAGCCGCAGCTGCTCCTGCTCGACGAACCGGCCACGGGCCTCGACCCGGCCGGGATGCGTGACATGCGGCTGCTGATCCGCCGCCTGGCCGACGAGGGGATGACGGTGCTGCTCTCCAGCCACCTGCTCGGTGAGGTGGAGGAGCTGTGCAACCGGGTGGCGATCGTGCGCACCGGGCGGATCGTCTACGAGGGGACGATCGCCGCCCTGGCGCGAGGGGCTTTGACCCTATACCGGCTGGCCACCACTGATGACGCCGTCGCCCGGCGAGTGTGCGCGGCACAGCGGGGAGTGGGGGAGGTGCGCACCGAGCACGGGAAGCTGGTGTTCAACTCCGATGAGGCGAGCGTGGGTGCGCTGTCGCGCGCCCTGATCGAGGCGGGCGTGCTGATCCACGAGCTGGCGCCGGTTACGGTCACCCTGGAGGACCTGTTCTTCTCGCTGACCGAGGGCGACGGAGCCGATCCGACACCCGCCCGCGAACCGGCCGAGGTCCTCGGGTGAGCGCCACCACCGTTCGGCTGGGCGCTCCGGGCGTGCCTGCGCTGCGCCGGCGGCCCGGCATCGCGACCGTGTACCGCTGGGAGCTGACCAAGCTGCGCTACCAGAAGCGCACCTATCTCGGCCTGGGCGCCTCGGTGCTGGTGCCCATCCTGTTCGCCGTGGCGATCCACTTCCACCACAACCACCGCGGTGGCGGCTTTGCCTTTGCCAACTACCTGGATCGCAGCGGGCTGGCCATGCCACTGGTGATCCTGCTGTTCGGGGCGGTGTGGATGTTCCCGCTGATCACCGCACTGGTGGCCGGCGACATCTTCGCTTCCGAGGATCACAACGGCACGCTGAAGACGGTCCTCACCCGGTCACTCCAGCGGCAAGAGCTGTTCATCGGCAAGACATTGGTCGCCGCGACCTACGCGATCGTGGCGATCCTCCTGGACGGCACGGTGGCGCTGATCGCGGGAAGCATCGAGTCGGGCTTCAACTCGCTGCAGAGCCTGTCCGGGACGATCGTCTCGGCTCCCAAGGCCCTGGAGCTGGTCTACGTGAGCCTGCTCGTCTACCTGATGCCGATCGCGGCGATCGTCTGCATCGGCCTGCTTCTCTCCGTGGTCACGCGCAACAGCGCCGCCGCCGTGGTGGGCACGCTGATGATCTCGCTGCTGATCCAGCTGATCGGCATCCTGCCCGGGCTGCAGGGGGCTCAGCCGTACCTGCTGTCCACGCAGTTCAACGCCTGGCAGGGGTTGCTGCGCACACCGATCGACTGGTCTCCGATCATCCGGGCGGCCTGGGTGTGCGCCCTGTACGGGTTGCCGTCGCTGTTCGCCGCCTTCCTGGTGTTCCTGCGCCGGGACGTGGCCGGCGGGTGAGGCCCGCCGGGTCTGGGACAGGTCCGACCCGGGCAGCCGTGGCCGTCCGTCCGTCAGGCCGGCAACTCGTCCGCGTGCATGATCAGCTCCTCCAGCTGGTCTGCGCGCACCGGACGGCACAGGAGGTAGCCCTGGGCCGCGTCGCAGCCCAGCATCCGAAGCTCCAGTAGCTGCTGGTCGGTTTCCACCCCTTCGGCGAGGACCTTCATGCCGAGCGCATGCCCGAGATCGACCACGGCGCCCACCACGCTCGAGTGCGTCTCGGCGTCCACCTCGCCCACGATGCTGTTGTGGATCTTCAGGACATCGGCCCCGAGGCGGCGCAGATCATCCAGCGGAACCGAGCCGGTGCCGTAGTCGTCCAGGGCCACCCGCACGCCGGCGGAGCGCAGGATCTCAGCGGCTCGGATGGCGACATCCGGATGCTCGGAGACCAGCTGCTCGGGGATGTCGACATACAGGTGGTCGGGTCCGATCCCGGTGTTTTCCAGGGTGGTCAGCGCCGTTGATAGCTCGGTCTCGCCCAGCTGGTCGTGGGCCAGGTTCACCGAAACGGTGAGCTCCGCTCGCGCCGGCAGCAGGCGACCCAGCAGTCCCAGCGCCTGCTCGAGGACGAACTTGTCAATGGCGGGCATCAGCCCCAGCTGCTCTGCCAACGGCAGGAACTCGCTCGGACCGAGGAGGCCCCGTTCCGGATGCTCCCAGCGCACAAGCGCTTCGAATCCCGCGACCTCCCGCCCGCGCTCGAACTTGAACATCGGCTGGTAGACGACCCGGAGCTCGCCTCGCTCGACCGCTTGGCGGAGCTGCTGCGCAGCCTGGTCGGGATCGTCCGCAAATTCGGAGTGGGGCCGCTCGGCCATCGTGGCCCCGCCGCCACCGCGTGCTTTGGCGTGATACATGGCGCCATCGGCCTGGTGGATCAGCTCGTCCGGCGACATCCCCGGGTCGGCCGCAGTGGCCACGCCGATGCTCACCGACAGCGATTCGCTCTCGCCGCCGATGGTGATCGGCAGGCTGGCCACCTCCCGTACGCGCTCGGCAATCGTCACCGCTTCCTCGATGCTGGTCAGGCCCTCGAAGAGGAAGACGAACTCGTCGCCGCCGAACCGGGCGACGGTGTCCATCGGCCTGAGTACCGACCGCAGGCGGGTGGCCATGGCGGTCAGCACCTGATCACCCACCCGGTGGCCCATGGAGTCGTTGATCAACTTGAACTCGTCCACGTCCAGGAACAGCACCGCGATCATCAGCCCGCTGCGGCGCAGCCGATCCAAGGCGACGCTGAGGCGATCCATGAACAGGGTGCGGTTGGGCAGGCTCGTCAGCGGGTCCTGGAGGGCCCGGTGAGCGAGCTGCAACTCCGCCCGCTTGCGCTCGACGGCGTGCAGCAGCCGCCGGCGCAGATGCTCCGACGTCAGGTCGGCGCGCGAGATGTAGTCCTGGGCGCCCGCTCGCAGCGCCGCCACGGCGGTCTCGTCGGAGTACGTACGCGACAGAACCAGCACCGGAACTCCCGGCGCCAGGCTTCGGACGTGCTCCAAGGCACCCAGGTCCTCGTGCTCGCCCAGCAGGACGGCGCTCACCGGTCCGGCCAGCAGCTGCTGGGTGACGTCGTCGATTCGTTCGGTGTGGGTGAAGGTGATCGGCCCGGGCCACGCGGATCGAAGCAACTCGCCGATCAGGGCCACGGAGCTTCGGTCCCGATCGACCAGCAGGAGGTGGGCCGACAGAGTGGGTGAGTTCCGGGGGATCCAGGCGGACGGGTCGTTGCGCGTGGACGTGGTGGCACCGAGTGCGACGGGATCCTCGACGTCGGGTCGTGCGCCGCCGCCGCCGGCGCCGGGACCTCCGCCGCCGCGACCTCCAGCGTCCGGCATCATGGCGATGGGTTCGCTCGCGGCGATGCCGGGCTCGCGGACGCGAGCAGCCGACCCGTCCAGGTCCGGTAGCGCGTCGTCACCCGTAGTCCCTTCTTCCCTAGCCATCCGTGCCATACATCCCCCTGAAACCCAGCGTCACGTCCGGTTTCGCGGCGATTTTCCATCGCCCCCAATAATGGTCGAACGGAAAGCATACCTCCGAAACGGCCGTCCACTACGCGACCAACACCGAATTCGGCGTCTGGACGATGCCGTGAGAAATTCCCTGCGTAGGGGATTCTCACAGTGCTCTTAGCGAATTCTGATGAGGTCGAAGGACTATCCGGCCATGGACGATCCGCATTACACCCGCCCATACAGCTCATCCGCTCCGGGATCCAAGGGTCGCCGGATCGACCAGGCCCGGTTGCTGGCTGCCCACCATCGCGACGCCGCTCTTGCCCGCATCGGCAGCACGCGGCGCTTGGTGATCGTCGGCGCGGCGGGACTTTCAGCCGCGTTCGCGGCGCTGGTCTACGCCCTGGCGCCGGGACACTCGCTGAGCAGCGCCCGGGCGGCCACGGGCCATCCCAGCACCTCAAAGTCCACCGTGACGACTCGGAGCTCTCAGCCGAAGCTGCCTGCCCCGGCGGGCGCGTCAGCCCTGGGCCTCGGGGGCGCATCCGGTGGCGGCTCCTCCTCCAGCAGTTCCTCCTCCGGATCGTCCGCCCCTGCGGCGCCGCAATCGAGCCCGACTCCGGCACCAACTCCAGCGCCCAGCTCGCCTCCGGTCACGTCCGGCGGATCCTGAGGCACATCCTTGCCGGATCCAGTCAGCAGCGAGTTTCCCCTGTGGGGAGGACGCGCCGTGGTGGCAGTCACCGACCCCGGTGCGCTGGGCGAGGCATTGACCGTGGTCCAGGGCCTCGTGGAGCGTGTCGATCACGCCTGCTCGAGCTTTCGCCTGGACTCCGAGCTGGCCGCCGTCAACCGATCGGCCGGCCGGGAGATGCAGGTCAGCCCACTCCTGTCGGAGTACCTCGCCGCCGGTATCCGGGCGGCCGAGGCGACCGACGGCGATGTGGATCCGACGGTTGGTGAGGTGCTGGTCGCCCTCGGCTTCACCGAAGCCTCCCATCCCAAGCGGTTCGAGCTGCTCAAGGTGCCCGGGTACCGGACGATCGCGCTCGACCGGGCCGCCGGCACCGTCCGGCTCGGCCAGGGCGTCCGGGTCGACCTGGGCGCCACCGCCAAGGCTCTGGCCGCCGATCAGTCGGCCGCCGCTGCTCACCAGGCAACGGGAGCCGGCGTGCTGGTCAGCCTGGGCGGAGATTTGGGCACGGCCGGGGAGGTCCCCGACGGCGGCTGGCGGATCCGGGTCACCGATGACCACCGCTCGAGCTTCGATGCCGCCGGGCAGTGGATCTCGCTTTCGGGCGGCGGCCTTGCCACCTCGAGCACCACGGTGCGCAACCACCGCCAGGGAGATGAGATCGTCCACCACCTGATCGACCCGGCCACCGCGCGTCCGGTGCAGGCACGCTTTCGCACAGTGAGCGTGGCGGCCGCCAGCTGTCTCGACGCCAACATCGCCAGCACCGCGGCGATCGTGCGCGGCGAGCGCGCGGCGCAATGGCTCGAGGGGCTGCGGCTGCCCAGCCGGCTCGTCGAGCTGGACGGCCGTGTCCGCCACCTGGCCGGCTGGCCGCAGGAGGGGGAGGACCTGCCGGTCGCGGTGCCGGTGGTGGCGGCGTGACGCCGGTTTCGGTGCCCGTTGTGGTGACGGCGTGATGCCGGTCGCGGCCACGCTCGGGCCGACCGCCTACTGGTATCTCACCCGGGCCACGGGCGTGGTATCCCTGGTATTGCTGACCGCGGTCGTGGTCCTGGGGCTGCTGGGGCCGATGCGGCTGGCCCCCAATCCTCGCTGGCCGCGGTTCGCGGTCGAATCGCTGCACCGGGACCTATCGCTCCTGGCGGTGGCACTGATCGTGATCCATGTGATCACGACGGTTCTCGACGGCTTTGCGCCGATCGGCCTGATCGACGCGGTGATCCCCTTACACTCCCCCTACCGCCCGCTCTGGCTCGGCTTCGGGGCGGTGGCCTTCGACCTGATCCTGGCGCTGGTGATCACCAGCCTGATCCGGCGGCGCCTGGGCTATCGCGCCTGGCGGGGCATTCACTGGCTGGCCTACGCCTGCTGGCCGGTGGCGCTCCTGCACGGGTTGGGCACCGGGTCCGACAGCAAGCAGGCATGGGCGCTGGGCGTCACCTTTGTCTGCGTGATCGCGGTCTCCTGGGCGGTCGTCGCCCGTTTGCAGCGTGGCCACGACGTCTCATCTCGCTGGCGGAGCCTGGGGGCAGCGGGCGCCGTGCTCACCCCGGTCGGTCTGCTCGCCTTCACGCTGGCCGGCCCGCTGTCGCCGCGCTGGGCCGAGCGAGCCGGCACTCCGGCATCGCTGCTGTTCTCCGCGCACCGCCCGGCGAGCACGGCCACAACCGTGACAACGCCGTCGACGGCAAGCTCGCGCAAGCCGCTGAAGCTTCCCTTCACCTCGCGCCTGGCCGGGACGATCACCCGGACGCAGATCGGCGGAGGGGCAATCCTCGATCTGGAGCTGCGCCTGAGCGGCGGAGCCGGCGGTCTCCTGCGCATCCGGCTGGGCGGGGAGCCCTCGGGTGGCGGGCTGGACCTCAGCGGTTCGCAGGTCGACCTGGCGCCCGCCGGCGCACCGGCGGCTCTGGTCGGCCACGTGACCTCGCTTGACGGGACGCAGGTGGCGGCGCGGGTGACCGGCGGCCCCAAGCCGGTCGACCTGCTGGTCAGCCTGAACATCGACAACCAGAACAACACCGTTTCCGGAACCCTCCACGCCAGGCAGGCCTGATGAGCTTCACCGAAGATCGCCTTTCGCCACCGCGGGCGCTGCCCCGCATCCTCCAGGGTCTGGACTCCTCCCCCGGCCCCATGGACATGCTCCGCCATGAGCGGGTTCACGGCCCGCTGCCCCGGCTGTCTCCCGAGCGGCTGATCGACGTCGTCGAGCGCAGCGGCCTGCGTGGGCGGGGCGGAGCCGACTTCCCCACCGCCGTGAAGCTGCGGGCTGTGGCCAGCCGGCGGCACATGTCCGCGCTGGTGGTCAACGGCTCGGAGACCGAGCCGGCCAGCCTCAAGGACCATCTCCTCCTGGCCCGGCTTCCCCACCTGGTGCTCGACGGGGCGCTGCTGGCCGCCAGGGCCGTGGGGGCAGGAGAGATCATCGTCAAGGTGGACCAGAACGCCGTCGACCCGGTGGAGGCCCTGGAACAGGCGATCTCGGAGCGCGACTCGGTGGAGATGCCGATCAGCCTGGCCGTCGGCCCCGACGGCTATGTCACCGGTGAGGAGACCGCGGTGATCCAGTTCCTCAACGGTCACCCCGCAAAACCCCGGTTCGTGCCGCCGCGGCCGTTCGATCGCGGCTACCGCAACCGCCCCACCCTGATCCAGAACCCGGAGACGCTGGCCCAGCTGGCGCTGGTGGCCCGGCACGGAGACACCTGGTACCGCGAGCTGGGGACTTCCGTGGACCCGGGCTCGGTGCTGGTGACGATCTCCGGCGCGGTGGCCCACCCCGGTGTCTACGAGCTCGCGTTCGGCACCCCGATGCTCGATCTGCTCCAGGCCGCCGGCGGGGGGACCGAGCCACTGCAGGCACTCCTGGTGGGGGGCTACTTCGGCACCTGGATGCCGGCTCGAGCGACCCCCCACCTGCATCTGTCGCGCGAAGAGCTGAACTCGGCAGGATGCTCGCTGGGCGCAGGGGTGATCATCGCCCTGGGGCAGAGCTCCTGCGGGCTGCACGAGAGCGCGCGGATCGTCGACTATCTGGCCGGCCAGTCGACGGGGCAGTGCGGCCCCTGCGTGCACGGGTTGGCCGCGATCGCCGGCGCGTTCGGAGCGCTGGCAGATGGGGTCGCACATGGCCGCGAGCAGGACCGGCTGCTCCGCTGGTGCTCCGACGTGCGCGGCCGGGGCGCCTGCCACCACCCGAACGGAGTGGTGCGATTCGTGGAGAGCGCGCTTGAGGTGTTCGGTCCGGAGCTGGCCACCCACGGCGCCGGACCCTGCCGCTCCCGTCCGGCCGGCCTGCCGCTCGGCCCCCAGGTGGGATGGCACTCGACGTGAGACAGGGAGCTTCGCTCCCGCCGGCACCGTGCCCAAAGCCGGTGCCGGCACCCGAACCACCACACCCCTCAGAGATATGACCACATTCAGAGAAACGGCAAAGCTGCGAGTCAACCCGATCATGTGCGAGGCCCACGGGCTTTGTGCCGAATTGCTTCCCGAGCTGATCCGGCTCGATGACTGGGGTTACCCGATCATCGACGTGGACGGGGTCCCGCCGGAGCTGCTGGGGCTGGCCCGGCGGGCGGTCGACGCCTGCCCAACGCTGGCTCTGCTGCTGGACGAGGATTAGCCGGCGGGCGGCCCGGGGCCGTGCTGGAGAGCGAGCTCCCACCAGCCGACGTCGAACCAGCGGCCCAGCTTGAACCCGATCTTGTGGTAGACGCCGATCGGCTCAAAACCGCACGCCTCGTGCAGCGCGACGCTGGCGGCGTTGGGCAGCGCCACCCCGGCCAGAGCCGTCCACATGCCCTGCCGGCCCAGCATGGGCAGGAGCTGCCCGTACAGCGCCCGCCCGAACCCGCGTCGCTGGGCGCGCTCGTCGATGTACACGCTCACCTCGGTCGCCCACCGGTAGGCGGCGCGCTCGCGGTGGGGCGCCCCGTAGGCGAAACCAGCCACCCCGCGCTCGTCCTCGGCGACCAGGAAGGCATGGGTCGCCGCCAGGCGCTCGATGCGACGGGCGAACTCCGCGGCGTCCGGCGGCGTGTCCTCGAAACTGACGCCCGTGTGCTGGACGAACGGCGCGTAGATCGCGGCGCACGCCGCGCCGTCTGTGTTGGCGTCGGGTTGGGCGTGACGGATCAACATCGGTTGCACTGTAGTGTTGGTGGCGCTTTTGCCGGGTCCGGCGGCGGCTTTCGGTCTGCGGATAAGTGCGGATGAAGCGGCGCGCCGGGTTCGCGATCATTTGAGGGAGTGGTCGGGCTGAAGGGATGCCGACCAGTCTGGCCAGAAAGGATCAACTGAATGGGACTTGAGAACCCGGTTCACCTGCTGATCATCCTCGTGGTGGTCCTGATGGTGTTCGGCGCCAAGAAGCTGCCGGAGATGGGGCGCTCGCTGGGCGAGGGGATGCGCGGCTTCCGCGACGGGATCAAGCATGAGGACCCCAAGCCGGCTGAGGTGCCCGCGGTCACTCCGCCTCCCGAGGCGTAGTTTTCAGCTGACCGGTGACGGCCCCCGCGGTCACATCGATCCGCGAGGCGGCTGAGTACCCGAACTCGTTCATCCCGCTCGGTCGGGGCGACGAGCGTGTGGAGACAGATCGCTACACGCTGTGTTTGAGCATGGGCGCCACCGTGCAGCGGCAGCGGTTCGCTGTCGAGGAGGTGGACCGGGTGCTGGCGGAGGTTCGTGAGCTGCTGCGCTCGCGTGGGCGAACGGGCACGCAGTGGGAGGTGGGCAGCCAGGCGGCCGACCTGGTCAGACCGCTGCTGAATCGGGGTCTGGTGCGGGACGCCGATCCGGTGGCCATCGCGCTGGCGCTGGAGCGCGAACCGCCAGGGGCGCCGCCGGGTTTCGAGGTTCGGGCGGCTTCGACGCCTCAGGAGTATCTCCAGGCGGCTGTCGTGCAGGCCGAGGCGTTCGGAGCCTCGCCCGAGGAGGCGATGGCCCATCGCGATGGCCTGGAACGCCGGTGGACCGATTCTCCGTTCGTCATGCACGCCGTGTGGTCAGGCGGGGCGATCGTCGGCGCCGGTGCGTGCTCGCTGACGCCCGTGGGCCTGGCGCTGTTCGGAGGAGCGGTCCTGCCTCGCTGGCGTGGCCGGGGTGCCTACCGGGCACTGATCGCCGAACGGTGGCGTTACGCGGCGACCGTGGGCCGGCCGGCGCTGGTTACCCAGGCCGGGTCGATGTCGCGGCCGATCCTGGAACGGCTCGGGTTCCGGGCGGTCGGCCGGGTCGAGATGCTCCGCGACGAGCTGGTGGAGGGCTGAGCCGACCGGGCCGCGCCGGCGGGGGCCGGGGCCGGGGGGGCTACGAGGTCATCCCGCCGAACTGGCCGCCGGTCACGGTCAGCACCTGTCCGTGGATGAAGTTGGCCCACGGGGTGCAGAGCAGGAAGATCGCGCCGGCGGCCTCCTCGGGGGTGCCCGGGCGGCCCAGCGGGATCATCATCGGGGCCATCTGGCGCAGGTTGTCCGGGATTCCCAGCTGGACCCTCTGGCCGCCGATCTCCATGGTGTTCGACTCCTCCTTGGAGGCGGTCAGGCGGGTCTCGATGTAGCCGAAGGCCACCGCGTTGACGTTGATCTTGAACTGGCCCCATTCCTTGGCCAGCGTCTTGGTCAGCCCCACCACCCCGGACTTCCCGGACGAGTAGTTGGCCTGGCCGGCGTTGCCCATCGTGCCCGAGATGGAGCTGACATTGACGATCTTGCGGAACACCTCGCGTCCCTCCTCGCGTTCCTTCTTCGCGGGCTCGCGCATGTGGGGGGCGACGGCGCGGCACATGCGGAAGGGGACGACCGTGTGGATATCCAGCATCCGCTGGAAGCCCTCGTCGGTCATCTTGTGAACCGGGGCATCCATCGTGTAGCCGGCGTTGTTGACGAGGATGTCGACGCGTCCCCACTCGTCGACGACGCGCTGCACGAGCTGGGTGGGAGTGTCCGGCTTGGTCAGGTCTGCGGCGAACACCAGGGTGTCGCCGGCGATCTGGCCGGAAGCGTCGTTGGCGACGTCCCTGTCGAGGTCGTTGATGAGAACCCTGGCGCCGTTTTCGGCCAGCAGCTCGGCGGTGGCTCGCCCGATCCCGCGGGCGGATCCGGTGACGATTGCAACCTTGCCGTCGAGGAGTGCCATGTACATTTGCCTTTCTTCGTTGCCGGAGACCGCGGGATCATGGCAGGGGGTAGAGTGCGGCGCTCCATGAACGCCCGGGAGTGGATCGATGCCTTCGCGGCCAGGCTCGGGGTTGAGTCTCCGACGGCGGAGGAGTTCTCGGCGCTGCTCGACATAGCCGGCGAGGCGGCACATTCCTCCGAGCGTGTAGCGGCGCCGGTGTCGTGCTGGGTGGCGGCCCGGGCCGGGGTTTCTCCGGCCGAGGCGCTCGAGGTCGCACGGTCGGTTCTGGCTGAATCTGAGGCCTCTGAGGATGAGGATGCCTGAGGGCGATCGCGCGGATCGGCCGTACGACGTCGTGCTGTTCGGGGCCACCGGGTTCACCGGGGCGCTGACCGCCGAGTATCTGGCGTCGAACGGTCCCGCCGGGCTTCGCTGGGCCCTGGCCGGGCGGAACATGGCGAAGCTGGAGGCGGTGCGTTCGCGTCTGTCCGGGTTCGACGACCTGCCGCTGCTTCGGGCGGACATCACCGATGAGCAGTCGATCCGGGAGGTGGCCTCGTCGGCGCGCGTCGTGATCACCACGGTCGGCCCGTATATCCACTACGGGGAGCCGCTGGTGGCCGCCTGCGCGGCGGCCGGCACGGACTACGTCGATCTCACCGGCGAGCCTGAGTTCGTCGACCTCATGTGGTTGCGATACGGCGAGACGGCGGCGCGCTCGGGCGCCCGGATCGTCCACTCGTGCGGGTTTGACTCGATCCCCCACGACCTCGGCGCGCTGTTCACCGTGCAGCAGCTGCCCGAGGACGTTCCCATCCGCCTCCAGGGATTCGTTCGCGCCGGTGGCACGTTCTCCGGCGGCACCTACCACTCGGCCGTGCACGGGATGAGCCGCCTGCGCCACGGCATTCGAGCCGGGCGCGAGCGTCGCAATGCGGAGCGCTCCGCCCGCTCTGTCAGTTCTGGAGATGCCCGCCGAGTCCGTGGTGCCCCCGGCAACCCACACAATGACAGCACGGCCGGCGGATGGGTGGTGCCCTTCCCGACCATCGATCCTCAGACGGTGCTTCGCTCCGCCCGGGCTCTCGACCGCTACGGCCCGGACTTCACCTACAGCCATTACCTGGTGGTCAAGCGGCTGCCCAAGGCGGTTGGGCTGGTCGGCGGGGCCGGTGTGCTGATCGCGCTCGCGCAGGTCCCGTTCACCCGGGATCTGCTCCTGCGCGTGAAAGATCCTGGCGACGGGCCGACGCGTGAGCAGCGGGCGCGCGCGTGGTTCAAGGTCCGCATGCTCGGCGAGGCCGACGGTCGCCGCGTGGTCACCGAGGTGAGCGGAGGAGATCCGGGCTACGGGGAGACCTCGAAGATGCTCTCCGAATCGGCCCTGTGTCTGGCCTTCGACTCGCTGCCCGAGCGGTCCGGGCAGCTGACGCCTGCGGTCGCGATGGGGCAGCCGCTCATCGACCGGCTGGTCAAGGCCGGCATCCGGTTCACGACCGTATCTTCGGAATGACCGTTACCCCGCGGGGTGCCATCGACGCCGCGCAGTCGGCGTTCGGACGCCACCCCGGGTCACGGGCCCTGCACGCCAAGGGGATCCTGTGCGCCGGGACGTTCACCGCCACGCCCGAGGCTCGATCGCTGACCACCGCGGCGCATATGCAGGGCGAGCCGGTTGCAGTGACGCTGCGCTTCTCCAACGCCTCCGGTAACCCGGGCAGTCCGGACTTCGCGCCCGACCTGCGGGGGCTGGCGGTCAAGTTCTATCTGGGTGACGGGTCGCGAACCGATTTGGTTTCCGTGACGGCTCCGGTGTTTGCCACCCGCACGCCGGAGGTGTTCGTCGAGCTGCTGAGAGCTCAGGGATCCGGGCGAGCTGCTCTGCTGAAGATGCCCGTGTTGCTCGGCCGTCATCCCTGGCTGCTGTTGCATCTGGTCAAGGCCCTGCCGGTGATGCGACCGCCGGCCAGTTATGGGTTGTTGCGCTACTACGGCCAGCACGCGTTTCGTTGGGTCAACGCCGACGGCGTCGAGCGGTTCGTGCGCTACACGGTGCTGCCGGGGGCGGGGGAGGAGCCATACATCGGCCTGCGCTCGGCGCGCCGCCGGGGTCGGGATTACCTGCAGGAGGAGTTGCGGGGGCGAATGGCGGTCGGACCGGTGCGGCTCACGCTCGAGGTACAGATCGCCGAGCCGGGGGATGCGGTCGACGACGCGAGCCGCGAGTGGCCGGCTTCGCGGCGCCGGGTGACCGTCGGCGTGTTCGAGATCACCGGGATTGATGTTGAGCGCGAGCGCGATGGGGACGTGCTGGTGTTCGATCCCACGCGGGTGACGCCCGGGATCGAGCTGTCCGACGATCCCGTGCTGAGGTTCCGCTCGCCGGCCTACCGGGAGTCGGTGGCGCGGCGCAGTGGTGGTTCGTGACCCAGCGCCGGTGGACCGGCGCCGACATGCCCGACCAGTCGGGCCGGTTGGCGGTCATCACGGGCGCCAACAGCGGCCTCGGCCTGGTGACGGCTCGCTGGCTGGCGAAAGCGGGAGCGGAGGTGGTGATTGCCTGCAGGAACATGGAGAAGGGCGAAGCTGCCGCAGCGTCGATTCGGGGTGAGGTGGCTGCGGCGCGGGTGTCGGTGCGGGAGCTCGATCTGGCGGATCTGGGGTCTGTGCGAGGTTTCGCCTCGCGCTTCGTGGCTGAGGGGGTTGCGTTGGACCTTCTCGTCAACAACGCCGGCGTGATGGCGCCCCCTCGCCGAGAGACCGTCGACGGGTTCGAGAGCCAGTTTGGGACCAACCATCTGGGTCACTTCGCTCTAACGGGGCTTTTGCTCGGGCCGCTGCTGGCCGCGCCCGCGGCGCGCGTGGTGACAGTGTCCAGCGGCGCCCACCGGCTGGGGCGGATGAAGTGGGATGACCTGCAGCGCGAGCACGGCTACAACAACTGGCTGGCCTATGGCCAGTCGAAGCTGTCGAATTTGCTGTTCTGCTTCGAGCTGCAAAAGCGTGCCACGGCCGTCTCTGTGGGCTTGACGAGCGTTGCCGCCCACCCCGGGTATGCGCGAACGAACCTGCAGTTCGCCGGACCCTCGGCGTGGGAGGGCCTGATCATGCGGGTGACGAACGCGGTGTTCGCCCAGAGTGCCGAGATGGGGGCCCTGCCCTCGCTGTACGCCGCGACCGTGCCGGACCTGCCGGGAGGCAGCTTCGTGGGCCCGGACGGTTTCGGCGAGCAGCGCGGCTATCCGCGCGTCGTGACGGCGTCCGGGCGGGCGTACGACGAGGAGGCGTGGCGGCGGCTGTGGGAGGTCTCTGAGGAGCTGACCGGGGTGCGGTACAAGTGGCCGGTGGAAGGGGGCTCGGGGGTTTCGTAGATGCCACGGGCCTGTGGCCTGTGGCCTGTGGCCTGTGGCCGGCGGGCCTGCGGCCTGGGGGCCTGCGGGCCTGGGGGCCTGTGGCCGGCGGGCCGGCGGGCCGGCAATTGGCACTAAGTTGCAACGTCCTTGACTGACACGTAACGGTGGTCGGGTCTACCGTCGGCGGGTGGCGCCGATTGTTCATTTAACGCCCCAGCAGGGCCCTAAATGAACAATCGACGCGCGCGGCTGGCCGCGCTGGAGAAGCTGGGCGCCGGTCAGCAGAACCTGGTCACGATCGAGCAGCTCGGCGGACTTGGGTTCAGCCGCAAGGAGGTCCGGGGTCTGGTTGAACGCCGCTACCTCCATCGGATCCACCGGGGTGTGTATGCCGTGGGGACGGGTCGGCTGACCCGGCGCGGATGGCTGTTCGCCGCTCAGCTCGCCTGTGGCGAGACGTCGTTCTTCACCCACCGCACCGGCGCAGGCATCAAGGGCCTTCGAGCGATCAACCCATGGGACATCCATGTGACGATCGTCGGCACCGCGATCAGGCGGCGGCGCGGGATCGTCACCCACCGAATCACCGAGCCGCCTCACCGATCCGAGGCCAAGACGGTCGGCGGTCTGCGCGTGGCGAGCGTGCCGTTGATCCTGCTCCAGCTGGCGCCTGACGAGTCCCGTGAGGAACTCGACCGGCTGATCGAGCTGGCGGTCCGCCGAGATCTCCTGATCATGAAGGAGATGGACGAGAGCCTTGCCCGGCACCCGGCGGCCCGAGGGGTACGCAACTTACGGGCAGCGCTTGAAGCGTATGGCCCGAAGCCCTTCGATAAGTCTGGCTTCGAGCGGTCTGTGGCGGAGGCGATCGCGGCCGACCCCCGGTTCCCGTGCCCGCTGCGCAATCAGCACTTCATGGCCGGGGGGATCTCTTGGGAGCTCGACTTCTACTGGCCCGACCGCCACGTCGCGCTCGAGGTGGACGGCGATCGCTACCACCGGACTCCGAAGGACCGGGAGCGCGACCGCATCAAGGACGCCAAGCTGATGGCGGCGGGCCTCATCCCGATGCGGATCACCGACACCCGCTGGGAACTCGACCGCACAGGATCGCTGGACGACCTTCACAAGATCCTCGACTTGACGAGCCACCCCGCCGCCCGAGGGGGCGACGCAATGATCTTCTCGCTACAGCAGCCAGCGAACCGGCGGTAGATACAGCCCCCAAGCGGGGAGCAGTCCAGCCGTGCGGCGCCGGCGGCTCATCCCGATCCTGACCGGGATCGCCGCCCTGTCAACGGCCGTGTCAACGGCAGGACCGGGGCCAGGGGCGGCCGGTGCGGCCACCGGACCGATCCCGATCCCCAACGTCAACCTGCCGCCGGCCACGCCGTTCGTGGGCCACGGCGACCCCGCAGCCGGTCACGCGCACCGGCCGCATCCCCAACTCCCGGCTTCAAGCTGATTCACGATTACACCCTCGGCCTGGGCAGCAACGAGGAGATCACCTCACAGCTTCCTGACTCCCATGGCCTGCTGTGGTTCACCGCGCGCCAGGACGGCGTGGTGGGAACGCTGAACTTCCGGACCGGCAGGGTCCATCTGATCAGGCTGGGCAACGGAGCCAACGGCGAGATCACGAAGTCGCTGGCCGCCGACTCCCACGGCGGGATCTACGTCCCGACCGACCACAAGCTCTACCGGTTCACCGCTCGCCGAAACGGCACTCCGAAGATC
>DASZMP010000038.1:0-24945 GCA_035551795.1 Solirubrobacteraceae bacterium | reverse complement strand
CCGCGGCGCTGCGCCGCCGGGGCCTGCGCCAGACCCCGGTCGTGCGGATCGGTCACCGCTGGTTCGAGGGATTCCAGGCCCTGTCAGGCGCCGCCATGGCGCTGCCCGGCGGGTCGAAGGCGCGCCACAGCGTCCCTTCTGGCCAGCGCTGAAATCAACTGGTGGGGAGGTTCGAGCCGCATTTGCGGGAACCTTCCCAGGCATGCGCACGAGGCGAGCGACCGGCGGTCCACCTGCGCTGGAGCCACATCCGTCTGCTCCGGACACTGAGATCCCGGCCCGGTCGGGCGGTCGGGGGCACCATCTGCGCCGTCACGCCCGCGCCACCCCGGGCAGGCTGCGCCGGTTCTGGCGGCTGGCCTGGGATTCCAACATCACCGGGCTGTCGGCGATGGTGGCCTACAACATGCTGCTGGGGATCATCCCGGTGGCGCTGCTCGGGCTGTTCGTCGCCGGGCACATCGTCTCGAACCAGACGATCGCCCACTCGGTGGTGGGCGACCTGCGAGACATCTTCCCGGGCAGCACCCAGGCCACGCTGGACTCCCTGCTCGACCAGGTTTCCCGCTCCACCACCAGCACCGGCGTCCTGGCGCTGATCGCCAGCCTGTGGCTGGCCTCGTCGTTCTGGGGCGCGCTGGACACGTCGTTCAGCCGGATCTACGGCAGCCCGTCGCGGCCGTGGCTGGCCCAGAAGCGGTTCGGCGTGGTGATGGTGGGGATCGTGCTGCTGTTCATGATCGCCACCGTAGCCATTCCCACCCTGCAGTCGGTGCTCAAGGCGGGGGCCACGCAGCTGCCGCTCGACCTCGCGCGGGTCAACGACATCGTCTATGTAGTGTCACTGGCCGGCAGCCTGGCCATCCTGTTCGTCTGCCTGGCCTCTCTGTACGCACTCGTGCCCACCCGGCGGCTGCGCTGGGGCGCGATCTGGCCGGGCGCGCTGGGAGCCACCGTCGCGATCGGGGTGGTCGACGTGGCGTTCCCCGTCTACCTGTCGTCGATCTCCACGATCGCGCATTTCGGCACCACGGTGGTGTTCGTGGTGATCGTCCTCGGCTGGTTCTACGTGGTGGCGCTGATCATCCTGGCCGGAGCGGTGGTCAATGCGTTGGCCGCCGGGCCAGTCTCAGCCCCGCCGGCGAGCTGATCATCCGGCGTCAGGGGAAACCAGGCCGGCCAGCATCCGGCGTCAGGGGGAGACCAGCCCGGCCAGGATCTCGTCGTTCAGTGAATCGGACTGCGCCTCGTCGCCGAGCAGAGGCTCGATATCCGGGCGCGTCGTGATCGTCGGCAGCGGCTCGTAGTCCGCCACGCCGGTGCACAGGCTTTCGAATTCTTCGTGCTCCTGCGGGTCTTGCGGAAAGGTCATGCGGAAAGCTCCTTTCGCTCGGGACTCGTCATCAACCTACGGCGTCAACCTTCGGCTCGTGTTAATTTGCCGCGACGAGCGGCCAGCGACCGCGGCGAGCAGCTACATGGAGGAAGACTGATCGCTCGCCGGCTCAAGGCCCACGGGGTGCGCAAGCTTTTCACCCTTTCGGGGGGTCATCTGTCGGCGGTCGCCTGCCCCCGCCGCTCCAACCTGGCCTGAGGCACCCTACAAACCTTCATCACCCTTAGCCTCGAACGGGGCCGGTGAACGACAGCGTCGACAGAGAACACTGATGTCCGCCACCCCCCTGGGGGAGAAGGGGTTATGCATGTTGATGCGGTCGCAACCCCGGTCCAGATCCGGAACGAAAACCGCCCGCATCTCTGCGGGCGGCTTCCGATCCAGGTGTGGCCCAATCGGGACGGGCAGGGGTACGTGCCGGATGGGCCGTTTGAGTGGCTCGGACGGCGGGAGGCGCCGATGTCTGCGGCTTCGCCCGAGCCTATGTGTTGGGCATTGGATCGCAAGCGAGCCTTCGCCCACGCGGAATAGTCGCTCAGAACATGGTGTATAGACAATCGGACATTCGTCCAGGCACTAACTACTTATTCATGCTGTCCAGTAACACCTAAGCGGTTTTGCCGATCTCGCCCCTGACGGCGATCAGGCGCCGTACCGCAGCGCCGCCCCGCGCAGGATGTCGTGCTCGGAGACCTCCACCGCCTCGAGCCCGAACAGCGCCATCACCACCGTGAGGATCACGATCCCGGGCAGGATCACCAGCGCCCGGTCGGGATGGAGGCCGGTCACCTCCCGCCGCTCCGCCAGCGTCATCGCGCCCAGCCGCTCCCGGATCTCGTCTCTGGTCTGCGCCGTCAGCCGGTAGCCCTGCACACGCTCGGGGTCGTAGGGGGCGAGCTCCTGAGCGATCGCCGCCAGCGAGGTGGGGGTCCCGGCCACCGCCAGCGCCCGCTCGACGCCCGCCCGGCGCTCCTCCGGCACCGCCGCCTCCAGCGCCGCGCGCACGTCGTCGGCCACCGCCCGCAGCTCGGCGGCGGCCGGTGGATCCTGGTGGACGTGCCGGTCGCCCTGGCGGACCACGCCGGCCTGGGTGGACACGTGGAACTCGGCCTGGCGCCCTGAGCCGATGATCAGCTCGGTGGAACCCCCACCGATGTCCACCACGAGGATGCGCGCGCGGGACTCCGGGTCCACCTCGTCGGTGGCGCCCAGATAGGTGAGCTGCGCTTCCTCGTCTCCGCTCAGCACGTGGATGTCAAGGCCATAGCGCCGGCGGCACGCCTCGGCGAACTCGCGCCCGTTGGCGGCGTCACGCACGGCACTGGTCAGGACCGCCACCCGCCGGCCGGCCTCGCCCTCCTCGATCACGCGCGCGTACTCGGCCAGCACGGCGTGCGTGCGCGCCATGGCCTCATCCTGGAGGCGACCGTCGGCATCGACGCCGGCGCCCAGGCGGGTCACCCGGCTCTCGCGATACAGCTCCCGGGTCACCCGATCTCTCTCCACCTCGGCCACGAACAGCCGCGTGGTGTTGGTGCCGATATCGACGATCGCGATGCGCACCGGCTAGCGAGAGACCGCGTGGGGCATGGGCCGCCCGTCCAGCGCGGCCAGCAGGTTCTCCACGGCAAGCTCGGTCATCTGCTCACGCGCCTGCTGCGTCGCCGAGCCGATGTGCGGCGTAATGATCAGGTTGGGCGCGTCCCACAGCGGGTCATCGCCGGGCAGCGGCTCCGGGCTGGTGACGTCCAGCGCGGCGCCGCCGATCTGCCCGTCGCGCAGCGCCTGCGCCAGCGCCTGCTGATCGATCACCTCGCCCCGGGCCGTGTTGATGAGGATCGCCGAGCGCTTCATGCGGCGCAGGGCGTCCGCGTCGATCAGGCGCTCGGTCTCCGGCGTCCGCGGCACGTGGACCGAGACGAAGTCAGAGCCCTCCAGCACCTCGCCGAGATCGTCGCCGCGGCCGGCGGTGATCACCTGCATGTCGAATCCCTCCGCCCGCCGGGCCACCGCCGAGCCGATCCGGCCGCGGCCGATGATCCCCAGCGTCGCGCCGGTGACGGACCGCCCGAGGAACCCGGCCGGCTCCCAGGTCACCCAGTCGGTGCGGGCGCTCTGAAGCGCCTCGGGCAGCCGCCGAGCCGCCGCCAGCAGCAGCGCCCAGACCAGGTCCGCCGTGGCGTTGGTCAGCACGTCCGGCGTGTTGCCCACCTGAACGCCCCGCGCGGCCGCGGCATCCAGATCGATGTTGTCGTAGCCGACGGCGAGGTTGGCCACCGCCCTGAGGTGGGGCGCGGCCGCGATGAGCGCGGCGTCGATCAGGTCGGTCAGCAGCGTCAGCAGACCATCGGCCTCGGCCGCCTCCTGGCGCAGCTTGTCGTAGGAAGGCGGCCGCCGCTCGGGCCACACGGTGGTCTCGTGCGCCCGGCACAGACGCTCCAGCGCCGGGCCGGGGACCTGCCGGGTGACAAAGACCTTGGCCACGGGCTGAGCATTGTCGCCGGTCCGGCCGACTTGGGGTTCGGCCGGACCGGGGTCGCGGTACCACAAGTCCGCGACCCCGAGGAGAACGGTCAGACCTCTACTGCCACCTGCTGCGTGTCCGGGGCCTCGGCGGTTCGGGCCTTCAGGCTGGGCATGCCCACGGCGGCGATCAGCACGCCGACCAAGGCCATCCCGGCGCCGACCAGGAACGCCACGTGGAAGCCATTGGTCAGCGCCTGGTTGGCGGTGTGGATCGCGGCCGTCGGATTGCGCAGGTCGCTTTTGGATTGCGAGCTGGCCAGCGTGGCCAGGACCGCCAGGCCGAGGGCGCCGCCGAACATCCGGGAGGTGTTGATCATTCCGGAGGCCAGCCCGGCCTCGTGCCGGGCGACGCCGGCGGTGGCCGAGATCGTCGCCGGGATGAACGCGAAGGGCATGGCGATCGAGGTGATCAGGCTGGGTGCCAGCATGTCGCCGAGGTAGCTGCCGGTCGGGTTCAGCTGTGCGAACAGGAACAGGCCGACGGCCAGCCCCAGCATCCCGGCCACCAGCAGACGCTTGGCTCCGGCGCGCAGCGTGATCCGGCTGGCGATCGTGGAGCCGATCACGATCAGCACCGTCATCGGCAGGAAGATCAGCCCGGCGTGCAATGGCGAGTAACCGCGCACCTCTTGCAGGTACAGCGAGAAGAAGAACCACATGGCGAACGTGGAGGCTCCGACCAGCATCATGATCAGGTTGCCGGAGGTCAGGCTGCGCGAGGAGAACAGTCGCAGCGGCATCAGCGGAGCCTTGGCAAACCGGCCCTCGATGGCCACGAACAGACTGAGCAGCGCCACCCCCGCGAGCATCAGGGCGAGCGTGGTCCCGTTGCCCCAGCCGGTGGTGTCGGTGCGAACGATGCCCAGTACCAGCAAAGACAGCCCGACCGTGGCGCTGAGCGCGCCCCCGAGATCGAAGCCCCGGGCGGCGTTGGGGTTGCGGCCCTCGGCGATCATCCGCTGCGCCAGGAAGGCGGCGACGAGGCCGATCGGCACGTTGATGAACAGGATCCAGCGCCAGCCGAGCAGATCGGTGAGCACTCCGCCCAGGAGCACGCCGGCGGCGCCGCCGGCACCGCCCATCGCGCCCCACATGCCCACGGCGCGGTTGCGCTCGCTGGGCTCGGTGAACGTGCTGGTGATGATCGACAGGGAGGCCGGGGCGATCACCGCGCCACCCAGGCCCTGAATCAGGCGCATGATGATCAGCACCGTCTGGCTGTTGGCCAGCCCGCCACCCAGTGAGGCCAGGGCAAACAGGACCAGTCCCCAGACGAACACGCTGCGGCGCCCGAGCAGGTCGGCCGCCCGGCCACCGAGCAGCAGAAAGCCGGCGAAGGTCACCGTGTAGGCGTTTACGACCCACTGAAGATCGGAGAGCGTGAACCCGAGCGCCCGGCGGATCGACGGGAGCGCGACGTTCACGACAGAGACATCGAGGATCACCATGAACTGGGCCAGGCAGGCCAGGACGAGCGTGACGCGCAGGAACCTCTTCCTCTGTTCTGCCGGACTCATTGGCTCAGTCTCCCGGTTGGCGTGGGCTCAGTACGATGGTTGTCGAACCGTAGCACAGAGTTCGATATTTGTCGTACAATGACCGTGCTGTGATCGCGGAGACGGAACGCGCGGAAGTCGCTTCCTGTGAGACGGGGCAACTGGAGCTGGCCGCCGTCCTGCACGCAATGAGCGATCCGATCCGGCTGCGGATCGTCTCCGAGCTGAACGAGGGGGGCGAGCGCGCCTGCGGGGCGTTCAACCTCCCGATCACCAAGTCGACGTGCTCACACCACTTCCGGGTACTGCGGGAGGCGGGCGTGATCTCCACCCGCGTGGCGGGGAAGAGCCGCATCAACGTCCTGCGGCGCGAGGCGCTGGAGGATCGCTTCCCCGGGTTGCTTGACGCGATCCTGCACGCGCGGTCCGACTGACCTTGCCCGCTCCGTCAGAAGACGTGTCCCCTCCGGGCTCTGTCGTTCGTCTAGGGATGACAAGCCCAAACCGCGTTGGAGGTGACACATGAAGTACGCGATGTTGATCTACATCGACCCACACTCGTGGGACGGACTCAGCGAGGACGAGGCGGCCGACATCACCCGGCAGTACATGGAGATCCGTCAGGACCCCCGCTGCCTGGGCGGCGAGCAGCTGCAGGGCCTCGAGACGGCGACCACCGTGCGCGTGGCCGACGGGAAGGCGCTGACCACCGATGGGCCGTTCGCGGCGACTCGGGAGGTGTTCGGCGGCTTCTACCTGTTCGAGGCCGACGACCTTGACGAAGCCCTGGATGTGGCGGCTCGGATCCCGGCCACCTGGATGAATGGCTCGGTGGAGGTCCGCCCGATCGCCGAACGTCCGGCGGTCGTGGGGAGCTGACACTGCTCGAGCAAGTCTTCCGTGACGCCTGGGGCCGGGTCCTGGCCTCACTGATCGGCTTCCTCGGCGACTTCGATCTCGCCGAGGAGGCCGCTCAGGAGGCCTTCGCCCTGGCGGCCGAGCGCTGGCCCCTGGAGGGCGTGCCTGCCGATCCGGCCGCCTGGCTGGTGGTCGTGGCGCGACGGCGAGCCGTGGATCGACTGCGGCGGGAGCGGATGCTGGGCGAGAAGGTGCGGCTGCTCGGTGTGATCGAGCGGGTGGACTCAGGCTCGGACTCCGGAGCATTGGATTTGGAACGACTTGATGAATCGCCGGTGGGCGATGAGCGGCTGGAGCTGATCTTCACCTGTTGCCATCCGGCTCTGTCGCTGGAGGCGCAGGTGGCGCTGACGCTGCGCACGCTGGGCGGGCTGTCGGGCGAGGAGATCGCGCGGCTGTTCCTGGTCTCGTCGGATACGATGAAGCGACGGCTGTCTCGAGCCCGAGCCAAGATCCGGCTCAGCGGGATCCCCTTCTCGGTTCCCTCGGCGGCGCGTCTGCCAGATCGTCTGGATGCCGTGCTGGCCGTGATCTACCTGATCTTCAGTCAGGGTTGGGACGAGGAGCGCAGCCTGCTGGCCGGCGAGGCGATTCGCCTGGGGCGCCTGCTGGCGGACCTGATGCCCGACGAGCCCGAGGTGCACGGGCTGCTCGGCTTGATGCTGATCCACGAGGCGCGCCGGCGTGCGCGGGTCGTGGGGGGTGAGCTTGTGCTGCTGGCGGCGCAGGACCGGTCGCTGTGGGATCGGGAGCTGATTTCTCTGGGGCGGGTGAGTGTCGACCGAGCCGTGGCCCTGCGGGGTTCCGGTGCCGACGTCCTGCAGGGAGCGATCGCCGTGCTGGAGGTGGAGGATCCGGTCGACTGGTCTCAGGTGGCCATGCTCTACGAGCGGTTGTTCGCCCTCAGCGGGTCACCGGTTGTGCGGCTGAACTGGGCCGTGGCCGTGTCCTGCGCAGGTGATGTGGCGGGGGCGCTCGAGATGGTCGACGACGTGGCGGGGTCGCTCGAGGGCTACCGGTACCTGCCGGCCGTGCGGGCGGAGCTCCTGCGCCGGCTGGGGCGCGATCAGGAGGCCCGCGAGGAGTTTGTGCGGGCCGTGGCGCTGGCCGCATCCGGGGCCGAGCGGAAGTTCTTGGAGGATCGGCTGGCGCACGCCTCTGGTTAGGGGAACAGCTAAGTCCGCGTGAGCTTGGTGTGGCCGGGGACGAAGCGTTGGTGGTGAGGGCAGGGCGGTCGCTAGTCTCGGAACGAAGTGTCAACGGGGCAAGCATTCTCACGTGGGGTCGATGGGTTGCGCCGCCAGCCGGCGAGCGCCGGCATCCTGGTGCGCGGGGTGGAGAAGTCCTACGGCGAGGTGCGGGCGCTGGCCGGAGTGGACCTGGATGTGGAGGCGGGCACGGTGCTCGGCCTGCTGGGGCCCAACGGCGCGGGCAAGACGACCCTCGTGCGGGTACTGACCACGCTGCTCAAGCCCGACGCCGGGCGGGCGTTCGTGGCCGGGCTCGATGTGGTCGAGCAGGCGCGGGAGCTGCGCGAGCGGATCGGCCTGGCCGGCCAGTACGCCGCCGTCGACGAGAACCTCACCGGCCTGGAGAACCTGACGATGGTGGGGCGACTGTACGGCTCGCCACGGCGGGTGGCCAAGGCCCGGGGCCGCGAGCTGCTGGAGCGCTTCGACCTCGTGGACGCCGGCGGCCGCTCGGTGAAGACGTATTCGGGAGGTATGCGCCGCCGCCTCGACCTGGCCGCCGCGCTGGTCGCCAAGCCGCCGGTGCTGTTCCTGGACGAGCCGACCACAGGCCTTGACCCCCGCAGCCGGCTGGGACTGTGGGACGTCATCGAGGATCTGGTGGCCGAGGGGGCCACCGTGCTCCTAACCACCCAATACCTGGATGAGGCCGATCGCCTGGCTGACCGCATCGCTGTGATCGATCACGGCCTGGTGATCGCCGAGGGGACGTCGGACGATCTGAAGAGCCGGGTTGGGGGGATGCGCCTCGAGGTCACGCTCGAGGAGGGCTCAGACACCTCGGCCGCGCTTCGCGCTCTGCAGGGTTTCGGCGAGGACGAGCCGGTGGTCGAGGCCGGGCTGGTGAAGGTCAGCGTGCGCGAGCGCCGGGGGACGATCGTCGAGGCTGCGCGCCGTCTGGGCGATGCCGGGGTCGGAGTCGACGACCTGGTGCTCCGGCGCCCCACCCTGGACGACGTGTTCCTCACGCTCACCGGGCATGCCGCTGAGGAGCCGGTCGCCTCCGCGGGGGACGACGACGTGGCCGAAGCGGTGGGGATCCGCGGCTGATGCGCCGTCTGGTCATCGACACCGCGGTGATCGCCGAGCGCAACCTGCTGCGGCTGCCGCGTGAGCCGAGCCTGCTCACCGCCTTCACGATCCAGCCGATCATGTTCGTGTTGCTGTTCCGCTACGTGTTCGGCGGCGCGATCCGCACCGACTACAGCAACTATGCGGACTTCCTGATTCCGGGGATCATCGTGCAGAACATCGCGTTCGGCGGGTTCGTCACCGCGCTCGGGCTCAACGAGGATCTGCACAAGGGGCTGATCGACCGGTTCCGGTCGCTGCCGATGGCGCGGGCTGCGGTACTGGCCGGCCGGACGCTGAGTGACGTGGTGACCAACGCCCTGTCGATGGCGATCCTGCTCGTGGTCGGGCTGATCATCGGCTTCTCGTTCAACACCAGCTTCGTGGATGCGGTGGCGGGCATCGCGCTGCTGCTGCTCTTCGGTTACGCCTGGTCGTGGTTCTTCGCGTGGATCGGGTTGCTGGTCAAGAGCGCCGAGTCCGCCAACTCGGTGGGGTTCATCGCCGTCTTCCCGCTCACCTTCGTGTCCTCGGCGTTCGTCCCGGTCTCGACCTTCCCGTCGGCTCTGCGGGCGTTCGCGCGTGTCAACCCGTTCACGCTGATGGTCAACGCGATGCGCTACCTGTGGCAGCACGGGCCCGGGGTGGGGGCGAGCAACGTCTGGTGGTCGCTGCTGTGGATCGCCGGCATCTTCCTGGTGTTCGCGCCGGTCGCGGTGGCCCGGTACCGGCGGGCGACGAACTGACGGGGTTCATGCCGGGGGCTGCAGCGGCTCTGGAGCGTCGTGGGGCCGAGGCTCTGGACGCCGACGATCCCCTGGCGCGTTTCCGGGAGCGGTTCGCCGGCGCTGACGACGGGCTGATCTACCTGGACGGGAATTCCCTCGGACGCCTGCCGCAGGCGACGGTCGCCCGGCTGGCGGACGAGGTGGGCGGGAAGTGGGGACAGCGGCTGATTCGCGGCTGGGACGAAGGCTGGATGGAGATGCCGGTGCGGGTGGGCGACGCGCTGGGAGCGGCCGTCCTCGGTGCTGGCGCAGGCCAGACGGTGATCGGGGACTCCACGACCGTCTGCATCTACAAGCTCGCCTCGGCGGCGCTGGCGATGCGGCCCGGCCGGACGCAGGTCGTCACCGACGAGGCCAACTTCCCCACCGATCGCTACGTGGTCGAGGGCCTGGCCCAGGCTCGCGGTCTGGAGGTGGTCTGGGTCAGTTCCCCGTCGCACGGCGGCGTGACACCCGAGCTCCTGGCTGGCGCCGTCGGATCCGAGACCGCGCTCGTCACGTTCTCGCACGTCGCCTACCGCTCGGGCTTCATGGCCGACATGGCGGCGGTCAACCGGGTGGCCCACGAAGCGGGGGCGCTGATCCTCTGGGACCTCTCCCACAGCGTCGGATCGGTACCGCTGGCTCTCGATGCCGACGCCACCGATCTCGCTGTGGGGTGCACGTACAAGTACCTGAACGCCGGCCCCGGGGCACCCGCCTTCATGTATGCCCGCCGGGAACTCCAGGCCGAGCTGCGCCAGCCGATCTGGGGGTGGCTCGGCCGGCGCGACCCTTTCGAGATGGGACCGGGCTACGAGGTGGCCGGGGGTGTGACGGCTCTCCTGTCCGGTACGCCCCCGGTGCTGGCGATGGCCTGCGTGCAGGAGGGCGTGCGCCTCGTGGCCGAGGCGGGGATCGAGGCGATCCGGCGCAAGGGGACGGAGCTGACCGAGTTCGCCGTCGGCCTGGCCGACTCTCGCCTGGCCTCGCTGGGGGTGAGGGTCGCGTCGCCGCGAGATCCTTCGCGCCGGGGTGCCCACGTGGCGCTGACGCATCCGGACGCCCAGAGCTTGTGCCAGGAGCTGATCGCCCACGGCGTCATCCCTGACTTCCGCCGCCCCGACGTGATCCGGATCGGTCTGTCGCCGCTGACCACCCGGTTCGTCGACGTGTGGGATGGGCTGGAAGTTCTGCGCCGGCTCTTGGAGAGCTGAGCCCCCGGCGGTAGCCTCTGTTCATGCCGAAATGGCTGCTTCCATGGCTCCCCGCCGCCGTGCTCGTCATTCTCGTGGTGATCGGCGCCTTGATCGGCTCACTCGGCGCGGGCGCGTCGACCGCCGGGACGGTGATCTTGGCGGTGGCGGTGGCGGCCGGCCTGATCAACCTGCGCCTGCGCTCTCTCAAGCGGCACCCTCCCAACCCTGAGCTCGTGCACAAGCCGTTCTGGCGGTTCTGAGGCTGTTGGCGTACGCGACAGGCGGGTGGCCGGCGCAGCATGCAAATCACCCGGTCTAGCATCGACACCCAGAAGGGCCCGGCCGACTGGTTCACCGGCGACGTCTACATCGACGCGGTCGCTGCACCCGCCGGCAGCTCCACCTTTGCCGCCGCTGCTGTGCACTTCAGTCCCGGCGCCCGCACGGCGTGGCACACGCACCCTCATGGCCAGACGATCTTCGTCACCGAGGGCGTGGGGCTGTGCCAGCGCGAGGGCGGCCCGGTCGAGATCATTCATCCCGGCGATCGCGTGTTCTTCGAGGCAGACGAGAACCACTGGCACGGCGCGGCTCCCACCCGGTTCATGGTCCACATCGCCATGCAGCAGAACGACGAGGCGGGCAGTCCAGTCGAGTGGGGGCGCCACGTCACCGACGCGGAATATGCGGCCGCCCCGAACCCTGGTCGCTGAGCATCATCCCCCCGTGCGGTTGAGCGCCCATCGGCGGGGAGAGGGGGAGACCCGCCGACGGGCGCGCCCGCGGCCGCAAGCGACCGGGATCGGTCGCGGGAACGGCTGACCGCGCCTCACAGGGTCAGCCTCTCGGGGGCGTAGCCGTCGGCTGAGTCGATCTCATCGAAATCGTCCAGATCGACGACCACCGCGACCTTGCGGTCATGCCACAGGAACCGCACGCACCGTTCGCCGTGCTGCACCTCGTCGGGCAGCGGCAGGCCGTACTCCCGCAGGAGGCTCCACATCCGCCGCTCGACGCGTTGCTTCTGATCGATCGGTGCCACACGTCAAGAATGCGGCCGACCGTAGTTACAGAACAAGACGCAAGGCGTGCCAAGTCTGCAAAACCTCGCGCACGGACCCACTCCGGAGTCGCGGAGCTCCGGCCAACGAGTCGTGGAGTTCAGGCGCTCGCTCAGGCGCTGACCGCGCGCCGCCCGCCCATCGTGTCCAGCACGTGCCAGACGAACGCGAGTGCCAGCAGCGGCACCGAGCCCCACAGCGCCAGGTCGGCCACGTTGCACATCAGCACACAGCTGTGACCGGCCGAGCACGTCGGATTGGCCAGCAGGTGGGGCAGGGGGATGAAGTCGGTGACCGAATGGCCAAGCAGACGCTCGAAGAGGTTGCCGGCGGAACCCCCGATCAGCAAACCGAGCGCGGCCATCATCAGCCGGCTGTCGATCAGGCGCAGGATTAGCGGCGCGATGGCCAGTACGAACACGAAGGCCAGCGGATTGGGGTGCGTGTAGTGCGGGATCGTCGAGCTCGGTGAGACCTGCAGGAGCACTGCCTTGGTGCCCCAGTCGGCGGTCATTACCAGCAGCCCGAGGAGCACCATCCGGCGCAGCCGAGCCACGTGCCTCGCGCGCGTCTGACCGTCTCCCCCACGGGTTCGCCTGCGCGACAGCGTCGAGCTGTTGAGCGGCAGGTAGCTCATGGCGGGATTACTGCCCAGGAAATTAATATTTCAACCCTCAAGTTTGGGTGCATCGTGCCGATTCATATGGATTTAGCAGGCGCCCGCTAGCTTCGGATAAATGGCGGTTCTGAAGGCCACCGGACTGGCGAAGCGGGTGGGGACGGGAAGGGCGGCTCGACGTCTGTTCGAGGGAGTGGGGCTGAGCGTCGAGGCGGGCGAGGTGGTGGCGATCCTGGGGCGCTCGGGCAGCGGCAAGTCGACGCTGCTGCACTTGCTGGGCGCGCTCGACCAGCCCGACAGCGGCTCGATCCGCGTGGCGGGCGAGGAGCTGGTAGGCCGGCACAACGCGGCACTGTCGCGCATACGGCTGCGCCACATCGGCTTCGTGTTTCAGCAGTTCCAGCTGATCGATGAGCTGACCGGCCTGGAGAACGTGCTCCTGGCCGCTCGCCTGCCCGGCGCCCCGGCCGGCGGCACGCACCGGGCCCGCAAACTGGTCGACACGCTCGGTCTGACCGCGGTGGCCACGCACCTGCCTCACGAGCTCTCGGGCGGCGAGCAGCAGCGCTTCGCCATCGCCCGGGCGCTGGTCAACGATCCAGAGCTCCTTCTGGCCGACGAGCCGACCGGCTCGCTGGACGCCGAGAACGGGGCCGCCGTCCTGGACATCCTCCGTGACCTGTCCGACCGGGCCGTGGTGATCGTCACCCACGAGCCTGACGCGGCCTCGATCGCCGACCGCGTCCTGTTTCTGCGCCAGGGCCAGCTCGTCCCGGGAGCGGAGGCGCTCTGAGCGTCCGAGCGGCGATCGCCGTGGCCCGTCAGGGGCTGCGTGCCCGTCGGCGCCGGCTGGCCGTTACCGCGATCGGCGTCGCGCTGGCCGCGGCCATGCTGTCCGCCGCTGTGGTCGTGTCCTACGGCCTGGGCACCGGCTTTTCCAGAGCGGCCAGCGCCGCCAGCCTCCCCGACCTCCTGGTTCGCTTCTCCGAGCAGCCGGGCTCGCGGGTGGTGTCCCGGATCCGCGCGCTGCCGGACGTCTCCCGCTGGTCGCTGCGCCTGGAGGCCACCAACGTCGAGCTGTCGTTCGGCGCGCATTCCAGCTCGAGCGGCGTCGCCGAGGTGCTGAACCAGCCCGGTCCGGACCAGGGCTATGCCCTGGTGGGAGGACACCAGCTGGGCAATCACGGACGGCAGGTCCTGGTGGAGCGCGGCGTGGCCGCCGCCTGGGGCATCCGTCTTGGACAGCGGATCCAGGTCGGCGGCCTTGGGTCCGAGCGGGTGGTCGGTTTCGCCGAGGGCCCCGACGACGTCGGCTATCCCCTGGCCGCGCCACGCATCTATCTCTCCCGCCCAGCGCTCGACGTCACCTACGGGGCCCGGGCGATCGATCCCCGAGTCAACCTGGCCGAGATCTGGCTGCGCAATCCGGCCTACGTCAACCAGGTCCTGGCTCAGGCGCGAACGATCAGCTACGGCCTCAGCGCGATCCGCTTCGCCACGCGGTCTGGCGTGCAGATCCTGCTCGATCAGGCGGCCGGCATCGTCATCGACCTGCTGGTCGCCCTTTCGGTGATCGCGCTTGTCACCGCCGGGGTGCTGCTGGCCGCCTCGGCCCGGGCCGAGGTGCAGCGGCGTCTGACGGCGATCGGGGTGCGGCGAGCCCTGGGCGAGACGCGCGGCCAGGTCACTCTGGCCCAGGTGATCGAGGCGCTCGGCGTCTCGCTCCCCGCCGGCACGGTCGGGGCGGGCGCCGGACTGGCGGTCACCTACGGGGCGTCGGCGCGGCTGCTGATGCTGCTCAACGAGCCGGCCCCCGGCTGGTCGCTGTGGCTGCCGCTGGGCGCGGCCTGGCTGGCCGCGATTCTGCTGCCCGCCGCCGGCGCGGCCTGGCCCGCCTGGCGCGCCGCCGGAGGTTCGGTGGTCGGCCTGCTCCGGGGCGGGGATCTGGCCGGGCGGTCAAAGGCCTCGGCGGCTCGCCGGCACCTGCCGGCCGGACTGGTGGCGCTGGGCGGGCGGCTGGCCGCCACCCGCCGCGCGCGGCTGCTGGCCACCGTGCTCACGCTCGGGCTGTCGGTCGGCTTTGTGCTGCTGATGCTGGCGCTGGCCTCTGAGCTGAGCACGCTCCAGACCGATCCGGGCGCGCTGGGCAAGCGCTATCAGCTGACCGCATCGCTGCCGCCCCCGGCGGCCGGTCGCGTGCGGCGGATAGCCGGCGTGCAGGCCGTGGCTCCGCGCTACGAGGTTCAGGCCGCCGACTCGTTCGAGCTGGGCGAGACCGTGGACGTGATCGCCTACCCGGGCGACCACACCGTCTTTGAGGCGCCGCCGCTCGTGACCGGGGGTCGGCTGCACGGGACTCGCCAGGCCGAGGTGGGAGAGGGCCTGGCCGAGGCGCTGGGACTGGGCGTCGGCTCTCAGCTCGCCCTGGCGCTGCCCGACGGGCGCGAGCTGCGCCTGCGGGTCAGCGGCGTCGTCAGCTCGCTGGATCACGATGGCCGCGTCGCCTATGTCCCCGCCACCACCCTGCTGCGGGCCGATCCGTCCGCCGGCTCACAGCTGGCCGTGGTGGTGGCTCCAGGGGCCAGCGTGTCCGCGGTCGATCGGGCGCTGACGCGCCTGGGCGCCGCTCCGGCTGCGGCCACCGGCGCCACCGGGAGGGGCCTCCCGCTGGTCAATGTGCTCCGGGCGATCCTCCGCGCCGTGGCCGTTGTGGACGGCCTGGTCTGCCTGTACGCGCTCATCCAGGCCTGCAGCCTGACGGTGCAGGAGCAGCGCCGGACGCTGGCCGTTCTGCGGGCCGTTGGCGCCGGTGGCGGCGCGGTGGCTCGACTCCTGGTCGGCGCCGTACTGACGCTGATCGTGCCCGCCGCCGTGCTGGGCGTGGTGCTGGAGGAGCTGCTGTTCGGCCCCGAGCTGTCGCGCCTGGCCATCAACTACGCGGTGCTCGACCTGGGCGCCGGCGTTACCGAGGTGCTGGCCGTGCTGGCGGGGCTCGGGGTGGCGGCGGCCGTCGCGGTGGCCTGGGTGTCCCGCGAGGCGGCCCGAGAATCGGTGGTGCGAGGGCTCGCGACGTGACAGGTTTGACGCGCCGGAAGTTGCTGATCGGCTCGGCTGCGGGTATCGGGGTTCTTGCCTTGTCCAGTTGCGGTGGCTCATCTCGCTCGTCGTCGGAGTCAGGCTCGACTCTGGAGAGCAGCTGGGGAGATCCGACCGGCGACGGGCAGCTGCAGGTCCTGCCCGGCGAAGCGCTGGTGGAGCGTGAGGATCTGGCGCCGCGGGCCGACACGGGTCGCCTTCTCGGCACGCTCGGCCACATCACCGACGCGCACGTGATGGACGCCTCCTCCCCGGCGCGGGTGACGTTCCTGGCTCGGCTGGGGCCTCCGTTCCAGTCCACCTTCCGCCCCCAGGAGGCGCTCACCGCGCAGGTCCTGGCGGGCGCCGTGGCGGCGATGCGGGCGCTCAGGCCCGACGTGGTCGTGCAGGGAGGGGACCTGATCGACAACGATCAGCGCAACGAGCTGGACCACGCCCTGGCCGCCTTGCGAGGCGGCCAGGTTCAGCCGGGCAGCGGACCGGACGGCTACTACGGGGTGCAGCTGGAGTCCGATCCGGACCCGTTCTACTACCGCCCTGACGTGGACGCCCCGCGCCATCCGGGGCTCCTGCGCGAGGCCGTTCGGGCCTTCGAGTCGCCGGGCCTGGGCAGGCCGTGGCTGCCCGTGCTGGGCGATCACGACGTGCTGGTGGCGGGTGAGCTCGTCCCCAACCCGCTGACCGAGCATCTGGCCGTCGGCGACCGGGCGCTGTGGTCGCTGCCGCAGGGGCTGTCCCTGCCCCCGGGGCTGAGGGCCGAGGCGGTGAACACGCCCGACGGGCCCCCGCTGGCCGGACTGGCGGACCAGTTCCTGCTCCAGGCCCTCCAGGGGCCGACCGTGAAGGTACCGCCGGATCCGCGGCGCCACGAGCTGTCGGTCGGCGACGTGGTCGGCGGGTTGCGAGCGGCTACCGCGTCGTCGTTGGGCTCATCGGATCGCCTGGACTATGTGTATGACGTGGGCGATCGGCTGCGCCTGATCGTGCTTGACCTGGCCTCGCGAGAGGGCGGGTCCGGCGGCCGGGTGGTCCCGGGCCAGGTGGAGTTCGTGCGCACGGCTCTTGATGAGGCCGGGGATCGCTGGGTGGTGTTCATCTCCCACCAGACGCTGCGCCAGTCCTCGGGCGGCGATCAGCTGCAGGCGGTGCTCGACGACTCGCCCCGGGTGATCCTGCTCCTCAACGGCCACACCCACCAGAACCGCATCCGGGTTCGGCGGACGGCCGTCGGGGGGCACTGGGAGCTCGAGACGGCGTCGCTGATCGACTGGCCCCAGCAGGCCCGTGTCCTGAGCGTGTACGAGACGCACGGCGGTGCCGGGGTGGCGATCAAGACGTGGATGCTCAACCACGTCTTCCCGGGCTCGCTCGGGCGCATCTCGCGCGAACTCTCTTACCTGAGCGCCGCCGGAGGCCGGCCCGGACACTTCGCGGGCGAGCGGGGCGACCGGAACGCGATCCTCTATTTGCCGCCGCGCTGAAGCTGCTCGCGCTGCTCGGTGGCTTGGGCGAGTGCCTCCTCGGCGCTCTCCACGTTCTTCACCGCTTGGTCCCGCGCTCCCTGCGCAGATGCGAGTTCTCTGTCGGCTTGGCGCAACTGCTTCTGGGCCTCCTGGAGGTCGTGCCTGGCCCGGCGCTCCTCGTCCCTGGCGGTCTTGATCTGCTTCTGGCGTTGCTGCGCGGGCTGCTCCTCGGCCCGGCGGCTTTCCTTGGGGGTGGCGGCCGCGGCGGCGCTGAATCCGGACAGCCCGGTGAACTGCAACTCCCGGGTCAGACAGCCGTCCTGTACCTGGGCGCGGCACTCCGGATCGATGGCCGCCGCCCGCAGCGTCTCGCTCACCCGCTCCAGCACGCCCGCCGCCAGCGTGCGTCCCTCGGCGTCCAGCAGCCCCTCGGCTCGGTCCATCAGCTCCGCCAGGTGCTCCCGCTGATCGGCCGCCGCCTCGCGCAGCTTATCCGCCTGGCCCTTGCTCTGGGCCCTCGCCACCGCATCCCCGGTGGCAAACAGCGCCTTGATCTGCTTAGGCTGCGTGCGGACGAGCTGGTTGACCGCCCACGCCGGCAGGGTCGGCTTGCGCAGCTTGCCCACCCGCGCCGCCGCCTCCTTGTCCCCGTCGACCTTCAGTCGCTTGACCAGGTCGTTGCGCTCGGCCGTGAACTGTTCCAGCGCCAGGCCGTAGAGATCGGAGGCCGACTTCACCGCGGGCATCGGAGCCCACCGTACACGGCACTCCGCGGTAACTGAACAACCTGTGAACTAGCGCCCTCACGCCTGGCGCAACTGTCCGCCGGCTGTGACAATCGGTGTCATGGAGGGCCACGTCCGGGGATCGGTCCTGGTGGTTGACGACGAGCCGACGATCGCGGAGGTGGTCGCGCGCTACCTGGAGCGGGCGGGCTATGGCACCACGATCGCCTCCGACGGTCCTTCCGCCGTGGAGCTGGCGATGCGCCACCGCCCCGACCTGGTTGTGCTCGATCTGATGATCCCCGGCCTCGACGGCCTGGAGGTGATGCGACGCATCCGCAGCGGTCAGGAGCGCGACCGGACCGGGGTGATCCTGCTCACCGCCAAGGGCGAGGAATCCGATCGGATCACCGGCCTGCGGCTGGGCGCCGATGACTATGTGGTCAAGCCGTTCTCGCCGGCCGAGCTGGTGGCCCGGGTCGATGCGGTGCTCCGGAGGGTGGACACGGCGCCCACGCAGGAGGCGCCCCTCGAGTTCGGGGACATGACGATCGACCCGGGCGCCCGACAGGTGTACGTGCAGGGCGAGGAGGCCCAGCTCACCCAGCGTGAGTTCGAGGTCCTGTTGTTCATCGCCCGTCACCCCGGCCAGGTGTTCTCCCGGGAGCAGCTGATGGATGCCGTCTGGCAGTACTCCTTCTACAGCGACACGTCCACCGTCACCGTCCACATCCGCCGCCTGCGGGCCAAGGTCGAGCTCGACCCGGCGCGCCCGCAGCATATCCAGACGGTGTGGGGAGTCGGCTACCGCTTCAAGCCATGAGCCGGTTCGGTCCGATCGCCCGCATCCGCTCGGCCGCCGGGTCGCTGTCGCGCCAGCTGGCCCTCGCCGTGGCGGTGGTCGTCGCGCCCGTGCTGATCGCGCTGGTCGTGGTCGGACTCGAGATGGTCATCTCCGGGCACGCGGCGATCCTGGTCGGAGCGATCGTGATCGGCGCGGGCACCCTCGCCGTGCTCGCGGCCCGGCTGGTGGCCGGCTCGATCCTCCGCGACGTCCACCGGATCCGGGACGGCCTGGCCGCCGTGGGCGGCGGCGAGCGGCAGATCCAAATCGAGACCGCGGCCGAGGACGAACTCGCTGAGCTGGCCGCCGCCGCCAACGCGATGATCAGCCAGCTGGCCCACGAGGAAGCCGCCCGCGACCAGTCAGAGTCCGCCCGCCGCGACCTGGTCGCCGCTGTCTCCCATGACCTTCGCACCCCGATCACCTCGCTGCGCCTGCTCGTGGAGGCCGTGCAGGACGAGATCGTTGATCGGCAGACCCGCCACGCCTACCTCGAGCGGATGCGCATCCACGTCGACGCGCTGAGCGCGCTGATCGACGATCTGTTCGAGCTGACGCGGCTCGAGGCCGGCGACATCAGCTGGACACTTCAGCGTGTCCCGCTCGACGAACTGGTGGGGGAGACGGTCGAGGCGATGCGCGTGCAGGCTGAGGCCAAGGGTGTGGCGGTTCGCGCCGACGTCCCCTCATCGCTGACCGCGACCCGGGCCAACCCCGAAAAGCTCCAGCGCGTCCTGTTCAACCTGATCCAGAACGCCATCCGCCACACCCCCGCTGACGGCAGCGTGATGGTCCATGCCGAGCGGGTCGACGGCTCGATCGAGATCGAGGTGGCCGACACCGGCGAGGGGATCGCCGACGAGGAGCGCGCGCATGTGTTCGATCCCTTCTTCCGGGGCGGCGAGGATGCCGTCCGCACCGGCCAGGGAGCCGGACTGGGACTCGCCGTATCCCGCGCGATCGTGGAGGCCCACGGCGGGCGCATCTGGCTGGCCGAAGCGCCTCGTGGCACGAAGGTTCGGTTCAGTCTGCCGGTAGCCGGCTGAGCCGGGCGAACCAGCGCGTCCCCAGCCGGGAGACCACGTTCACGCTTAACCCGCTCGCGGCGGCGACATCGCCGATCTGATCCGGCGTCACCTGCGCCCAGGCAAACCAGGAGCTGACGTCCAGGCGAGACTCCAGGCGCGCGCGCACGCGTCCGCTGAAGCTCCCGGGCGCCGCCAGCTCCACGATCACCTGCCCGTCGGTCGCGACCAGCAAATGCAGTCTCCGCAGCAGGCGCTCGGGTTCGCCGCCGATCCCGATGTTCCCGTCCAGCAGCAGTGCCGTGCGCCAGGTGCCGGCGCCCGGCAACTCCTCGAAGACGTCGCCAACGATCGCCCGGCCTCCGCGTCCCCGGGCGAGGTCGACCGCGACCGGCGAGAGATCCACCCCCAGGGCAAAAACGCCGCGTCCGGCCAGCGCGTGCAGGTGACGGCCGGGTCCGCAGCCCACATCGAGTACCGGGCCCCTCACCCCGGACACGAGCGCCCGGTCCACGGTGTCCGCGGCAGCCAGGTAGCGGCCGATGGCCAGGGGCAGCCGCCGACCGTCGCCGAACCGCACGCAGACTTCCTGGTCGGCGCCGAGCAGGCCACGCCCGTACAGACGCATCGCCGCTGCGCCCACTGCGCTCACAGCCCCACCAGCTCCCCCAGCGCCGCTGCGAACCGCGACCCCGGCGCCTGGCTCGCCACCAGGCGCGCGTCAGCCATCGTGTCGACGTCGCGCAGATGCGGCTGTTCGCGCCACCGCAGGCCGAGATCGCGCAGCCGCCGCCGCTGCGCCGTGCACGTATCGGAGCGGCTCATCGGCACGCCCTGAAACACGCCGTCAAATGCGGCCTTGAGGCCGATGCCCCAGTAGCCACCGTCAAGCGCGGGGCCGAGCACCGCATCCACCGCCGGATCCTCCAGCGTCCGCAACCCCGCGGCCAGCAGCCCGGCCGTGAGTTGAGGGGTGTCCATCCCGACCAGCAGCGCCGGCTCGCCCACGTCCTCGAACGCAACGGCAAGCCGGTCGCTCAACCCGCCACCGCGCTGCACCAGCAGCTCGAATCCCGGAGGCCGCCACCGTTCCCCGTCGCCCTCGAACACCAGCACGCGCCGCCGCGCCGGTGCCCCCGCCACCGCATCCAGCGTGTCCCGCAGCGCCGCCGCCGCCAGCGCCGCCGCCTGCTCGGGACAGCACGGCGGGCAGAGTCGCGTCTTGACCCGCCCTGGCAGCGGCTCCTTGGCGATCACCATCACGGTTCCCGTCGGCATGCGCGCCAACCTAGGCGCCGCCGGGTCCCATTGCGATTACGAATTCAGAAACCCGGCGGCAGGCGATAGCCCCCCCGCGAACTCCGCCATCCCCGCGTCGAAGTCCTCCTCGGCCACGAACCCCAGTTCAGACGCGGCTCGCTCGGCCGACGCGAACACATGGCGCACGTCGCCGAGCCGGTACTCGCCCGTGATCACCGGCTCCGGTGCGTCCGGTCCGGCCGCTTCACGCAGCGCCCAGGCCATCTCGCCCACCGTGCGCGGATGGCCGCTGCATACGTTGAACGCACCGGCGGTCGGCTCCTCACGGGTCAGCGCCAGGAGGTTGGCGCGCGCCGCGTCCCGCACGTGCACGAAGTCGCGTCGCTGGCGGCCGTCCTCGAACACTCGCGGCTCACGGCCGGCGGCCAGGGCACTGGCGAAGATCGAGGCCACCCCGGCGTATGGGGTGTCACGCGGCATCCGCGGCCCGTACACGTTGTGGTAGCGCAGGCCGGTGACGGGCACGCCCGTCTCCCGCGACCAGGCGAAGCACAGGTGCTCCTGCTGGAGCTTGGTGGCGGCGTAGACGTTTCGCGGATCTACCGGGGCCGACTCGCCCACCGCCACCGCCTCCAGATCCGCACTACACACAGGACAGACCGGCTCGAACCGGCCCGCCTCCAGGTCGGCCACCGCCCGCGGCGGAGGCGCGACTCTGCCATGCCAAGCGCACACGTACCCGCCCTCGCCGTACACGACCATGCTGCTCGCCAGCACGAACCGCCCGGCGAAGCCCGCGCGCGCCAGCTCCCTGAGCAGCACGGCGGTCCCCAGGGCGTTGTCGCGCACGTAGTCGGCGATGTCCATCACGTCGAGCCCCAACCCGACGCGCGCGGCCTGGTGGCACACGGCGTCCACGCCGCGCACCGCCCCGGCCACCACCTCCGGGTCGGCCACATCACCGAGCACCAGATCCACCCCCCGCAGCTCACCGGCGCACAGATCGAGCACCACCACCTCGTGCTCCTCGCTGGCCACCAGCTCGTCGACGATGTGCGAGCCGATGAATCCAGCGCCCCCGGTGACCAGGATTCGCATGTCGCGACTGTAGGCCCGGCGCCCGGCTCAGAACACCCCGGGCGGCCACAGTTTCTCCGCCTGTAAGACCTTCTGGTCAGTCTCCCAATTGGGATGCCGATCGACGTGATCCTGCCGGTGCTCAACGAGGCCGAGGCGCTGCCCGCCGTCCTGCAGCACTTTCCGGCCGGCTACGAGCCGCTGGTCGTCGACAACGGTTCGACGGACGGCTCGGCGACGCTCGCCCGAGCCCTCGGGGCGCGCGTGATCAGCGAGCCCGCCCGTGGCTTCGGCGCGGCCTGCTTTGCCGGGCTCACCGCCGCCACCAGCCAGATCGTCTGCTTCATGGACTGCGACGGCTCGCTCGATCCCCAGGACTTGCCGCGCGTCAGCGACCTGATCGCCCGCGACGAGCTCGACCTGTGCCTCGGCGCCCGCCAACCGGATCCGGCCACCCCCGGCGCGTGGCCCTGGCATGCCCGCGTGGCCAACCGCGCGATCGCGCACCGGCTCCGGCGCCGCACGGGCGCGCCGCTCAGCGACCTCGGACCGACGCGCGCGGCGCGCCGCCAGCCGCTCCTCGCGCTCGAGCTCGAGGATCGCCGCTTCGGCTGGCCCCTGGAGATGGTCCTTCGCGCCGCCGCTGACTCCTGGCGGATCGGCGAGGCCCCCGTCAGCTACCGCGCCCGCATCGGCGGTCGATCCAAGGTCAGCGGCAGCCCCGTGGGCAGCCTGCGCGCCGTCCGCGACATGAGCGCCCTGCTCGCCCGGTCGTGAACACGCTGACCCGCGCCCGCAAGCTGGTCCCCACCAACCCGCCGCCCGGGCCGTTTCGCCCGGGCTTCTGGCGCAGCCCGTTGCGCGGACCGTGGCTGACCTCGTTCCTCGGCACCCTGCTCGTCCCCGGGATCGTGCTCATGCTCCTCACCGGGCTGATCTCGCAGTGGTCCTACTACCCGACGCTCGGCCGCAACGCGACGACGCCGGTCGCCGACAGCATCCCACCGCTCTTTCACCTGCCCGTCTCATGGCCGTCGTGGGACTACGCGGTCACGCAGGGGATCCACGTCAACCTCGGCCTGGCACTCGTTCCGCTGGTCCTGGCCAAGCTGTGGTCGGTCATCCCGCGCCTGTTCAAGTGGCCCGCCGTGGAGAGCCCGGCCGCCGCGGTGGAGCGCCTGTCGTTGCTGGTGCTCGTCTCCAGCGTGCTGGTGGAGTTCTTCACCGGCGTGGCGGACGCCGAGTACTGGTATCCCTGGCACTTCAGCTTCTACACGATCCACTATTACGGCGCCTGGGTGTTCTTCAGTGCGTTCGCGCTGCATTTCGCGATCAAGCTGCCGACCGTCCGCCGCGCCTACCGGACCCGCGGCCTTCTCAAGCCGCTGCGCGACGATCTGAAGCACACGCGCCCCGAGCCGCCCGATCCGGACGGGCTGGTGGCCGCCCGCCCGGACGCACCGACGATCAGCCGCCGCGGTCTGCTGGCCATGGTCGGCGGCGGATCGCTGGCCGTGCTGCTGGTCAACGTGGGGGAGACGATCGGCGGCCCGCTGCGCCGCACGGCGCTGCTGGGGGCGCGCGGCCGCGTGTTCGGCACCGGCCCCAACGACTTCCAGATCACCACCACCGCCGTCTCCGCCGGTGTGACGGGGGCGGTGACGGGCACAGCCTGGCGGCTGTCGCTCGCCTACGACACACATATCGTGTCCCTCAGCCGGGCGCAGCTGATGGCCATGCCCCAGCATCACGCCACGCTCACGCTCACCTGCGTGGAGGGCTGGTCGACCACGCAGCATTGGACCGGCGTCCGCCTGGCCGACCTGCGCGACCTGGTCGGCGCCAAGGCCACCGACGTTCTCAAGGTCAGCTCCATCCAGCCCTCCGGCCCGTTCCGCCATGTGGCGCTCGCCCCGCAGCAGGTCGCCGCCAGCGACGCGCTGCTGGCGCTGTGCGTGAACGGGGTGGACCTGTCGCCTGACCACGGCTACCCCGCGCGCGTGATCGTCCCCGGCGCGCCCGGCGTCCACAACACCAAATGGGTCGGCTCGATGAGGTTCGTGCCGGCATGACCGCGCACCTGCGCAGCCGGTACGGAGCCAGCCCGTTGCACCTGCTCGGGCATCTGGCGCTGTTCGCGCTCGCCGCGTTCGCGTTCACCCAGATGTTCAGCGGCAGCGGCGTGATCCAGCTGATCGCCTGGCTGATCGGGTTCGCGCTGCTCCAGGACCTCGTTCTGATCCCGCTGTACACACTGGCAGGTCGCGGGCTGTCCCGTCTGCCTGGCGCCAGCGTCAACTACGTCCGCGTCCCGGCCGTCATCTCCGGGCTGCTGCTGCTCGTCTACGCGCCGCTGATCCTCGGCCTCGGTGCCCACACTTTCCTGTTCTACAGCGGTCACCACCCGTCCGGCTACCTGCGCAACTGGCTGCTCATCAGCGCGTGTCTGTTTCTGATCTCCGGCTTCGTCTACCTGGTTCGCGGCCGGCGCGCCTGACCGTCCTCCCCTGGGCGGCCTGCGCCGGCGCCCTGGTCGTGGCCGGGGTCGGGCTCGGCCTGACCGTGGCCGGCCGGTTCCTGGGCACCCCGCTGGCGCCGTTCCTGATGAGCTGGCAACCCCGGATCGATCCGCTCGTGTGGGTGAGCGTTGTGTCGATCGCGGGGGCACTTGTGGTTGCCCCCGCGATCCTGGAGCGTCTGCGCAGTCCGGCGGCGGTCGCCGGGTCGCTGTACCTGCTGGCCGCGGGGCTCGGGCTGGCGGTCAACCTGGGGCACGGGGGGACCCGCGGTTGGTGGGCGGTGTTCGCCACCGGCGCGCACGGGTCCTTCGAGGGCAATTTCGAGTACCTGCCGGGGCTGCCTCTGCTGCGTGACGGGGTGGGCAACTACCTCGCGCACTTCGGGGCACTGCTCACCTACGCCACGACCCACATCAAGGGCAATCCGCCGGGACCGCTGCTGGCTCTGCATCTCCTCGGGGTGCACGATGCGCCGCAGATGGCCGCGCTGTGCGTGGGGATCGGGGCGCTCAGCGCACCTCTGGCCTACGACCTTGGCCGCGGGCTGGGCGGCGAGCGGCGCGGAAGGATGGCCGGGCTGCTGGTCTCGTTCTCACCCGCCGTGCTCCTGTTCGGCGTGAGCTCGGCCGACTA
>DASZMP010000037.1:0-3302 GCA_035551795.1 Solirubrobacteraceae bacterium | reverse complement strand
GCGCTCAAGAAGCGTTGGAGCTGATCACCGGGGCGGCCGGGGCTGCCCTCGTAGCTCTCCGTTGTGGGGCCAGCCGGGCTCACGGGTCCGACAGGATCCAAGCAGCGACCCTGGACGGACCGCGGCGCCGGCCAGCGCCGCGGTCTGAAGCCCGGTCAGACCGCGGCTGCGCCGGGCAGACGGAAATCAGAACACGACGTTGAGGAGACCGGACACCTTGGTGCCGATCAGTGTCAGCGCGACGATGGCGATGATCGACACCAGCACCAGGACGAGGCCGTACTCGGTGAGCGCCTGACCGTCCTCCTCCACGAGGAATCGGGTCATGACAGCCTGCAGGTACTCGAGCAGGCCTCCTACCTTCGTGATCGCTGGTATCGCTTGCATCACCTTGAGCTCCGCCCCGGGAACCATCGGCGCTGTCCTGGGCGTCCTGCCGGAAAGCGTGCCCGTGGGCCGTGGTGCCCACAACTGCCAGATGGTCTAGTTGGCGACGGCTATTAACCAGACTTTTGGCGCAAACCGGAAGCTAGGGGACGATTACCACGATTGGCGCCTTCTTGTTGCGCGCGAGACGCCGCCCGAGCGAGCCGGCCAGGTGGTGGCGTAGCTTCGTCGAGCGGCCAACGGCGATCAGGTCGGCGTGTGTCGTGTGGGCGGCGCGCAGCAGCTCCTCGGCCGTGTCGCCGTGCGCGTGGATAAAGCTGATCTCGATCTCGAGTTCCGCCGTGATGCGCTGAATCTTCGCTCGGAGCTCGGCGGCTTGCTGGCGGTGGGTCAGCTCGGCGGCGGTGGCGTAGGCGCCTGCGTCGAAACCGGTGGTGAGGGCGGCGCTCGCCACGGTTGCCTCATGCGTACAGGTGACGTAGACGGCGATCACCCGGCCACTCAGGCGCTGCGCCTCGCCACATGCCCACCAGAGGGCGCTCCACGAGGTGTCGGATCCATCCACGCCCACCACGACGGTCGTGCGCCTGTCTGAACCGCCGGAGGCCGGGCTCGGCTGCGCAACCGTTGCGGGTGTGGCTTGTTGCGCCATGTCGTCCGGAGAGCTAGACGGTACGACTGCCGTTCAGCTCGTGGGTGTCTTGACTGCGGCCGAGCGGGCCCGCCTCGGGGTGAAGGACGATCACGTGAGCGCTGGCGCGAGCCGCGATCTCCCCCACCACCTGATTGGCCCGCCGGTGATTCCGCTGGGGCCCGACGACGATCGTGTTGGCCTCAAGCTCGCCGGTTCGGGCAAGGATCCGGGTCGCGATGTCGGCGTGCGTGCCGGTGGCATGCAGCAGCTCGCCGGTGGCGCTGACCCCCGCGGCCTGTAGCTCCGTGACCGCATCATCCAGCTGATCGCGGGCTGCACCGTCGGACTCCAGTTCGATCGCGTCCTCACCGGCGACGATGTCGCGTTCGATGACGTGCAGGACGTGCACCTCGGCACCCTGGGCGCGGGCCAGCGGCGCGGCGAGCGTGGCGATAGCCGGCCCGTTGCCGCCGCCGACGGCGATCACCAGCCGCCGCGACTGCCGCAGCGACGCGGGGACGGCGTGGGCCTCGGGCGCAGGGGCGTTATCGTCGCCGGCGGCTTCTTCGATCGGGACCAGCGACTTCCGGTAGAAGAGCAGCATCCCGACGGCGATGGCTGTCATTCCGGCGCCCAGGTAGAACGGGGCCTGCATGCTCACGTGCTCGCCGAGCTTGCCCGCGATGAACGGTGCGACGGCGCCGCCGCAGAAGCGGACGAAGCTGTACGCGGAGGACGCGATCGGCCGCGATACCGGAGCGGACTCCATCACCACCTGTGTCATCAGCGTGTTGGTGATGCCAAAGAACATGCCCGAGCAGATCACGCAGACGATCAGCGCCGTCTGCGACGCGTGCGCGATCCCCATCACGAGCAGGACGACGACGATGCCCACGAGCGCACCGCCGAGCCCGGTCACGTCAGAGAAACGCCGGGACAGCCGGGGAGCCACGAATACGGCGAAGATCGCCAGCAGGAGACCCCAGGCGGTGAACGTGTAGCCGAGGTCATGGACGCCCAGGTGGAGTGGGAACGGGGCGTAGCCGAGCAGCGTGAAGAAGCCGAAGTTGTAGAAGATCGCTGTCAGTCCGCTGCCGCGGGTGGCCCGGTGCCGCAGTGCCCTGAGTGGCTCGAGCACCGAGATTCGCTGAGCCGGCACGGGCGTCTTCGGCAGGAATCTGGCGATCGCGACGAAGCCCACTGCCATCAGGCAGGCCACGCCGTAAAACGGACCGCGCCAGCTGATCCCGCCGAGCTCGCCGCCCACCAGTGGACCGAGTGAGATCCCGAGTCCGAGCGCGGCCTCGTAGATCATCACCGCGCCGGCGACGCCACCGGAAGCCGCTCCGACGATCACCGCGAGGGCGGTGGCGATGAACAGCGCGTTGCCAAAGCCCCACCCGGCACGCAGGCCGACGATCTCCCCGACGGTGTTGGATGAGCCGGCGGCGGCGCTGAAGATGATGATCAGCACCAGCCCGCACATCAGCGTCTTCTTGGTCCCGATGCGGCTGGCCACGACGCTTGAGAACAGCATCGAGATACCGGTGAAGGCGAAGTAGCTGGTGAACAGCAGCTCGACATCGCTCGGCGACGCACGCAGGTCGTGAGCGATCGCCGGCAGGATCGGGTCGACCAGGCCCAGACCCATGAACGACACGACCGCGGCGAACGCGACCGCCCAAACGGCCACGGGCTGCGTGGACAGCAACCGTCTCATCGATAGTCCTCGTTCTGCAGGCGTTCGATCACCGAGCCCATGGCCTCGGCAGCCCGCTCCAGCGCGACGATGTCCGCGGTGGGCAGGTCGGCCAGGCAGGCCTGGAGGCGCTCGCGATACCGGCGGCGCACAAGCTCGAGCGCCTGACGTCCGGTCGCCGTCAGGGACACGAGCACGACCCGGCCGTCGTCGAGCGCGCGGTCGCGGCTGACCAGGCCGTCGCTCTCCAGGCGCTTGACCATCAACGTGACCGTCGGCTGGGCGAGGCCATCGAGCTCCGCCAGGACCGTGATCCGCTCCGGCCCAGCCTCGAGGCGGGCCAGCAGACTGGCCTCACTTCGAGACAGCGGCACATCCAACCGTACGAACACCAGCCGGGCCAGCAGTGACGACTGCTGCACCAGCGTGACCGCCAGCTGGTCGAGCGCCTGGGTTTCCGAGATGCTGGCGATTTTCATTCCTAAACAATATTTAGCAGCAATGCGTCTGTCAACCCACAGCCGTCCGCCGCCTGTGATCACCCACGCCCACCAGCTCGATGGCGTTCCGGTGCGCATCGCC
>DASZMP010000036.1:0-45751 GCA_035551795.1 Solirubrobacteraceae bacterium | reverse complement strand
GAGTAAGGTGGCTTCGTGCGGATCTTTGGCGTGCCGGTGCTCTCGCCGCAGGCGTTGATTGAGCAGACGGCATCGGATGCCGGGGCGGTGATGAGGCTCGTTCGCGGGGCGCCGGCGCAGCTGGACAGGCTGCTGGAGCTCGGTGAGGAGCTCGTGCTGCTGGGCCACCGGATGGTCGACCTGGCCGAGCGGCTCGATGCCCGCGCCGAGGCGATCACGTCGCTCGGCACGCAGCTGGAGCTGCGGGGTGCCGCGATCGGCGCCCTTGGCGAGCGGCTTGACGAGCGGGCGGCGGCGCTGCTGGAGCTCGGCGGGGGGATCGACCTCCTCGGCCGCCAGATCGACGCCCGCGGCGCCGAGATCGTCGACCGCGCGTCGCGCGTGGTCGACACGGGCAACAACCTGATCGTGGCGCTGCCGACGCTGGAGCGGGCGCTGGAGCTGGCGACGCCGCTGGAGGGCGCGATCGATCGCGTCGGGCGGTTCGTCGACCGGCTGCCCGGCGGCGCGAACGCTCGCCGGCGTCCCGGCGGCCCGGATCCGTCGGGCGATTCGGATCCGCCTCAGCCCTGACGCGAGGTCGTCGGCTGGGGAAGAGGGGTGGCCGGCCGGTCCGGCACCAAGTCGCATCGATCGGCAGCGCCGTGCGTGATGCGAGGTGTGCCCGGGGGCAATGCGGATGCAGCGTCGACGGAGTGAACGCCAACGCTGTGGGTCTGTTTGCGCTCAGGTCGCCGACGCGAGCCGCGGCGATACGGGCCGGGCGATAGTGCTCGCTATCCGAGAAGAATCGCCCAACACGCCGGCGGACCCCCGCCGACGCCCGCCCGCGTCACAGCGAATCGAGGTCGGTGTCGAGATCGCCAAGCCGCTCGACGCGGTCGCCGAGGTGCACGCCGTCGGCGATCATCCGCCTCGCCGCCTGGAGGTCGTCGGAGCGCCCGCTGCTGAGCGCCGCGCGCACGCGGTCGCCCTCCAGATACCAGACGCTGAACGCTCCGTCGTCAAGCGAGCCGCGAACGATCTCGCGGTCCCAGTCCGCGGCCGGGCCGACGTACTCCAGCGAGGCCCAGTCGCTGAGGTCGGAGAAGAAGTACGGGACGACGTCGTAGGGCGTGTCGCGGCCCAGCATGTTCAGCGCGGCGACCTTGCCCTGCTGGAAGGCGACGTCCCAGTGCTCGATCCGGATCTTGTGGCCGTCATGGACGACGCTCTCGTACTCGGCGACGTCGCCGGCGGCGTAGATGCCGGGCGCCGAGGTATGGAGGCGGGTGTCGACGGTGACGCCGCCGCTCGGACCAAGCTCCAGACCGGCGCTGCGAGCCAGCATCACGTCGGGCATCGCGCCGACGCCGATCACCACGGCGTCGGCCTCGATCGCCAGCCCGCTTTTGCAGTGGACATGAGTGACGCGCTCGCCGGCTCCCTCGAAGCGATCCAGCTCCTGCCCGCCGTGGACGGTGACGCCGTGGTCCTCCAGCACGGTCTGGAAGTAGCGGCCGGCCTGCTCGCCGAAGCCGCGGCTCAGCACCACCGGCTCCAGCATCACGATCGTGCACGTGCACCCGAGCTCGGTCAGCGACGCCGCCAGCTCGGTCCCGATGTAGGAGCCGCCGACGAGGACCACGCGCTTGCCCGCGGTGTCCTCGCGAATAGCGTCGGCGTTTCCGAGCGTGCGCAGATAGTGGATGCCCTCCAGCTGGGCGCCGTCGGCGTTCAGGCGCCGCACGTTCGCGCCGCTGGCCAGCAGCGCCCGATCGAAGCTCACCTCCTGCTTATTGGAGAGCTTGATCGTGCGCTCGCCCGGGTCGAGCTTCATCGCCGACACGCGCGTCAACACCTCGATGTCCTGCTCGGCGTACTCCTCGGCGGTGTGCAGCAGCGTCTGCTCGCGGGTCTTCGATCCCCGCAGGTACTCCTTGGAGCAGGGCGGGCGGTCGTACGGGAGATCGGGCTCGCGGCCGATCAGCAGGATCGCGCCGTCGGCCCCCTCCCGCCGCAGCCGCATGGCGCAGCTGGCAGCGGCGTTGCCGCCGCCGATCAGCGCGAACTCGACGTGCCGGTCGGCCATCGGCGCGCGACTACGCGCTCGCCCCGTTGGGCGCGAACTGCGGCGTGATCGCCGACTCCAGCCCCGGGTCGAGGATCAGCAGGACCTGATCGCCGGCGTCGATCACTGAGTCGAGCTTCGGCACGAACCCGGCACCGCCCCGCAGCACGGAGATGATCAGCGAGCCGTCGGGGATCGGAACGTCGCGGACGCGCCGGCCCGCCGCCGCCGAGCCCTCGCCGACGACCAGCTCGATGATCTCCAGGTGCTCCTCCTCCAGCGCCAGCAGCTGCACCAGGCCGTACTCGGGCACCTCGTGCTCGATCAGGCGCAGGATCAGATCGGTGGCCGACACCGCCGGCTGCACCCCGAGCAGCTTGAAGTGCTGGAGGTTGCGAGGGTTGTTGACGCGGGCGACGATCCGCGAGCAGCCGTACTTCTCCTTGGCCACCTGGCAGATCAGGATGTTGTCCTCGTCGTCGCCGGTGACGGCGATGACGAGATCGGCGCGCTGGATCCCGGCGCGCTCCAGCACCCACAGCTCGGTGGCGTCGCCGTACTGGACGGCGTGCTCGAGCTCCTCTTCGACGACCCTGAACCGCTGGTGATCGGACTCGATCAACGTCACCTCACGGTCCTTGGCGATCAGCTCGCGCGCGAGGTTCCAGCCAACCTTGCCGGCACCGGCGATGATCACATACAACTGAAGACCCTCCTCACGGTGCGAGCGCGACGCGCTCCGCTTGGTCGATCGCGATCTGGGTCGGGGAGATCGTATGCAGGCCCTGCTCGCCGTACCAGGCGGCGCGGCCCGGGTCGGCGACGCGGACGACCACCCGCGGCACGTTGAAGCGGCGCTGCGCGATCTGCGCGATCACGAGGTTCGTGTTGTCGCCGCGGGTGGCGGCCAGGAACACGTCGGCCTGCTCGATCCCAGCCTCGATCAGACCGTCGATCTCCAGCGCCGTGCCGACCGTGAAGCGGCCGCCGGCGTCTTCCCACGTCGTCGTCTGGTCCATGTCGAGGCGCTCGTGCGACAGCGGGTCGCTATCCAGCACCGAGATCTCGTGCCCCGCCTCAAGCGCGCGCCGGGCCACCGCCGAGCCGACACGACCGCATCCCACGATCAGAATGAACATGCTCGGGACTCTACGCGTTGTCGCCGGCTGGCATCGACCCCGTCAGTGGCGGTGGCGTCAGCGCGGCGGCAACGATCACCAGCCCGAACGCCGCCAGCCGCAGGGCCAGCTCGGGCGTGCCCGCCGGAAGCCGCTCGGAGAAGACGATCGGGCCCGCCGCGATCGTCGTGAGGTTGGCGGCGGCGCTGGTCAGCGCGATGACGGGCACGGCCTGCCCGAGCTGCAGGCTGCGCGCCGAGACAAGCAGTCCGATCAGCGACGCGAACAGGATCACGAAGGCGAGCGGATGGATCAGCACGCCCGCGCCGAGATGCGAGAGGTGCGAGCTGAGCGCCTTGATCGAGGTGTCCGAGGCGGCCCACAGCAGCCCCGCCGAGACGGCCAGCACGGTCCCCCGCTTGGAGACCATCAGCAGCAGCCCGGCGGCCGAGATGACGATCAGGAAGATCGCCAATGTTCCCGGCGGGTAGCGCGAGTGGGCGCCATGCCCCGTCCCGGACAGCGTCGCGGCGAGCACCGCAAGCCCGACGCCGGTCACTGTCACCCCCATCCACTCCCGGCGGGTCACCTCGATCCCGAACAGCAGATCGGCCGCGACGGTGAGCAGCACCAGCCCGCCGGCGATGCACGACTGCACGAGCGAGATCGGCGCGAGTGCCAGCGCCCCGACGTGCAGGAACCACGAGCCGAGCGCGATCCCGATGCCGAGCGCGTAGATCGGTGAGCGAAACAGCACGATCGTGCTGTGCACCGGCCGCATGAAATCGACGGCGGGGGCGGCGTTCGCGCCGCGGAACTTGTACAGGAACCCCGCCACCGACCCGAACGCGGTCAGCAGCGCCAGCACGAGGCCGAGCCCGACGGTCACCGACATTCTCGCGAGCGTAGCGAGCCCGGCCCGGGCCCCCACCCGGGAACGCGCTACAGCGGCGAGCTGCTGGTGCCCTGCAGCACGATCGTCGACGGGCTCGTCGGCGCGGTGCTGGTCTCCAGCGAGAGGACGACGCCGTGGTAGCTGGAGGCGTCGGCGGGCAGCGTCACGGCGACCGGGCTGACCGAGCCGTGGCTGACCGACTGGATCTCCCCCAGCACCTGGAAGTGGGTCGATGAGTCGTACAGCCACAGGACGTAATGCCCGGCGCCCGGCGCGGCGAGGCTCGTGGCCGAGAAGGCGAGCTCGCGTCCCGACCCCGCGCTGATGATCGCGACGGCGCCGGCGGCGTGACCGCCCGCTGTGGTCGGGCTCAGCCGGATCTCGCCGAGCACATTGGTCCCCGTGCTGGAGGTGCCCGTGGTGGTGGTGGCGGATGAAGCGGTCGAGGCCGTCGCACCGGCGGGGATCGGGCCCGGCGGCGGCGTGCTGGACCCGCCGGCGCCGACGGCGAACACGACGATCGCGGCGATCGTCAGCGCGAGCGCCGCGACCAGAACGACGGCGCCACGACCGACGCCGTCGGACGGGCGCCGGGGCGTGCGGCGAGGCGGCTCGTCGGATGCGGCGGGGGCGGGCGCGGCGGTCCTCTGGCGAGCCGTGGTCGCGGGCGCCGGCTCGGGGGCCGTCGGCGCCGGTGCCGGCCGCGGGCGGGCCGTCGGGACGGGCGGCCCGGCGTCCTCGTCGGGCGGGACCTCGGGCAGCTGGATCTTGGCGATCGGCGCCAGTTGCTCGGACACTCGACGCGCCCAGGCGCGCGCACCCGGCGAGTCGAGCAGCAGCGCCAGCGTCTCGATCCGCTCTGCCTCGCCAAGCTGGCCCAACAGGTAGTCGCCGACGCGCTCGCGCTCGTCCTCAGTCAGATCGCTCGGCGCCTCGCCGCCGAGCGCGGTCAGCGCCAGTTGCGCGCGGCTGCGGACGGCCGACTCGGCGATCGCCAGCAGCGAGGTCATCTGCTCGTAGCTGCGCCCCTGGCGAAGCAGCAGCGACAAGACGGCGCGCTGATCGGGCGGAAGCTCGTCGAGCGAGCTCATGCGACGTGACAGTAGTTGGTGATCCGGTAGCCGCGCGCGCAGGTCGTGCGCTGCAGCCAGTACTTCTGCACGCCGGTCAGATACGCCTCGACCGCGGGTGCCTGCGCCTGCGCGATCAGCGCCTGGCGGATCGCCGGCGTCGCCTGCTGCAGGGTCTCGTTGCCGATCTGCGAGCGATTGGCGGTGTAGTAGGCGGAGATCTGCGCCGCGGTGACCGTCGGCGTCGCGCCGCTGTGGCGGGCGCTCAGCTGGTTGCCGGTGAGCGCCACGCGCAGCTCGAACTCCAGGTCGGCGCGGCTGAGCTTGCTGGTGCTGAGGAAGTGCACGAGCCCGGACGCCTTGGGGAACGAGGAGTGCAGTGCCGAGCGGACTTGCGCCGCTGAGGGCGTCACGTGCTCACGGACGCCCTGGTCGAGGATCCACTGCCCGCTGACCAGCAGCTCGACCGCGCTCTCGGCCAGGCTGGTCCGCAACGACGAGCAGTCGGTGCGCAGGGTCGCCTCGCTCGGGACGCTCTTATGTGCCTTGACCAAGGCCGCCCGCTCAAACGCGATGCAGCGCGAGTAGCTCGGCGCGTCCGGCACGAACGGCGGCAGACTCGCGTCGCTGGCGTGGGCCGACACCGCCGAAACGGCCACCCAGTGGCGATAGCTGGTCAGCCCGATCGGCTTCCCGGCGACCCTCGCCACCGTCGCGGTCGATGACCCAGACGTGACGAAGGCCACCACCAGGAGCACGACGCCGACCAGCAGCGCCAGCCACCGCCAGCGCTCAACTCCAACGAATGAACGTGTCACGAGAACATCACAAGCTCAGCACTCCGCCTCAGGCCGGTCAGTCCACCATCCACTCCGAAGAAGCACCGAAGAACCTCACGGAGACATGTAGGCAAGCTTGGCATCGTTCGGTCCCAGATACAGTCGCGCCTCCGCCGTCGCCAATGCGATCTCGGCCGGCCGGCGATGTCCGGGCCAGGCGACGCCAACGGTGATCAGCCTCCGGGCATCGGTCGTCATCAGCTCGGACTCGTCGGGTAGCCACGAGGCGTCGATGCCCAGATGCGCGACTTCGGTCGGCGGCGAATGGTTGGGCCCGTTCACCGTGAACTGCTGCGCCAGCTCCTCAATCGTCCGCTCCATCCGGAAGTACGCCTGCGGCGCCGAGTCGATGTTGATCGTGACCACCACCCGCGGCCGGACCACGCTCAGATCGCATTGCGGCTCCGCATTGTCTCCCTCGACCATCTTCGACGACACCGCTCCAACCCCCACACCGTCCGCGCCCGCCAAAACCCGCACCGCCCCAGCCGTACACCCCTCCGCCAGCTTCGGGGCGGTCGTGGCCGCGCGATGACGGCGCACGTGCGCCGCGGAGCCACACGCCGCAAGAAGCGCGGCCACGGCGCAGGCAACGCTGAAGCTGCAGATGCCCCTCCTGGGGGAGCTCGCGTGTCCCGCAACCACGCTCCGAACCTACCGGGCCCGTGCGGGCACCGGCAAGTCGGAGCGGGCACGCACGCTCCCCCAGGAGGGGCACTGTCAGCGCTGCACGCACGCTCCCCAGGAGGGGCGCTGTCAGCGCTGTCAGCACGGACTCACGTGATCAACGGAATGATCAACAACGCCACGATGTTCGCCACCTTGATCATCGGGTTGATCGCCGGCCCGGCGGTGTCCTTGTACGGGTCGCCGACCGTGTCGCCGGTGACCGCGGCAGCGTGGGCCTCGGAGCCCTTGCCGCCATAGGCCCCGTCCTCGATCAGCTTCTTGGCGTTGTCCCACGCCCCGCCGCCCGCCGTCATGGAGATGGCCATGAACAGGCCGACCACGATCACTCCGATCAGCAGGCCACCGAGCGCCTCGACACTGATCAGGCCGACGACCACTGTGAACACGATCGGGATCAGCGCCGGCAGGATCATCTCCCGCTGCGCCGCCCGGGTCACCAGCGCCACGGCGGTGCCGTACTCCGGCTGCTCGCTGCCATCCATGATCCCGGGCTTCTCCCGGAACTGGCGGCGAACCTCCTCGACGACGGCGCCACCGGCACGACCGACCGCCTCCATCGACAGCGACGAGAACAGGTAGACCATCAGGCCGCCGATCAGCAACCCGATCAGCACCGGCGGGTCACCGATCCGGAACTCGTATTTGGCGCCGACCTCGCGCGAGAACGCATCGAACAGCACCAGCGCAGCCAGGGCGGCCGAGCCGATCGCGTATCCCTTGGTCACGGCCTTGGTCGTGTTGCCCACAGCGTCCAGCGGGTCAGTGACGTTGCGGACCTCCTCGGGCAGGTCGGCCATCTCGGCGATGCCGCCCGCGTTGTCGGTGATCGGACCGAACGCATCGAGCGCGACGATCAGACCCATCAGCGACAGCTGAGCCATCACGGCGACGCCGATGCCGTAGATGCCGGTGCTGCCGCCGCCGGCCAGTTTCCAGGCTCCCAGGATGCCCATGGCGATGACCAGCGCCGGGAGAGCCGTGGCCTGCTGGCCGGAGGCCAGGCCCTGGATGATGTTGGTCGCGTGACCGGTCTGCGAGGCCCGGGCGGTCCGCTTCACCGGCCCGAACCGGGTCGACGTGTAGTAGTCGGTGATCACGAACAGGAACCCGGTGACACCCAGACCGATCAGCGCACACAGGTAGAACTTCCACCACGCCGGCCCGGCGCTGCCGGCGTTGAAGTGCAGGCCGTGCATCATCCAATAGGTGGCGGGGATGAACACGAGCGCCGCCACGACCGCGGCCAGGACCAGGCCCTGGTAGAGCGCGCGCTCGACGTTGCCGGCGCGCGAGCGGACCGCGAAGGTCCCGATCACCGAGGCCACGATCGAGATGCCGCCCAGAATCAGCGGGTACAGGGCGACGGCGCTCTTCTCGTGGAACAGCAGCACGCCCAGCAGCATCACCGCCACCGCGGTCACGGCGTAGGTCTCGAACAGGTCGGCGGCCATCCCGGCGCAGTCGCCGACGTTGTCGCCGACGTTGTCGGCGATCACGGCCGGGTTGCGGGGATCGTCCTCGGGGATCCCGGCCTCGATCTTCCCCACCAGGTCGGCGCCGACGTCGGCGGCCTTGGTGAAGATGCCGCCGCCGAGCCGAGCGAACACCGAGATCAGTGAACCGCCGAAGCCCAGTCCGACCAGCGCGTCGACGGCCTGACGGGTGCTCTCGCCGGCGATCCAGGTAAGGATCCCGAAGTATCCGGCCACGCCCAGCAGCGCCAGGCCGACGACGAGCAGGCCGGTGATGGCGCCGCCGCGGAAGGCAGCGGACAGTGCGGCGGGCACACCGGAGCGGGCTGACTCCGCCACGCGGGTGTTGGCCCGCACCGACACGTTCATCCCGATGTAGCCGGCGGCCGCCGACAGGCCGCCACCGATCGCGAAGCCGATCGCCACGCGAATGTTCTGGAGCGGGATGAGCAGGATGAACACCACGACGCCGACGCCTGCGATCGTGATGTACTGGCGGTTCAGGTAGGCCCGCGCGCCCTCCTGGACGGCGGCGGAAATCGCCTGCATGCGTTCGTTACCGGCCGACAGGGCAAGCAGGGCGCGGGTGGTCGTTGCGCCGTATACGAGTGCGACGCCGGCGCAAACAAGCGCGATCCACACGCCATGGTGCGTCAGGAAGCTGGACAAAGGAATCCTCCGGGAAAGCTGTTTCGGGGAGCGGCGCCGGGCGCTCAGGCCAAACGCAAGGGCCACCACCCGTCGGATGGAGGCCCGGAACTACGAGGCGGGGCAGTTTACCGTGCGGTAAGACGAAAAGGCGGTGCCGGCCTACTGGCCCGGGATCCAGAGGCGGCCGGTGCGCTGAGCCGGGCCCGGCTCTCCGGGCTTCGACGCCGGCGACTGTGGGCTCGCCGGCTCTGGACCTCCGGTCCCCTGGCCGCTGCCAGGGCCCGCGGGCCCCGCGCCGGATCCGGGCTCCCCCTCGGCTCGGGACGCGTCCCCGGATGCGGCCGGACCGGCTTCGGAAGCTGCGGCGCCCGAAGCCGGGGATCCCGCACCCTGACCGGTGCCACCAATCTGGACATAGGCCATCTGCAGCTGCGAAAGGGCCTGGCGGATCTGCTTGCCCTGCTCGGGGGCGGCCGACTCCAGTATCGGCATGAGCGCGCGCACCGACTCGATCGCCAGCTGCACCTGGCCGATGTCTCGCTCTGTCTCGGTGCCCGGCATCAGCCCGGCGCGCCGCATGCCCAGGTTGATCATCATCACGACGTTGTCGAGCAGCACGTGCTCGATCCGGACCTGCTTGATCTGCTCCTCGTACGCGGCTCGGAGCTCTTCCTCGTTGGGTTCGTTGGTGCTCATCGCTTACCTCCGCACGGCGGCCACGCCCTGAGCATACGTGGCTCGTGTCTCCTCCACGGCGGTCGCGAAGACCTCGGCGAGCGTGGCGCCCGCCTCGAGCTGGGCCTGCTGGCGCTGGGCGCCGTTATGAGCGGGCAGATCCACGTCCAGGCCGAGCTCTGACCGCACCGGCTCCGTCCAGGCCAGCAGCCGGTCGATCGCTGCTCTCGCTGGGTAGGGCTGGCGGGACTCGAGGTCGAGAAGCTGGCCGTCGAGCCCGAAGCGGATCGCCCGCCACATGTTCTCCTCGATCATCCGCGCCGGCTGATCCTGAAAGGGTGTGCCGGCGTCGACGTCCCGCGCGGCCTGGGCCACGCAGGCCAGGATCAGCGTCGAGAGCGCCTCGGACTCCCCGGCCGTCAGCTGGATGTCGCAGATCCGCACCTCCACCGTCCCGAACGAGAGGTGCGGGCGAACCGACCACCACACCTGCGTGTACTCGACGATCGAGCGGGTGTCGATCAGGAACTGGATGTACTGCGCAAACGACCGCCAGGTCCCGAACGTGTCGGGCACGCCGCAGCGGGGGAAGCTGCGTGTGAAGGTCTGGGTGCGGGCGCTGTGCAGGCCCGAGTCGCGGCCATCCAGAAACGGCGAGTTGGCCGAGATGGCCAGGAGCTGCGGGAGCACCGGGCGCAGGCGGTCGCACACCTGCACGGCCCGGTCGGCCCCGCGGATCCCGACGTGCAGATGCAGCGAGAAAGTGTTGTTCCGCCAGGCCACGTAGCGCAGCCCGTCGGCCACGCGGTGGTAGTGGTCGGTGTTGATGATCTGCTGCTTGCGGTAGTCGGCCCACGGATGGGTCCCGGTGGCGCCGAGGGCGGCTCCCTGATCGGCGGCCAGCGCGAACAGCCGGCGGCGGTGCTCGCGCTGGGCATCAACCGCCGCTCGCAGGTCCTCACCGCGGCCCGAGGTGATCTCGATCTCTGAGGAGATCAGCTCGCCGGCCACCGAGGCGGCCAGCACCGGATCCTGGTCGGCCAGGATCCGCAGCTCCTCGTACCGGGGCACCATGTCCAGCGTCCCGGGGTCGAGGATCGCGAACTCCTCCTCTATCCCGACCGTGAAGTCGGTGGCCCCCTCGAACGTCGAAAGGCCCGTGTCCAGATCGATGCTCACGTCAGATAGAAGTACAGCGCGTACAGCAGGTCGACGGCCGGACTGGACGTGTGAACGGTCACCTCGGGCGGTACGCTGAGCAGCGCCTCGGAGTAGTTGAAGATCACCTTGACCCCGGCGGCCACGAGCTGATCGGCCAGGCTCTGTGCGGCGCTGGAGGGGACCGCCAGGACCGCCACGACAACCTCCTCGGCGGGCACCACCCCGGCCAGCTCGCTCAGGTCGCGGACGGTGAGGTCACCGATCTGCGTCCCCACCTTCTCGGCGTCGACATCGAACACGGCGACGACCCGGAAGCCATGGTCGGCGAAGATGTCCGAGGTGGCGATCGCGGTGCCCAGGTGCCCGGCCCCGAACAGGGCGATGTTGTGCTGGCCCGCCGTGTGGAGGATCTTGCGGATCTGTTCGACGAGCGAGTCGATGTTGTAGCCGACGCCGCGCTTGCCGAACTTTCCGAACCCCGACAGGTCCCGCCGGATCTGGGTCGAGTTGACGTGCGTGTAGTCGGCCAGCTCCTGTGAGGAGATGGTCGTCTTGCCCATCTTGTGGGCCTGGGTGAGGACCTGCAGGTAGCGCGACAGCCGAGCGGCTACCCCCAGCGGAAGCTTGTCGGAGCCGCGCTCCAGATCGTCGCCCTCGACGTACATTTCCGGGCCACTCTACTTGAGGCGATCACGCGGACTGCGGGGCTTTGAGCGCAGTCTCGAACGCCGTTTCATCCAGGAACAGCTCGAAGGCGTCGCGGCCGTCGATGGCGACGACCGGGATTCGCTCCAGATACCGGCGCAGCAGGTCCTCGTCGGCCTCGATGTCGTGCTCCTGGAGGTCGAACGCGAGGCGACGGCGAACGCGCTCGATCACCTCGCGCGCGTCATCGCACAGGCAGCAGCCCGGACGGCCATAGAGGGTGACTCGCCTGATCACGCCGCCCGGCGCCCCGGCTCCCCGGTGGCGTACACGTCCTCGGCGAGATAGTGCGGGAAGGGCATCGGCTCGGAATACCGCGCCGCACTGGCGATCATCGCCGCGTTGTCCGTGCAGAGCGTCATCGGCGGAATGTCAAGCTCGAGCCCGAGTCCTGTCATGGCCTTGCGGAGCGGGCCGTTGGCAGCCACGCCTCCTCCGACGGCCAGCCGGGTGTGACCGGTCTCTTTGATCGCCCGTTTGACGCGGATCGTCAACGCCTGGACGATCGCCTGCTGATAGGAGGCGGCCAGGTCGGCCGCCTGGCGCTCTGCCTCGGCCTGCCCCAGATCCCGGATCTTGTACAGCAGGGCGGTTTTCAGGCCGGCGAAGGAGAAGTTGAGGCCCGGCATCCGGTGGCCGGTGGGAAAATCGAATGCCTGCGGGTCCCCGCCGGCGGCGAGCCTCTGCAGCGCGGGCCCGCCGGGATAGCCCAGGCCGAGCAGACGGGCGCCCTTGTCAAACGCCTCCCCCGCGGCGTCATCCAGCGTCTGCCCGAGGATCCGCCATCCCGGTCCCAGGTCGCGGACGTCGGCCAGCAGGGTGTGCCCGCCGCTGGCCAGCAGCGCCAGGAATGGAGGCTCGAACGGGTCCGGCTCGAGGAACGAGGCGGCGATGTGCCCGTGCAGATGATCGACCGGCGCGAACGGGAGGCGTCGGGCGGCGGCCAGCGCCTTGGCCGCGGAGAACCCCACCAGCAGGGCGGCCACCAGGCCGGGCCCCTGGGTGGCGGCGACCAGTTCGACATCGTCGAGGCTGGCGCCGGCCAGGCGGAGCGCCTCCTGGAGGGCGGGGTCGAGCAGCTGGAGATGGTGGCGAGAGGCGATCTCGGGGACCACTCCGCCGTAGAGATCGTGGATGCCCTGGGAGGAGATCACGTTGGCCAGGATCTCCCCCTCGGCGCTGATCGCCGCCACGCACGTGTCGTCGCAGCTGGTCTCCACTGCCAGGATCATGCGGCCTCCCAGGGTGCACCGATGGCGCGCCACATGATGATTGCGTCCTCGCCGGTGTCGGCGTAGTACCGCCGTCGCGTGCCCACGCTGCGGAAGCCGTAGCTCTCGTACAGAGCGATCGCGCTCACGTTGGAGACGCGAACCTCGAGCGTGACGCTGGCGTCGGCGCCCGCCCGCTCCAGAAGCTCGTCGATCAGTGCCTTGGCGATGCCCTGCCGCCGGCGTTCCGGATCCACGGCCACGTTCATCAGGTGATAGGCCTCGGCATACCGGGCGCAGATCAGGTAGCCGACGAGCTCGTTGCCCTGCGTGGCGGCCAGGCAGATGCTGGACGGCTTGGACAGCTCCAGGACGAACATCGACAGCGACCACGCGGTGGGAAAGGACCGCCGTTCGATCGCCATCACCTTGGGCAGGTCGGGGTAGGTGAGCGTCCGGATATCGGGGTCGGCGGTCACGGGCGGCGGGCGATCTCGGCGTCGGGCAGCCTGAGGTATTCCGGCTGGACGTCGCTCAAGCGGCCGGGCTCGAGGTCGATCGCCAGGCGGCAGTGAGCCATCGCCGTGACGCGGTGAAGCTCCGAATCCTCCGGAGCCACGATGAGCCCGGAACGCCTCAGATACGCGGCAAATTTTACCGCGCCATCCCCCACAGCCAGGCCGCCAGCGGCGAATTCCGACGCCTGGGTTTCGAGATCTTTTGGACCGAGCACCGCCGGTCCGAACGACGGCCGCGCGCGCCCCGGCTGGCTACCCGCTGCCCACGCGGCGGCGAACGCCTCACCCCGGCGGGCATCCAGCACGGCGATGATCGCCCGCTCCGGTGTCGTGTCGGTGGCAGGCAGGGCCAGCGCCTCCAGCGTGGAGACACCCACCAGCGCGAGCTCTCGCGCGCGGGCCAGGGCCTGAGCGGTGGCGATCCCGATCCGTAGGCCGGTGAACGTGCCCGGACCGATCCCGACGGCGATCCGGTCGATGTCAGACCAGCCCGTGCCGGCCCGCGCCATCACTCTCTCCATGAGCTCGAGCAGCCGGCGGGTGTGGTTGGGGCGCGATCCGGGGGCCGGATCGTCGCGCAGCTCGATGGCCACGGTGTTCGGCGCGGATCGCGGCGCGGGCACGTCGGCCAGCGCCACGCTGGTCGCCGGCGTCGCCGTGTCGAGCGCGAGGATCCTCACGCTGACGCGATCTCCAGCGTCCGCTCATCTCCGCCGGCGTGAGCGAGGCGCACCCGGAACGCAATGTGAGCTAGCGCATCGAGGTCTGACTCGGCGCCCTCCGGCCACTCCACGAAGGTGATCATGTCCGGCCCGGTGTAGTCGGCCAGCAAATCGGGATCCTCATCCTGCAGGGTGCCGATCCGGTACAGATCCACGTGGCCGACCGTGCGTCCGCCTTCAGCCGGATACCGCTGCCCAATCGTGAATGTCGGACTGGTCACCGGAACCGTCACCCCCAGAGCCCGGGAGGCGCCCCGCACGAACGTGGTCTTGCCCGCTCCGAGCTCGCCGCTGATCAGGACGACGTCTCCGGGCGACAGCCGGCCAGCCAGATCGGCGGCCAGCTCCTCGGTCTCGGTACTCGAGCGAGAGAGCCGAGCCTGGCCTTCTGAGGGGATGCTGATGCTCACATTCGGCGAACGCGCAGAGCCACCCGCAGGATGGTCACGATCAATGCCGCGGGCCGCCGGTGAACGATCATCGATCTGGCACACTCTAGATGGGCCCCGATCGGTTTGGCTGCCGAGCTGATCCGGCTGGGCCGTCCACTCTCCAGGCGCGCATACTCCCGGTCGCGCGCCACGCGTTCGCTACCTTCAGCTCAGCCAATGCGCAAGCGGATTCAGCCTGCTCTGGACAACCTCCGGGGCTCCGACACCGGCAAGGCGGCTGGCCTGGCCGGGGCGATGATCATCAACAACATCATCGCGCTGGGCTCGTCGATCGTGTTCGCGCGGCTGGTCAACGACTACGGCGCGCTGGCCGCGCTGGTCAGCTACCTGCTGATCCTCACCGTGTTCGGCCAGGCCATGCAGGTGGCCACGGCACGCGAGGGCGTCCTCGGCCACCTGGGCGTCGGCGAGGATCTGCTGGGAACGCTGGAGCGGTGGGGCAAGTCGCTGGCTGTGTTCACCCTGCTCGCCACGATCGTCTCAATCCTGCTCCGCCAGCCGATCGCCGACCTGGTGGGCGTCAAGCACGATGCCTGGGCGGCGGCCGCCGGCATCCCCGCCGGCTGCCTGTACCTGGAGGTATCCATCCTCCGCGGCGCCCTGCAGGGCATCGGGGACTACAAGGGCGTCGGTCTGAGCCTGATCGGCGAGCAGGGCACGCGCCTCGTCACTGGCGCGGTGCTGGCGGCGATCGGGCTGGGCGTGGGCGGTGCCTATCTCGGCTCGCTGCTCTCGTACATAGCGATGTCGCTGTACTGCGCCTGGCGTTTGTACGCGCAGCTGGCGAGCCGGGAGCGGCGGCAGGCCGGTCACCGAGCCGCGGGGGTGGCCCGGGCGGCCTTCGGCCTCTGGCAGCACGTGTGGCGTGCCTGGGTCCCGATCGCCGGGCTGGCCGTCATCCAGCTGCTGCAGAACCTGGATCTGATCACCGCCAAGCACCAGTTCTCCAAGAACGTGGCCAGCTCCTATGCGGTCGCGGCGGTGGCCGCCAAAGTGCTGATCTGGGTGGCCATGGGAGCTGGTTTCTACCTCGTCCCGGAGACCTCGCGCCGCCGCGCGGCGGGTCAGGACACGCGCGTGGTGCTGGTCAAGGCGCTGGGAATCATCGGCGTGTGCGCGATCCCCTGCCTGCTCATCTACGCGTTCGGCGCCCACCCGCTGCTGGCGATCGTGTTCGGCAAGAAGCGGGCGATCGCCTCGTCCTCGCTTCTGCCCCTGGGCGCGGCGTTCACCGTCCTGGCCGCCACCTATCTGGCGGTGCAGTACATGCTGGCGCTCAAGCGCGTCGGCTTCCTGGCCGTGATCGCGGTGGTCGCGGTGATCGAGCCGGTGCTGCTGCTCCAGGCTCCGAAACACCCGGCGGCGTTCGCGTCGGTCGTGCTCGGGGTGCAGGCGGTCGGGGCGGTGCTCGCCTACGGAATGGCGCTGCGCAAGGACCGGGACGAGGGCCCCTCCCCGCCGCAAGGGAGCGAGCCCGGCTCCGAGGAACCCGAGCCGGTGACTCCCGAAGCGGTCGCTTAGAACAGGCCGAGCTGCTCGGTCTGGAGCTCGAGCTCCGTGGCCGTGTCGGGACCTGTCTCCAGCTCCGGCTCGGCGTTCGGCTCGGGCTCTGGGACCGGCTCCAGCGGCTCGGGCTGGGGCGGCGGACCCTGGGCCAGAAGATCCGGGATCCGGGCGAAGTCAGCCCGGAGCGTCTCCAGCGTGGACGGGGTGTAGAGCGCCGCGGCCGGGTGGTAGAGCGGGAGCAACCGCACCGCCCGCGGCCCGATCACCCGCTCCTCGGCCTGACCGTGCAGCCGGGAGATTCCGGTGGTGTCGTCTCGGAGGAGCTTGGTGGCGAAGTTGCCCAGCGTGCAGATCACGGTGGGCTCGATCAGGTCGATCTGGCGGAACAGATACGGCCGGCAGGCCTCAATCTCGTGCGGGTGGGGATCCCGATTGTCGGGAGGCCGGCACTTGATCGTGTTGCAGATGAACACGTCCTGGCGCTCCAGGCCGATCTCGGCCAGCAGCTTGTCAAGGAGCTTCCCGGCCTGACCGACGAACGGCAGGCCGAGCCGGTCCTCGTTGGCCCCCGGAGCCTCCCCCACGAACATCAGGTTGGCGTCGGCGCTACCCGCCCCGAACACCACGTTGGTTCGGCTCTGACACAGCTGGCAAGCCGTGCAGCCGCTGGCCTCTTCGAACACGGCCTTGAGGAGCTCGCGCCGCTCTGGAGCGCTCGTCACGGCTGGGATGGTAGCCCGCGGCGCGGCGCGTGCACCCTGACGGCGTCAGGTGGTCAGGTTGGCGCGCAGGTGGGTACCATTGTCCTCATCAGAGGCCGTCACCCGTTGGGGACGGACCCCGGAGATTTCCCCCGCTGAGAAGCGGGAAGACTGCAATTTCAGAGCCCACGTGGCCGGTATCTCCCCAAGGAGAACTGGACTGCAACCCTCCACCAACATCCCTTCACTTGCCGTGGTCGGCGCCGGCCGCCTCGGTCGTGCGCTGGTCGATCGGCTGCGGGCCGCCGGCGTCGACGTGGCCGGGCCTCAGGGCCGCGGGGCCGACGGCGAGGGCTTCGACGCGGTTCTCCTGTGCGTTCCGGACGCCGAGATCGCCGCGGCGGCGGCTCTGATCAAGCCGGGCCGCCTGGTCGGTCACTGCTCCGGAGCCACCGGCCTGGACGTACTCGAGCCCCACGAGGCATTCTCGCTTCACCCACTCATGACGGTCACGGCCGAAGGGGCCAACTTCGACGGCGCGGGAGCGGCGATCGCCGGAAGCTCGCCGGCCGCGGTCAGCCTGGCGCGCACTCTGGCCGAGCGACTGGGTCTGATGCCGGTGGAGATCGCGGCCGAGGACCGCGTCGCCTACCACGCCGCCGCGTCGATCGCGTCGAACTTCCTGGTCACCCTCGAGGCTGCTGCCGAGCGCCTGGCGGTCACGACCGGGATCGAGCGGCGGATGCTCGTGCCGCTCGTGGCCGCCACCGTCCAGAACTGGGGCCGGCTCGGCGGCAAGCGCGCGCTTACCGGACCCGTGGCCCGGGGAGACGTGGGGACAGTCGAGGCTCAGCGCCGAGCCGTGGCCGAGCGCACACCTGAGCTGCTGGAGCTGTTTGACGCCCTGGTCCGCGCAACCGGGTCCCTGGCCGGGCGTCCCGAGCGGGAGCTGGCGGTCAGATGAGGATCATCCGCCAGGTGAGCGAGCTGCGCCCGGTGGTGTCGGAGGCCCGGCGGGCAGGGGATCGCGTCGGCCTGGTCCCCACGATGGGTGCCCTGCATGAGGGACACCTGTCGCTGATGAGGCAGGCCCGCCGAGACTGCGACCTGGTGGTCGCGTCCCTGTTCGTGAATCCGGCCCAGTTCAACGATCTCGGCGATCTGCAGGCGTACCCGCGGGACGAGGCTCGGGATGCGCGGCTCGCCGCGCAGGTGGGAGTGGACGTGCTGTTCGCGCCACCGCCCGATGCTGTCTACCCAGCCGGCTTTGCCACCACGGTCTCGATCGCCGGGCTGACCGAGCGTTTGGAGGGCGTCAGCCGGGGCCGCGGCCATTTCGACGGCGTGACCACCGTCGTGACCAAGCTGCTGAACATGGTGGCCCCCGACGTCGCGTACTTCGGGCAGAAGGATGCGCAGCAGGTGATGGTGATCAAGCGCCTGGTCCGCGATCTGGACTTGCCGGTCCAGATCGCGGTGTGTCCGACCGTCCGCGAGCCCGACGGGCTGGCCATGTCCAGCCGCAACGCCCATCTGAGCCCGGGCGAGCGCCGGCAGGCCCTCTCCGTATCCCGATCTCTTCGTGTCGCCGCTGCGGCCGTCGCCGATGGAGAGCGAGACCCCGCCGCCATCCGAAGGCAGGCGCTGGAGGAGCTGGCTGAGGCGGGCGTTCAGCCTGAGTACTTCGAGCTCGTATCGCCGGAGACGTTCGATCCCATCCACAAGCTGAACGCGAGCGTGCTGGCCGTGGTGGCGGCACGCGTGGGCGGAACGCGTCTGATCGACAACCAAATGCTCACGACCACCGAGTCCAGCCGGTGGCGGGAAGCGAAAGGCAGGGAAACCAGCATGTACGGCATGAACCCGAAGTCCACCGTCGAATTCCCCGGACTCGTCGCCTGAGGAGGCAGGGAGATGTCAAGCGCACCCCCCCACATCACAGTTCCCGAGGACGCATCCCGGCTCCCGGTGACCCTCCCGATCCTCCAGGAGCGCAAGCGCCTGGGTGAACCGATCGTGATGGTGACGGCCTATGACTTCCCGAGCGCGCGTGCAGCCGAGGCCGCCGGCGTCGACATCGTCCTGGTTGGCGACTCTGGCGCGATGACGGTGCTCGGTTATCCCTCGACGGTCGAGGTCACCACGGACGAGCTCCTGGTGCTGGCGCGAGCGGCACGCCGAGGTCTCCGCACGCCATTCCTGGTGGCCGATCTGCCTTTCGGCTCCTATGAGGTGTCCGACGAGCAGGCTGTGAACACCTCCCTGAGGTTCGTCAAGGAGGCCGGTGCCGACGCGGTCAAGTTGGAGCGCGGAAACCCCACCTCCGTGGCTCGCGCCCGGGCCATCGTGGCGGCCGGAATCCCGGTGATGGGCCACGTCGGGCTGACACCTCAGACGTCGACAGCCCTCGGCGGCTACCGAGCCCAGGGGCGCAACGGCTCCGCGGCGCTGCAAATCGCCCAGGAGGCGCTCGCGCTGGAACGGGCAGGCTGCTTCTCGATCGTGTTCGAGGCGATCCCCGCCGCCGTGGCCGAGGAGCTGGTGCCGATGCTCGAGGTGCCGGTGATCGGCATCGGAGCGGGGCCGGCCACCGACGGACAGGTGCTGGTCTTCCATGACCTCCTCGGGATCCGGGAGGGACGGGGTGCCCGGTTCGTGCAGCGCTACGCGGAGCTGCAGGGCGAGATGGACGCCGGCGTGGCCGCCTACGCCTCAGACGTTCGCGCCCGGCGGTACCCACGACCAGAGCACACCTACTCGATCGACGAGCTCGAGCTCACCCAGTTCCGGGCGGAGCTGGGAGCCTTGGCGGCAACCGCCGCGGACACCCGGTAGTCCGCGCTCAGCGTGATTCTCTGCACCGGCGGCGCCCCGGACGGCGCCGCCGGTCAATACCATGGAACGGTGCCGCGGCTGCCGCAAGTGTTCGCTCCTCGCGACCGGATCTATTTCGAGCTGCTCGAGGAGGCGGGCCGAAACATCCTGCACTCGGCCGAATTGCTAGATGAGCTGCTCAGCGGCTATCCGGAGACCAGGCAACTGGCCCAGGAGATCCGCGACTGCGAGCACGAGGGCGACCGGATCATCCACGACATCATCGACCGGCTGAACCACACGTTCGTCACGCCGATCGACCGCGAGGACATCCTCGCCCTAGCCTCAGCGCTGGACGACATCGTCGACTACATCGAAGAGGTGGCCGACTACCTGGGCCTCTACAAGATCGAGGCCCCGATGGACCAGTCGATCAAGCTGGCGCGGGTGCTGCGGGCAGCGGCCAAGCAGATCTGCGAGGCCATGCCCCACCTGCGCTCGTTCACCGATCTCTCCAAGTACACGGTCGAGATCAACCGCCTGGAGAACGAAGGCGACCGGATCAGCCGCGAAGCGATGGCGTCGCTGTTCGACGGCGGGATCGATCCGATGGTCGTGATCCGGTGGAAGGACCTGTTCGAGCGGCTCGAGGATGCGATCGACTCCACCGAGCGGGTGGCTTACCTGCTCGAGGGGGTCGTGATCAAGAACTCTTGAGGTCGCGGGCAGGGTCACACGCCCGGTGGCGTCGTCGCAAGTTGTCTCGCTTGCGGGCTGGCGGCTGTCTTTAGGTGGGGCGTTGGTAGATGTCGTGGCGGAAGCGGGGGGTCATGCCGGCGCTGCGGTAGAGAGCCAGGGCCCTTGGGTTGACCGATGAGACGCTGAGCTGGGCCTCCGTGAGTCCGGCAGCCGCGAAAGCTGTGAACGCGTCGAGGAGAAGGGCGTGGCCGATGCCGCGGCCGTGGTGGTCGGGGTCCACGGCGAGGAGGTCGACGTAGCCGGTGGAGCGGTTCTCCCAGCGGCGGGCGATCAGGAAGCCGGCCACCCGGTCGCCGGCCAGCGCCACGCGGCTCAGGCCAGGGGCGGAGTCGTGGGCCTCCAGATGCGCCTCGCGGAACTTCGCCAGCGACTCAGGAACGTAGCCGGGATCGCCGGCGAAGGCTCGGCCGTCGACCGCGTGGATCGCCTCCAGATCCGAGAACTCGAGCGGTCGCACTGTCACGCCGTCTACATCCCGGATGACGATGCCACCGGCCAGCGGCCTGACCATCCGATGCTCGCTCCAGGCCAGTCGGTAGCCGCGCGCGGACAGCAGCGCGGAACCGGTTTGGTTGGTGGACGCCACCAGCTGGCGGTGCACCGAGCGACCGAGCTCCCGGCTGCGCTGCTCGAGCCAATCAAGCAGCAGGCTCCCTGCTCCGCTCCCCTCGGCGTTTGGACTGATGACGGCGTAAGCACCCACGTCCCGGAGGATTCCGTAGCCGATCACCCGGTCCGTCTCGTCCTCCACCAGCCGGGCGTTGGCGCCCAGATCGATCTCGCTCAGGCCCCATTCGTCCCGGAGCGTGGCACTGGTGATCTCGACGACGCCCAAATCAGCCTCCGACCGAGCCGCGATCACCTGGGCGGTGGCACCGGCGTCCTCGATCCGAGGTGGCCGAAGCTTCACCCGGTCTCCTGCACCGGGCCCGTCTCCCGCACCGACCGCAAGACCCGAGCCGGCGCTCCCGCCGCTATCGAGAACGGCGGAATGTCCTCCGTGACCACCGAGTTGGCGCCAATCACGGAGCGCTCTCCGATCGTGACTCCGCTGGTGACCACCACATGCGCCCCGCACCAGACGTTGTTCCCAATCCGAGTCGGTCCCTTGCTGGTGAAGCCCTGCCAGGGCACTGGCTTCTCCAGGTCATCGAACCGGTGGTTGGCGTCGGTGACGAAGCAGCCGTTCGCGAACATGCAGTGCTGACCGATCTCCACCAGCTCGTAGGCGGCCACCATCACGCCGATGTTGAGGAAGGTCCCGGCGCCGATCCGTACCCGGGCCTGATCGGGGGCGGTAATCCACACGTTCGGCTCGAACAGCACGTTCTCGCCGAGCTCAAGCCGCCCTTCGCGCAGGGCCTCCAGGACGTTGCCGTGCAGCGGCCAGCGGGCAAACGCCCCGCGCTGCATGAGCTCCCAGTGGATGGCCGCCCGGTTCCAGGGCAGCGAGTTGCGCTCGTACCAGCGCCACTTCTGCGTCCACAGGCGCGCTCGGGCGAGATCCACCGGCGCAGCGTAACGACCGGCGGCCGCTCACCGTCCACCCGGTTCGAGCGGTCCCGTCTTCCGCGAGCTCCTTTTGCCCGGGGGTGATTCATATCTTGCCGCTACAGGCGGCACTCGATGAATCACCCCCCGGGCAGGGCGCCGCAAACCGGTCTGGAGGCGCTCAGGCCGGATTGGCCGTTTCGGGCGCGGCCGCCGCGGATCGGCCATACCGCGCCGACGTCCAGCGGCGGATGCGACGGATTCCGGCGTACGCCAGCAGAACGATCGCCAAGAGCACGAACGCCGGAAAAACGATGTGGTTGTGTCCGGTGACGGCCACCTCGAAGCCGCTCGCATCGATCAGGCAATGCAGGGCGATCCCCGGCAGCAGCGATCCCGTCTCCTCGTAGAGGAGGCACGCGATGAACCCGAACACCATCCGCGGCGGCAATGTGTCCACTGGGTAGCTCAGTCCGTGGACCAGGCCGAACAGGACCCCGGCGATCACGGCCGCCGGGAGGACGGTCATGCGGTTGCGCAGCGCTCGATACAGGAATCCCCGAAAGAAGATTTCCTCGGTCACCGGGGCACACAGGCACATGAACAATCCGGCCACGGCCAGGGCTGCGGTATCGCCCCGCAGCGTGATACCCGGCGAATTTGGCTGCTTGAGTCCGAGGACGCCCTTCAGCCACAACAGGTTGGTGATCCCGACCGCGATCACGGCGAGAAACACCAGCCCAACCGACCGAGCCGGCGCCGCGCCCTGCAGTCCCAGCGCCCGGCGCCCGAAATGGCGGCGACGGTAGAGCAGGATGAGACTGGCCAGCATCGTCAGGTCCAGGAGAATCCCGCCTGCGCCCAGGCGCAGAGGTCCGGGACCGAGCAGCAGTCGGAGCACCAAGCCTTCCGCGATCCCGGCCACCACCACGGCCACCAGCAGTCCGATCGCGAAGCGGACTGTCCAATCACTGTTGGGCGGGGCAGGCCGGGGCTTTCGCTTGCGCCGGCGCCGGGCGGCGTCGACCGAACCGGCGGCTAAAACTCTCCTCGGGTCAGCTCGATCGCCTGGCAACAATCACCGCCGGTGCCGAGCTGTCTTGCCCGCTGAGCATGCCGCGCCTCCCTCTGGACCGCTGGGAGGTTCATGCCCGGGGCGGTGGGCCGCCAAACCGGCCGCGAGCTCGTACTGGCGCCGCGTCAGGCGGCGGCGGTGGCGCGCGTGCGCTTGCCCGGGCTTGAGCCGTTGCCCCCGGAGCCGTTGCCGCTCGCGCCAGCGGTCCGCGAGCGCGACTTCGCCGCCCGTACGGGCAGGATCTCGGCCAGGAACTGGCCCGTATAGGACTCAGCCACGCTGACCACGCGCTCAGGCGTGCCGGTGGCTATCAGCCGGCCGCCCTCATCCCCACCCTCTGGGCCGAGATCTATGAGGTAGTCCGACACCTTGATCACATCGAGGTTGTGCTCGATGATCACGATCGAGTTGCCGGCGTCGACGAGTCGCTGAAGCACGTCCAGCAGCCGCTGGATGTCCGCGAAGTGAAGCCCCGTGGTGGGCTCGTCCAGGATGTAGAGCGTGCGCCCGGTGGCCACCTTGGACAGCTCGGCGGCCAGCTTTACCCGCTGCGCCTCGCCACCCGACAGCGTGGTCGCCGGCTGCCCCAGGCGCATGTAGCCGAGGCCCACGTCGTTGAGTGTCTGCACCCGGCGGCGGATCTTGGGGATGTGCGCGAAGAACTCCAGCGCCTCCTCGATCGGCATCTCCAGGACGTCGGCGATCGTCTTGCCCTTGAAGCGAACCTCCAGCGTCTCTCGGTTGTAGCGCTTGCCATGGCACTGCTCGCAGGGCACGTACACATCCGGGAGGAAGTGCATCTCGATCTTGATCTGGCCGTCCCCGCGGCATACCTCGCAGCGGCCGCCCTTGACGTTGAACGAGAAGCGTCCCGGCTTATACCCGCGAGCCCGGGCCTCCTGGGTCTTGGAGAACAGGTCGCGAATCTGATCGAACAGCCCGATGTAGGTGGCCGGATTCGATCGCGGCGTTCGCCCGATCGGCGACTGATCCACCGAGATGATCTTGTCCAGCTGCTCCAGGCCGCTGATCGAGCGATGCTCGCCTGCCTTCACGCGCGTCTTGTGCAGCCGGTTGGACACCGCCTTGTAAAGGACCTCGTTGACCAGCGTCGACTTGCCCGAACCCGACACGCCGGTCACGCTGCACATCACCCCGAGGGGAATCTTCACGTCGATGCCCTTGAGGTTGTGCTGTGACGCTCCCTTGATCGCTACATGGCCGGATGGCCGGCGCCGCTTGGCGGGAACCTCGATCGTCCGCTGACCGGCCAGGAACTGGCCGGTCAGCGAGTCCGGCACCCTGGCCACCTCATCGGCGGTGCCCTCGGCGACCACGTGCCCCCCGTGCTCGCCGGCTCCGGGTCCGATGTCAAGCAGATGGTCGGCCGCCCGCATGGTGCCCTCGTCGTGCTCCACCACCAGCACCGTGTTGCCGAGGTCTCGCAGCCGCTCCAGAGTGGCGATCAGCCTCTCGTTGTCGCGTTGATGCAGCCCGATCGACGGCTCGTCCAGGATGTACAGGACGCCGACCAGCGAGGACCCGATCTGGGTGGCCAGCCGGATGCGCTGGGCCTCGCCCCCCGACAGGGTGGAGGCGGCCCGGGCCATGCTCAGATACCCGACCCCCACGTTGTCCAAGAACCGCAGCCGCTCCTCGATCTCCCGCAGCACCAACCGAGCGATCCGCTGGTCATGGTCAGACAGCTCGAGGCCCTTGACCCACTCGAGGGATCGCCTGGCCGACAGCGCCGTGAACTGATGGATCGGCATACCCGCCACCAGCACAGCCCGGGACTCCGGCCGCAGACGCGCCCCGTGACATTCGGGGCACGGCCGCAGCGTCATGTACTCCTCGATCTTCTCTCGGGTGAACTCGGAGTCGGTCTCGTTGTAGCGGCGCTCCAGGTTCCGGACGATGCCCTCGAACTGCGTCGTGTACGAGCGCCGGCGACCGAATCGGTTGCGGTAGGAGACCTGGACCCGATCGCCGTTCGTGCCGTACAGGAAGAACTCTCGCTGCGCGTCGGGCAACTCCTGCCAGGGAGTGTCCAGGTCGACGTCGTAGCGATCGGCGATCGCCTCTGTCAGCTGTTCGTAGTAGTCGGATGCGCTGGCCGCCCAGGGAGCGATCGCCCCTTCGCCGATCGACAGGGCCGGGTCCGGGACCACCAGCTCCGGGTCGATCTCCATCTGCGATCCCAGGCCCGTGCAACGAGGACAGGCACCGTGCGGAGAGTTGAACGAGAAGATGCGAGGCTCCAGCTCGACCAGGGACGGGCCGTGGACCGGACAGGCGAACCGTTCCGAGTAGGTCTGGATGTCTCCGGGTGAGCCGTCGGCCCCGACCAGCTCGATCTCCACCAGCCCGACGGCCAGTGCCACCGCGGTCTCTACCGAGTCGGCCAGCCGTTTGCGAAGCTCGCCCTTCATCACCAGGCGATCCACCACGACGGCGATGTCGTGCTTGTACTTCTTGTCCAGCGCGATCGGCTCATCGAGCCGGCGCAGCTCGCCGTCGACCTTGACCCGGCCGAATCCCTCCGACCTGAGCTCCTCCAGCTGCTTGCCGTACTCACCCTTGCGACCGCGCACGATCGGGGCGAGCACCATGAACCGCGTGCCCTCGGGCAGCTCCATCACCTGGTCGATGATCTGCTCAGCCGACTGCCCGCTGATCGGCCGGCCGCAGATGTGGCAGTGCGGATGTCCGATCCGGGCCCAGAGCAGCCGCAGGTAGTCGTAGATCTCCGTGACCGTGCCCACCGTGGAGCGTGGGTTGCGCGAGGTGGTCTTCTGGTCGATCGAGATGGCCGGCGACAGACCCTCGATCGAGTCCACATCGGGCTTATCCATCTGCCCGAGGAACTGACGGGCGTAGGCCGACAGTGACTCGACGTACCGGCGCTGTCCCTCCGCGTAGATCGTGTCGAACGCCAGCGAGGATTTCCCGGAGCCCGAAAGACCCGTGATCACGGTCAACGAGCCGCGCGGGATCGTCACGTTGATGTCTTTGAGGTTGTGTTCCCGGGCCCCGGAAACGATCAGTTGATCCACATAAACCAGTCTAGTGAGGCGAACGGGCGTTCGCATGAGCCAAAGTCCGCAGATTGGGTAGGTTTGCCTAATGGAGGCCGCCGCGAGGGAGAAGGCGCCCGCTCGGGCCAGGCGTGACAGCGGGAGCGAAGCCAGGCGTGACAGCGGGAGCGAAGCCAGGCGCGACAGCCGGAGCGAAGCCAGGCGTGACAGCCGGAGCCGAACCGGCGACGACAGCCAGAGTCTGCCCGATGCGATCTCCCAGGCGGTGCAGCGGGCCGCCCGCACGCTGCGCGACCTGGTTCCGGCCGCCGACCTGGACGCTCGAGACACCGACTACATCCGGGAGACGCTGCCCGGCCTGTGGATGCTGGCCAGCCTGTACTTCCGAGCCGACGTGAGAGGTCTACACCATGTCCGCAGGGAGGGGCCGGTGCTGCTGGTGGGCAACCACTCCGGCGGCATCATGGCCCCCGACCTGTTCGTGTTCGTGCTCGCCTTCTGCACGTACTTCGGGGTCGAACGCCGCTTCTATCAGCTGGCCCACAACGGAGTCGTGGCCGGACCGGCCGGCGGCATGGTCCGCAAGTACGGTGCGGTGGCCGCCGATCCTCACAACGCCGAGCTGGCCCTGAAGAGCGGCGCGGCGGTGCTGGTCTACCCCGGGGGCGACTACGAGGTGTTCCGGCCCAGTTGGGAGTCCGACAAGGTTGACTTCGGCGGCCGGCACGGCTTCATCCGGCTGGCTCTGGAGATGGGTGTCCCGCTCCAGCCGGTCGTCTCGATCGGCGGTCAGGAGACGGCTCTGTTCCTGACTCGGGGACGTCACCTGGCCAAGCTGGCCCGCCTGGACAAGCTGATGCGCCTGAAGACCGCGCCCTTCCTCTTCGGCCTACCGTTCGGTGTCATGCCCGCGGTGTTCGGGCATATCCCGCTGCCCTCCAAGATCACCATCCAGGTGATGAGCCCCATCGACCTGCGCCAGCGCTACGGCGAGGATCCGGACGTCGGCGAGGTCTACGACGACGTGCTCGCCCAGATGCAGGACGTGCTCGATTCCCTGGCCGACGAGCGTCGGCTCCCGGTGCTCGGGTGAGGATCGAGGAAACGGTCAACATCGACGCCCCGCGCGGGCGCGTCTGGGAGCTGATCAGCGATCCTGCGGCATATCCACGCCGGCTCGACTGGGTGGACGCCTTCGAACCACAGAAAGCCGACACCGAGCCGGAGGTCGGCGCCCGCTACGAGATGCGGGTCAGGGTCGGATCGGCCAGCGTCGGAGGACTGGTGGAAATCGTCGAGTATGACCCGGCGGGCGACATCGTGTGGACCAGCATCACCGGGGTTGAGCAACGCGGCCGGCTGCGGTTGAGGCCGCGGGGCCAGAAGGGAAGCCGGCTGAGCATGCGAGTTTCGTACGGGGCGCCCGGCCCTCTTTGGGGCACTCTGGCCGAGCTCCTGTCGGTGCCTCAGATCAACGGCAGCGTCAAACGCAGCCTGGAGAACCTCAAGTGCGAGGCCGAGGGCCGGGATCGCCCCCCGCCCCGCGGCCCGAATCTGCTGTCCCGCGGTCTTCACGAGACCGGGAACCTGGCCATCCTGGCCAGGTCCGGAATGCTGGCCCCCATGCGGCCCGACAAGCTGGCGAAGATCGCCTGGGTCGGCGCGCGCTGGCGCGACTCGCCGGCCACGGAGATCCTCGTCGGCGCGATCAGGCATCCGAACCGGGCGCTGCTGGTGGACGAGCTCGGGCCGCTCACCTACCGGGAGGTGGACGAGGAATCCAATGCCCTCGCGCGATCGCTGCACACCGATGGCATCAATGAAGGCGATCGCGTGGCGATCATGTGCCGGGATCACCGCGGCTTCGTGACCGGGGTGTTCGCGGCCACGAAGCTCGGGGTCGACGTCCTGCTGCTCAACACCTCCTTCTCCTCCCCGCAGCTCACCGAGGTCTGCGATCGCGAGGAGGTGGCGGCCATCCTCTACGACCAAGAGTTCGAGGAGCTGACGGCCGAGGCGGCTCGCGAGCGACGCCGGATCCTGGTCTGGCACGACGGCGACACGACGGATGCCACTCTGGGAGAACTGATCGAGCGCGAGGACCGCGAGCCGCTACCGCCTCCCGGCCGGACGGCCCGAGTCACGATTCTCACCTCGGGAACCACGGGAGTGCCCAAGGGCGCGACCCGCACCAGTACCCCGCTGACGCTGGACCCGCCGGCGTCGCTGCTGGACCGTATCCCCCAGCGCGAGAACCAGGCCGTGCGGATCGGGGCACCGCTGTTTCACACCTGGGGCTTCTCCAGCTTCGCGCTCGGCCTGGCTCTGGGCTCCACATTCATCCTGCGCCGCCGCTTTGATCCCGAGCAATGCCTGGCTGACATCGAGTCCCACCGCTGCCAGACCCTGGTGGTGGTGCCCGTGATGCTCCAGCGCATACTCGAGCTCCCCGAGGAGGTCCGGCAGCGCTACGACACCGGCAGCCTCCAAGCGGTATGCGCCAGCGGCTCGGCGCTCTCCGCGGACCTTGCCAAGCGCTGGATGGACGAGTTTGGGGACAACCTCTACAACGTCTACGGCTCCACCGAGGTGGCGGCGGCCGCGGTGGCCACCCCGCGTGATCTTCGCCGAGCGCCAGGGACCGCCGGCCGGCCCGCACGCGGTTCGATCGTGCGCCTGTACGACGAGCATGGCCGGCTCGCCCTGCAGGGAGAAACGGGGCGCATATTCGTCGGCAACGCGATGTTGTTCGAGGGCTACACCGGTGGCGGAGACAAGGATCGGATCAGCGGTCTGATGGCGACGGGGGACGTCGGGCGCTTCGACGAGGCCGGGCGGCTGTTCGTCGAGGGACGCGACGACGAGATGATTGTCTCTGGAGGCGAGAACGTGTTCCCCAAAGAGGTGGAGGACGTTCTCACCGGCCATCCCGCAGTGGCCGAGGCCGCCGCGATCGGGGTGGACGACGAGCGGTTTGGCCAGCGTCTGCGGGCCTTCGTCGTCCGGCGAGACGGCCAGGAGGTCTCAGCTGAGGAGCTGCAGGACCACGTTCGCAGCAACCTCGCCCGCTACAAGGTGCCTCGCGAGGTGTTGTTTGTGCGTGACCTGCCGCGTAACCCCACGGGAAAGGTGCTCAAGCGCGAACTGGCCGAGCTCGATCCCGAGCAGAGCCAGACGCCCGCCTAGAGGGCCCTCCTCCCGGTCCCACCGCCCAGCCAGCTACCCTCCGGCCAAGTGAGGGCGCAAAGGGGTTGTGGGCCACGCTGGCTCGTGCTCGGTCTGACCATGCTGCTGGCGGGCGGTCTGAGCACCGCGACGGCCCAGGCCAAGACCAAGAAGAAGCCAAAGCCGAAGCCTTCTCCGATCGTCCTGTCGGTGCACGTGCCCAAGCACCACGGGCCAGCCGTCCAGACCACCCTGACCACCTTCGATGCGCGCTACGCGCTTCGGAAGATCGCCTCGCAATACTTCGTCACCCGGACCAGCACACGTCCGGTCATCAAGATCAACGACCACGTTCGCTTCCAGAAGATCATCGGCTTCGGCGGCGCAATGACTGACTCCTCGGCGTGGCTGATCCGGGACGAGCTGACGGCCTGGCAGCGCGACCGGGTCCTGCGAGAGCTGTTCAGCCCCACGCAGGGGATCGGCCTGAACGTCACCCGCGTGCCGCTCGGGGGCTCTGACTTCACCGCCAACGGCGTCCCCTACACCTACGACGACCAACCGGCCGGCCAGAGCGATCCGGAGCTGGACCACTTCTCGATCGCCCACGACACGCCATACATCATCCCGGCGCTCACCGAGATGCTGGCCGCGAATCCGCAGGTCAGGATCCTCTCCACACAGTGGAGTCCGCCGGCCTGGATGAAGGCCAACGACCAGCTGAACGACACCGGCGCGAAGGGCTCGCTGCTCACCCAGGATTACCTGCCCCTGGCCCAGTATTTCGTCAAGTTCATCCGGGCCTACCAGGAACTGGGGGTGCCGATCTGGGCGATCACGCCAGAGAACGAGCCTCTATCCAGCGCGCAGTTCCCGTCCATGTGGCTGCCCGAGCCCAACGAGGCGCAGTTCATCACGCAGGACCTGATCCCGGCCCTGGATCAGAACGGACTGCACCCCCTGGTCTTCGGCTTGGACGGCTCGAAGCTGACCTACGCCGAGGATCTGGAGCACAGCATTGCCGCGTCGCATCTCGCCGGAATCGCCTGGCACTGCTACGGAGGCTCCCAGATGATGGGTCAGTTCCACCGGGCCTACCCCAAGGTCGTGAACCTGACCAGCGAGTGCTCGCCGGGGATCATCCCCTACGGCGCTGCCGAGGCGACACTGAGCGCGCTGAACAACTCCGCGTCCGTGGTTGAGCTGTGGAACCTGGCCCTGGATCCTCAGGGAGGGCCGGTGGAGCCGCCCAACTCCGGGTGTCACCGATGCACCGGGCTGGTGGTCGTCGACCCGGCCACCCACAAGGCGAGGCTGCGGCGCAACTACTACCAGCTCGGGCAGTTCTCCGCGTTCATCAAACGGGGTGCTCACCGGGTGGCCGCCACCCGCTTCGACAGCGAGTTCACCTCCCCGACGCGGCCCCACTACGGCGTCAGCGCCGGGCTGGACGATGCCGCCTTCCTCGACCCGGGCGGCCGCCGTGTTCTGGTCGTCTACAACAACACCGACGTCGAGCGGTACTTCGCCGTGCAGTGGGACAGGCAGATGTTCCAGTACAAGCTGCCGCCCAAGGCGATCGTCACGTTCGCTTGGCGACCAGGGAGAGCCGGCGGGGCCACCAATCCCGCCAGCTGAGGGTTCCGCTCAGCTCTCGACCGACGCGTAGACCTCGTCGAGCAGCCGCTCGGGGTCAGGCAACGAGAAGTTCTCGGACAGGTAGCGCTGTGTGTCCTCGCGCGGAGTCCCGTTCAGCGCCATGTTGAGCGCGATCAACCGGGCTCCTTCGGTCTCGTCCTGGGGCGACTCGACATCGGCATCGACGGCTCGGTCGGCCTCGTCGCCGTAGATGTCCTCGGGCTCGTCGTCCAGGGCCGGCTCGGCCTGCGAGGAGGGCTGTGGCGGCTCGCCGATCCCGGGGCCGGGGCCCGCGGAGAAATCGTCGGTCGCAGCGGAACCGAGACCCACCCCGCTTTCAGGCTCGAACCGCCGCGGCTCCACGGAGGAGCGCACCTCCGTCATGCCGGACTCCAGCAGCTGCAGATCCGCGTTCAGGCGGTTGGCGCCGGTCCGCAGCGACTCGATCAGCGCGCCCAGCTCGCTTTCCATGGCGTCGAGCCGCGACAGCATGCCGGCGGTCGACTCCGACACGCGCCCGACGTACTCGCGGGCCTGAGTCGAAGCCTGCTGGCGGGTGGACTGGGCCTCCTCAGCCGCCTCGGCCCGGATTTCCTGGGCTTCGGTCTCCGCCTGGCGCTGGATCTCCGCGGCGCTGCTCTCGGCTGCCTCCACGATCGCGCGCACCTGCTCACTGGCGGTTGAGGCCAGCGTCTCGGTCCGCCGGCGCGAGGAGGCTTTCAGCTGGTCGACCTCTTGGGCCACCTGGGCCAGATGGGCATCGACAGCCTCGGGGTCATAGCCCCGCCGCCCGATCGGGAAGTCTTTCTTCTCAATGCTCTGTCGTTCCAGGGCCACGCGAATCCCCTTCGATTTCTGAGTTTTCGAACCCGCGCGGCGCAGCCTAGCGGACTGCCCGATTGCCGGACCGTTCAGACCCGTCTCACGCCCGGCCTTCGGAAAGCGCCAGGTCCAGCTCCCGCTTCAGATCCCGGATCTCGTCGCGGAGCTTGGCCGCGTACTCGAAGCGCAGATCCTCGGCGGCGGCCAGCATCTCCTCCTCCAGCTCGACGATCGTCCGCTCGATCTCGGCCGGAGGCATCGCGTTCGCATCGCGCTTGCGCCGCCGCCGGGAGCGCGGCACCTTGGAGTCGGTCTGGAGGAACTCGGCGATGTCGGAGATGCCTTTGGAGATCGTCTCCGGGGTGATCCCGTGCTCCTCGTTGTAGGCGCGCTGGATCGTGCGCCGCCGGTCGGTCTCGGAGATCGCCGCCCGCATCGCGGCGGTCTCCTTGTCGGCGTACATCAGCACCTTGCCCTCGACGTTCCGGGCGGCCCGCCCGATCGTCTGGATCAGCGAGGTCTCACCACGCAGGAAGCCCTCCTTGTCGGCGTCGAGGATCCCGACCAGCGACACCTCCGGCAGGTCCAACCCCTCCCGCAGCAGGTTCACCCCGACCAGCACGTCGTACTCGCCCAGCCGCAGTTCCCGGATGATCTGGATCCGCTCCAGCGTGTCGATCTCGGAGTGCAGGTACCGGACCCGGAAGCCCATCTCCAGCAGGTAGTCGGTGAGGTCCTCGGACATCTTCTTGGTCAGCGTGGTGACCAGCACCCGCTCGTCGCGGTCGACGCGGCCTCGGATCTCGTTCATCAGGTCATCGATCTGGTTCTTGGTCTCACGCACCTCGACCTCGGGGTCGACGATCCCGGTCGGCCGCACGATCTGCTCCACGATCCGCGCCGCGTGGGTGCGCTCGTACTCGCCGGGGGTGGCCGACACGAACACCATCTGCGGGGTGATCGAGAGGAACTCCTGGAAGGTCTGGGGGCGGTTGTCCAGGGCGCTGGGCAGCCGGAACCCGTAGTCGACCAGCGTCTGCTTGCGCGAGCGGTCGCCCTCGTACATCCCGCCGAGCTGCGGCACGGTCTGGTGGGATTCGTCAATGAAGCAGACGAAATCGTCGGGGAAGTAGTCGAGGAGGCAGTAGGGCCTGTCCCCCGGGTTGCGACCGTCGAGGATCCGTGAGTAGTTCTCGATCCCCGAGCAGAACCCGACCTCGCGCAGCATCTCCATGTCGTACTGGGTGCGCTGGCGCAGCCGATGGGACTCGAGCAGCTTGCCCTGCTGCTCGAGCTCGGCGCAGCGCGCGTTCAGCTCCCGGCCGATCTCGGCCACCGCGTCCTCGATCATCCCCTCGCGCACGTTGTAGTGCGAGGCGGGCCAGATCCCGATGTGCTCGAGGTCGTCCTCGAGCACCTCACCGGTCAGCGGGTCGAACTGCTGGAGCTGCTCGATCTCCTCGCCGAACAGCACCGCCCGGTACGCGGTCTCCGCGTAGGCTGGGAACACCTCGAGCGTCTCGCCGCGCACCCGGAAGGTTCCGCGCGCGAGCGCGGTGTCGTTGCGCGTGTACTGGATCGAGACCAGCTTTCGCAGCAGCTTGTCGCGATCCACGAAAGATCCTTTCAGCAGCGTCTGGAGATTCTCGTCGTAGGTCTGCGGCGAGCCAAGGCCATAGATGCACGACACGCTCGCCACGATCAGCACGTCCCGACGGGCGAACAGCGCGGCCGTCGCCGAGTGACGCAGACGGTCGATCTCCTGGTTGATCGCCGAGTCCTTCTCGATGTACAGGTCCTTGCTCGGGACGTATGCCTCGGGCTGGTAGTAGTCGTAGTAGGAGACGAAGTACTCGACCGCGTTGTTGGGGAAGTAGGTCCGGAACTCGTTGCACAGCTGCGCGGCCAGCGTCTTGTTGTGGGCGATCACGAGCGTCGGCTTCTGCACCTCCTGGACCACGCCCGCCATCGCCATCGTCTTGCCCGTCCCGGTCGCGCCCAGCAGCGTCAGGAATCGCTCCCCGGCGTCGATGCCCTCGGCCAGCGAGGCGATCGCCGCGGGCTGGTCGGCGGTCGGTGTGAAGGCGGAATCGAGCTCGAACTTCGGCATCGATCTGAGCGTAGCGACCGGTGCCCTGGAACCGCCGCAAAACCCGCGTACGCGTGCGGAGCCCGGCTGCTCGCCGGGCTCCGCTACCGCGAGACCTACAGCCGTCGGCTAGTGGGCCTCCCCGAAACGTTGCACCGGAAATGGCGGCCCCGGATGACCGCCATACTGCGTCCTCGGAGCCTCGCGCAGCGCTGCTGCGCCACGGCTCCTGCGTCCTTGCCTGGCGGCCCCCGGACCTCGCCCTTTTAGGCACAACGTTTCTGGGAGACCCACTAGTGCACACGGGCAGGCGGTGGTATCTCGTGGCCTGGGACACCGTCCGCGAGGAGTGGCGGACCTTCCGCGTGGACAGGATCGACGGCCGGCCCACGCCCGACCGGCGCTTCTCGCACCGCGATCCGCCCGCGCAGGATCTCGCCGCCTACGTCGCGCGCCGGGTGTCGGCCGTCCGGGATCGCTACCACGCCGAGGTGATCCTCCACGCTCCGCTCGCCGAGGTGACTGCGCGGGTCACCTACGCGATCGGCACCATCGAGGCGATCGACGAGCACAGCTGCGTGCTGCGCACGGGCGCGGAATGGCTGGACGGCCTCGCGGTCTACATCGTGAGTCTGGGGGTCGACTTCGAGATCTCCGAGCCCCCGGAGCTGATCGAGGCGGTGCGGACGCTCGCCGCCAGGTTCGCGAGCGCCGTCGCGCCCTGAGCGGGCGGGCCGCGCGCGGTCGGCTAGCCTGGTGACACGGGCGGACTCACGAGACCGATGCACAAAGCTCACGTCGATCACTCACGCCGCCACCGGGGGCGCTCGCGGGCACTTCAGGCCGCCGTCCTGGCCGTCCTCGCGGGCGCCGTCGTGTTCGCCATTGCCGGGATCGTCCCCGGTTCGGGCCAGCGCCTGCGGCATGCGGCGCCCGGGTGGATCGCCGTCGAGGTCGTGCTCGAGGTCGTCGCCTGCCTGTCCTATGCGGCGCTCTTCCACGGCGTCTTCTCCGGCGGCGAGGTCAGGCTCAGCTACCTGCGCAGTGCCCAGATCGCGATCGGCGAGCTCGGCGCCTTCGTCGTGGTCCCCACCGGGGCGGGGGGACCGGCGCTGCGGATCTGGGCGCTCCTGCGCAGCGGCATGGAGTTCCGGGCCCAGATGGTCCGCAGCGTGGTCCACGCCGCGATCTTCAATCTCCCCTACCTCCTCGCGGCCATCTTCCTGGGCACGAGCGTCGCGCTCGGGCTCGGACCGGGTCACGCTCCGCTCGCCGTCGCGCTCGCTCCCTTGGGCGTGGTTCTCGTCACCGTCGCCATGGCCGGCGGGGCCGCCCTCGTCGCCCACAGGCTCGAGGGTGAGCCGCAGGGACGCTGGCGGAGGGTGGGACGCGATGTCATCCAGGCCGTTCCCGAGGGCGTTCGCGCGCTCCCCGCGAGCCTGCGCCGTCCCACCCTGCTCCTCGCCGCCGCGGCGTACTGGGCGGGTGACTGCGGCGTGCTCATCGTCGCGTTCCACGCCGCTCACGGCTCGGCCCCGATCGGGGTGATCGTCCTCGCCTACATGCTCGGCCAGCTCGGCAACGCGCTGCCCCTTCCCGGGGGCGTGGGAGGCGTCGAGCCGATCATGCTCGGCGTCCTCACCGCCTCCGGAGTCAACCTCGGGCTCGGCGCGGCCGCGATCATCCTCTACCGCTTCGTCTCGCTGGGCATCCAGGCGGTGGCGGGGGCGGTGGCCGTGGCCACGCTCACTGCCGCTCTGCGGCGCTCCTCGCCCGAGGCGGGCCCGAGCTCGGCTTCGGGGTAGCCCCGCGACCCGCGCCTGCCCGACGGTCGCCTGTTAGCGTGTGGCGCGTTCGTCGAGACGGCGACCTCGTTATGGGAAGGGAATTTTGACCGCGGCACGTCGTATCGGTGCCCGCCTGGGGCTGAGCGGCGGCGTGCTCGTGCTCGTGCTCGTGGCCCTGAGCGTGGCCGGGTGCGGAGCGACCGGCAGCGTGGCCGGCGGTGCGGCGGCGGGAGTCGTGACTGGGGCGCACCCGCAGGTCATCGAACCCGTCGCCGGCGAGCAGCCGGCGAGCACGACCGCGGCCAATCGCTACGGCGATCCCAACGCGCACGCCACGCCCCTGGCCCAGGTCAGGCGCGAGCTCAAGCTCGAGATCGTCGCCGAGCGCGTGACCAACGCCCGGTACATCGACCCGCTTCAGTACGTCACGCTGTGGGAGCGCACCGACCAGGGCGTCGACGCCAACCTGCCGGTGGGCGCGCCCATCCTCGCGCCTTGTCCGGTCAAGATCCTCGCCGTCATCCCCGACTGGTACGCCGGTCAGCCGCTCGTCTACTTCGAGCTCCTGAACGGGCCCGACGCCGGCAAGGTCCAGTACGTCGCCGAGGAGATCACCGCCATCGCCCCGCCGGGCACCATCCTCTCGCAGGGCCAGGCCATCGCCCGCTACGCGGCGCACGGTACCGGCATCGAATACGGCTGGTCGACCCCGGACGGGGTAACGCTCGCCGTGGCGACGACGGGGTACGAGGAGGGCCAGGTGACGCCGGCGGGCCGGTCGATCCGTCAGTGGCTCAACAGCCTCGGCGCCAACGCCGGCAACTCCTGACCCCGGCCCGCCATAATCCGGTGGTGCACTCGACCCCGGCGATTATCCGAGAGGTTCTGACCGAGACGCGGACCTGGGCCGTCGTCGGCTGCTCGCCGGATCCGTCGCGCGACTCACATCGCATCGCGCGCCTGCTTCAGTCCCACGGCTACCGGGTCATACCCGTCAATCCGATGGTCGACGAGCTCCTCGGCGAACGTTGCTATGACAGCGTGACCGAGATCCCCGCCGCCGAAGGCGTCGAGGTCGTCGACATCTTCCGCCGCCCCGATCGCGCGGGCTCCCACGTCGACGAGGCGATCGCCCTCGGGGCGCGCGCGGTATGGCTCCAGCTCGGCGTCGTCGACGAGGCGGCCGCCCAGCGCGCGCTGGCCGCCGGTCTCCAGGTGGTCATGGATCGCTGCCCGGCGATCGAGCTTCCCCAGCTCGCTGGGCCCCTTCGGGGCCAAGGGACGTAGGGTCCTCACCCCCCGGCGCCTTGACCACCACCGCGTAGGAACCGGCGCCGAGGATCGAGGTGGCGGGGATCTCGAGCTCGCCGATGACCAGGGTCTCGACGGCTCCGCTCGCCGGGTCGAACACCACGTCGGTCGCCTCCCCGAGAGCGTCGCCCATGTCGCTGAGCACGCGCCGGCCCACGACCTCGAGCTTGCCCTCGGCGGCCGCCCGCTCGCGGTCGTCGCGGGGGCGATGGAGGGCGCTGTCGTCGGCGATCATCACCGCGTCGGGTCCGAAGCCGCTGACCTGGTCCCAGTCGACAAGGGCGGCCCTGCGGCCCTTGCCCGCGACCAGCGATGTCACCTGGCGGCGGCCGACGTCGAGGACTAGGTGGGTGAGGCTGCCGACCTCCTCGGCGCTCGCGCGGCTCACCAGCTTGCGCCCGATGGCGGCGGTGAAGCGCTCGCTCATGTCATCCCGAGCCGGGAGCGGAACTCGTCCACCGCCGCGCCGAGCCCGACGAGGTCGGACTCGACGTAGTCCTGGGTGGGATCGGGGACGACGAGGGCGCTGCCCGAGACCGCGAGCTGGCTGGGCAGCGGGATGTAGCCGGTTCCTTGCGATGCCGTCTCGATCGCGTAGCCCACCACCTCGCCGGCGCTACCGACGAGGACGACGACGTCCTTGACCCGGCCGAGCTTCGTCCCCTGCTCGGTGAGCACCTCGTTGCCGATCACGTCGCGCCCCTCCGGCGGCGACCCCACCTCGTCGGGGGCGGTGCCGGGGTGCAGCAGGCTCGCCTCGTCGGCGACCATGACCGCGTCGCGGCCGATGGCGTGGATGGTCTCGGCGGGAAGGACTTCGCGGCGCCGGCCGGCGAGGAAGCCGCGCTTGTTGAGCGTCATCCCCACGACGCGTCCGGCCTCGGGGTTGTAGATGAGATCGCGGACCTCGGCGACGTCCTCGCCGCCCGAGATGGTGACTACGGGCAGGCCGCGGACGGCCGATCCGGTCACGAGCAGTCTCATTGTTTTCTCCTCCGGGTGGCAATCACGCCACCGCGCCGGCGACGGCGCTGAACGAACACGCCGAGGGCGAGGACGAGGGCGACGACCACCAGGACCACGATCAACCACGCCACGACGCTCACCGCAAACCTCCGATCTGCGGGGATCATACCCACGGCCCCCGGTCCGCAAGCGCGGGTTCGCCAGCAACGTGGTTGGCATTAGGGAACCCTAACTCGTGGTAGCGTGCGGAGCGAATGGTGCAGGAGCCGTGTCCTTCCCCGTCGCGGACGACCCCCAGGCGACGCTTCGTCTTCGGCGTCGCGCTCGTTCTCCTCGGCCCCGTGCTCGCCGCCTGCGGCGGCTCGTCCTCGTCGAAGTCGATCACCCTCTACAACGGGCAGCACGCCCAGACGACGATGGCGCTCGTGTCCCGGTTCGAGAAGCTCACCGGGATCACGGTCAACGTGCGCAGCAACGACGAGCGCGCGCTCGCCGCTCAGATCGCCGCCGAGGGCTCGGGCTCACCCGCCGACGTGATCTACGACGAGAACTCCCCCTCGCTCGAGTATCTGCAGAACAAGGGTCTGCTCGTCCCCGTCACCCCGTCGACCCTGGCGCGCACCCCGAGCCGGTTCAACTCGCCCCAGGGAGACTGGGTCGGCGTCTCCGCCCGCGTCAGCGTCCTCGACTACAACACCAGCGCGCTGAAGCCCAGCCAGCTCCCCACCTCCGTCATGCAGCTGGCCCAGCCGCAGTGGAAGGGCAAGCTCGCTTTCGCCGCCGGGGAGGCCGACTTCCAGCCCGTCGTCACCTCGGTGGCGCGCACCTACGGCCAGGCCATCGCCCTTCGCTGGCTCGACGGGATCAAGGCCAACGCCGCTCATATCTACCCGGACAACGAGACCGTGACCGATGAGATCAACCGCGGCCAGGCCACCATCGGCGTCATCGACCAGTACTACTGGTACCGCCAGCGCGCGCAGATCGGCGCCGCCAACGTGCACTCGGCGCTCGCCTACTTCGCCGCGCGCGACCCGGGCTACGTGATCGACGTCTCGGGCGCCGGCGTGCTGAAGTCGAGCAGCCATCAGCCCGAGGCCCAGAAGCTCCTCGCCTTCCTGGTCAGCGTCCAGGGCCAGCAGATCATCTCCCACAGCGACAGCTTCGAGTACCCGATCGGCTCCGGGGTCAAGTCCGCCCAGCCGGAGACCCCGTTCTCCAAGCTCCGGGCCAATCCGATCGGCGTCGGCGCCCTCGGCGACGGTTCCACCGCGCTCGCCCTGCTCCAGAAGGCCCAGCTCCTGTGAGCGCCACGGTCCTGCGCGAGCACGAGTCCGCGCCCCCGCTTCCCCCCAACCCCGGCGCCCCGCCCGCGCCCGCGCGCCGGCGAGCGACCCCGCGCCTTCTCCTCGCCGCGGGAGTCCTCGCCGCTCTCGTCCTCCTCCTCCCCCTCGCCTTCCTCATCCTCCAGGCGGCGCAGGATGGGTGGTCGGCGCTCCACCCGCTCCTCTTCCGCTCGCTCACCGCGACCCTCCTGTGGAACACGGTGAGCCTGACCGCGGTGGTGACGGTCCTGTGCGCGGTGATCGGGACGCTGGCGGCGTGGTGCGTCGAGCGCACCGACCTGCCCGGGCGCCGGATCTGGGCGGTGCTCGTGGTGATCCCGGTGGGCATCCCCGACTTCGTCACCAGCTTCGGCTGGAAGTCGATCTTCCCGTCCCTGGGCGGCTTCTGGGGGGCGGCGCTGGTGATGAGCCTGGCGGTCTACCCGCTCGTCTACCTCCCCGTGGCCGCGTCGCTGCGCAGTGCCGACCCCGCCCAGGAGGAGGTGGCCCGCAGCCTCGGCCTCGGCCGTGTGCGGACGTTCTGGCGGGTCACCCTGGCGCAGGTCAAGGTCGCCGCTCTCGGCGGCTGCGTGCTCGTGGCCCTGGTCATGCTCGCCGAGTACGGCGCCTTCGAGATCCTCGGCTTCCGGACCTTCACCACCGAGATCTACACCGAGTTCCTGACCGGCTTCAACGGCCCCGCGGCATGCGCGCTGTCGCTCGTCCTCGTCGTCCTCAGCATCTTCGTCCTCACCGGCGAGGGCCTCTCGCGCGGGCGCGGCCGCCAGGCCCGGACGGGAGGGCTGGCCGCCCGCGTCCCGCGGCCGCACCGGCTGGGCCGCTCGAAGCTCGCGGTGCTCGCCGGCTTCTTCGCGCTCGTGGGACTGGCGCTGGGGGTGCCGGTGGGGGCGATCGTGTACTGGATGCTCCACGGCGGCACGTCGACTCTCCCCTCGGTGTCGATCCTCTCCGCCGCCTGGCACACGGTCTTCTATGCCGCGGCCGCGGGCTTGGTGGCGACGCTCGCGGCGCTGCCGATCGCCATCCTCTCGGTGCGCCACCCGGGGCGGATGTCGTCGGTGCTCGAGCGCAGCACCTACCTGGTGCTCGCCGTGCCCGGTCTCGTGGTCGCGCTGGCCCTCACCTACGTATCGGAGCGCTACGCCGCCGGGTTCCTGTACCAGAGCACGGCGATGCTCATCCTCGCCTACGCGATCATGTTCTTCCCGCTCGCGCTCGTGGCCGTCAGGGCCTCGGTGGCGCAGGCCCCGCCGGGCCTCGAGGAGGTGGGCCGGTCGCTCGGTCGCTCCCGGCTCGAGGTCCTCTGGCGCCTGACCATGCCCCTGGTGGCGCCCGGCCTGGCGGCCGCCTTCTGCCTCGTCTTTCTCGAGGTCGTGACCGAGCTCACGGCCACCCTCGTGCTCATTCCCACCGGGGCGCAGACGCTGGCGACCCAGTTCTGGGCCTTCCAGTCCAACATCTCCTACGGGCAGGCCGCCCCCTATGCCGGGCTGATGATCCTCATCGCCGCGATCCCGAGCTACGTGCTCGGCCGCTGGTTCGACCGCCTTCCCTCCCGGGCCCAGGCCTCGGCATGACCGAGCTCGCGATCACCGACCTCCACAAGTCCTTCGGGACCAACGCCGTCCTCACCGGCGTCGACCTCACCGTCCCCACCGGCTCGCTGACCGCGATCCTGGGACCGTCGGGGAGCGGCAAGACCACGCTCCTGCGCCTGATCGCCGGGTTCGAGCGCATCGACCGGGGAACGATCACCCTCGGCGGCACGGTGGTCGACGCCCCGGGCTCGGCGTGGGTGGCCTCCGAGCGCCGCCGGATCGGCTACGTGCCCCAGGAGGGCAGCCTCTTCCCCCACCTCACCGTCCGCAAGAACATCGGCTTCGGTCTGCCGCGCGGGGCGCGGGACGGCGGACGCGTCGACGAGCTGCTCGAGCTCATCGGCATGGCGGGCCTCGGCGGCCGCTACCCCCATCAGCTCTCGGGCGGTCAGCAGCAGCGCGTGGCCCTCGTCCGCGCGCTGGCCACCCGCCCGGATCTCGTCCTGCTCGACGAGCCCTTCTCGGCTCTCGATCCCTCGCTGCGCGCCGGGGTGCGGGCCGACGTCAGGCGCCTGCTCCGGGCGGCGGGCGCCACCGCGCTGCTCGTCACCCACGACCAGGACGAGGCACTCTCGCTCGCCGACCGCGTGGCGGTGATCCGCTACGGGCGCGTGTGCCAGTGCGACACCCCGCAGGGGCTGTACGACGACCCCACCGACACTGAGGTCGCCGGGTTCGTCGGGGAGGCGAACCTCGTCCCCGGCGTGCTCGTCAACGGATCGGTGCGGACCGCGTTCGGCGAGCTGCCCTGCCACTGCCGGGCGGCGGCGCGCAACGGCGCTTCGGACGCCGTCGTCCTCATCCGCCCCGAGCAGGTCAAGCTGTGCCCCGCGGGACAGGCCGGGCTGTGCGGGCGGGTGCTCGAGCGCGAGTACCACGGCCACGATTCGGTGATCAGAGTGCAGTCCGAGGAGGAGACCGGCGCCTCGGTCATCCTCGCCCGCATCTCGGGCCAGGTGCCCTACGCGGTCGGCTGTCCGGTGGCGGTGACGGTCGAGGGCCCGGTGGTCGCATGGTGCGTCGAGCCCGACGGCTCCCAGGTGCGCCGGGCGCCATGAGCGCGCCGGCGAGCTTCACCTCGCCGCTGGCCGCGAGCCTCGCCGAGGACATGCTCGAGCGCTTCCAGCGCTACGTCCGCGTGGATACCCAGGCGCGCCGGGAGCGCACCGGGAGCCCGAGCTCACCCGGCCAGCTCGAGCTCGGGTGCCTCGTCGCCGACGAGCTCCGCGACGCCGGTCTCGAGGACGCCGAGCTCGACGCCAACGGGTACGTGACGGCCACCCTGCCCGCCACCGTCGACGGCGACGCTCAGGTCGAGCCGCCCGTGATCGGCCTGATCGCCCACCTCGACACGAGTCCCGACGCTCCCGGAACCGGGGTCGAGCCGATCGTCCACCGGGGCTACGAGGGCGGGGTCATCGAACTCCCTCGGGGCGGGACCCGGCTCGATCCGGGGCGCATGCCCGAGCTCACGACCAAGGCGGGCCACGACATCGTGACCGCGAGCGGAGACACGCTGCTGGGCGCCGACGACAAGGTCGGGGTGGCGGCCATCACCACCGCGGTCGCCTACCTGGCCGCGCGTCCCGAGCTCCCGCGGCCGACGCTGCGGGTGGCCTTCACCCCCGACGAGGAAATCGGCGAGGGCGCCACCCTGTTCGACATCGAGCGCTTCGGCGCCCTGTGCGCCTACACGATCGACGGCTCCACCATCGGCGAGCTCCAGGACGAGACGTTCACGGCCGCCCAGGCCATCCTCACCATCGAGGGCGTCGATGTCCACCCGGGCTTCGCCACCGGCAAGCTCGTCAGCGCTGTGCGCCTGGCGGGGCGCATCGTCGCCGCGCTTCCCGCCGACCTCGCGCCCGAGACGACGTCGGGGCGTGAGGGCTTCATCCATCCCTACGAGATGACTGGGACGGCGGCCCGCGCGACCATCAGCGCGATCGTCCGCGACTTCGACGACGAGGAGCTCGAGCGTCACCTCGCGCTCCTGCGCCGCATCGCCGAGGAGGTGGTCGCCACCGAGCCGCGCGCGCGGCTGGAGATCGAGGTCACCCGCCAGTATCCGAACATGCGGCGCTTCATCGATGCCGTTCCCTACGTCACCGAGGCGGCCGAGGAGGCGATCCGTGCCGAGGGCATCGAGCCGGTGCGCACGGCGATCCGGGGTGGGACCGACGGCTCGAACCTCTCCGCCCGGGGCCTGCCCACCCCCAACATCTTCACCGGCGGCCACGAGTACCACTCGGTGCGCGAATGGGTCTCGCTCCAGGACATGGCGGCGGCGGCCGCCACCATCGTCCGCCTCGCCGAGGTGTGGACGCGGCCTGAGTTTGTCACGCGCGGCGCGTAAGGGCGCCACCGCCTCAGCCGTTGCTTGGTTATAGCTGGGGTGCGTCGAGATGCCGTACCCCGGGCCACTCACGGAGAGGGAGGATCATGGCGCAACTTCGTTGTGTCCTGCGTACGACACTTGGGGCGGTCGCGATCGCGGCCGCGTTCGGCTGCTTCGCCGCGGCGGCGCAAGCCGACCCGGTATCCGGAGCGATCTTCACGACCCTGCCCAACGGGTCGGAGGTCAACTTCAACATCTATTCCAGCAAGCTCGATGTTTATCTCAACGGGGGGCCCGGCCCGGGCGCACCGTCGACGGCGGCTGGCCTGCCAGACGGATCGTACGTCTTCCAGGTCACCGATCCATCCGGTAAGACGCTGCTTTCGACCGACCCGGCGGGCTGCCGTCAGTTCACCGTCAGCGGCGGCCAGATCAACGGCGTCGTCGCCTACAACAGCCCCAACTGCCAGCACGTGACGGGCATCGACGTCGACGAAGCCTCGACCACCGTCCAGCTCATGCCCTACAACGACACGCCCAATCCAGGTGGCGAGTACAAGGTGTGGGCCACCTCACTGGCCAACTACCTCCAGGGCTGCGCCGGCTACGGGGTGACGAACGGACTCGCGGTCGTCAACTGCGGGGCCAAGTCGGGCAGCGACGTGCACGGGTTCATCCCCAGCGATTCCAAGACCGACAACTTCAAGGTCGGTCCGGTCGTCCCGCAGGAGATCGACACTCGCTTCTTCGACTCCGGCGGCAACGTCCTCGACGGATTCGGGATCACGTGGACGGACCCGAGCGGCGCCTCGAATCACAAGTGGTCCTACTACGCGCCGAGCCTCCAGATCTTCCATGAGGCGCATGTGGAGGATGTGACTCAGGGCACCAACCTGATCACCGTCGCCAACCAGCCCGGCTGCACGGTGGGCGAGGTTGACGTATTGGGCAGCGTCTACGGCAACGGCCCGATGACGGTGGCGATCAAGGTCACGGGCACGAACAAGACGTTCACCTACCGCGTGGACGTCCACTGCCTGTAGCAGACGGTCGCGTGCGGCCCCCGGAACCGTTCCGGGGGCCGCGTCGGCAGTCTCGCGTCCGGTCGCGTAGGCTCACGCCCGTGTCACCGATCGGCGACCAGTCGCTCGCCTCGCTGGACGGCGAGATCATGCCCGCCAGCGAGGCGACGATCCCCGCCACCGACGACGGGCTGATCCGGGGCGACGGGGCGTTCGAGGTAGTCCGGGTCTACGACGGGCGACCTTTCGCCTTCGACGAGCACCTGCGCCGGCTCGAGCGCTCGGCCGCCAATCTCCGCCTCCCCCTCGATGTCGAGGCCGTTCGCGCCGAGGCCAACCGCCTGCTCGCCCACGCCGGCGTGGGCCCCGACCACGCCACCCTGCGGGTGGTGGTGACGCGCGGCGGGCGCCGGCTGATGCTGACCGAGCCGCTCGCTCCCACCCCGGAGCGGGTGCGCCTGACCTCCATCACCTACGCGCCCACGCGCATCCTCGACGGCGTCAAGTCGCTCTCCTATGCCGCCAACATGCTCGCCAGCCGCCTGGCCCGCGAGCGCGGCTTCGACGAGGCGCTGCTCGTCACTCCCCACGGACGCGTGCTCGAGGCCCCCACGAGCTCGATCTTCTGGGTGTCCGGCGACGAGCTCCTGACCCCGCCCCTCGACGACCACATCCTCGCCTCGATCACCCGGGCGTACGTGATCGAGCTGTCGGGGGCGAGCGAGCGGGTGTGTACGCTCGAGGACCTGCAGGCGGCCGACGAGGCGTTTCTCGCCTCCACCACGCGCGAGGTCCAGCCCGTTGCCGCCGTCGACGACAAGGTCTTCGAGTCCGCGGGGCCGCGCACGCTGGCCGCGGCCGCCGCGCTCCGCGAGCGGATCGAGTCGCTGATGGGAGCGGGAGCGCCCGAGCCGGGGCCGCGGTGATCGCCCCCACCGCGACGGTCGCCCCCGGCGCGCGCGTGGGGGCCGACGCCGAGGTGGGACCGGGCGCGGTGGTCGGTGACGGCGCGGTGGTGGGCGCGCGTGTGAGCATCGGCGCACACGCCGTGATCGGTGAGGGCGTGGCGCTCGGCCCCGGCTCCTCGATCGGCGCCCACGCGGTGATTCACGCCGGCACCGAGGTGGGCCCGGAGGTGGTCGTCGAGGACGGCGCCGTGCTCGGCAAGCGCCCACGCCTGCGCCCGGGGTCCTCGGCCGCCGCTGAGCCGCCCGGGGCGCTGGTGGTCGGCCGCCAGGCCACGGTGTGCTGCGGCGCCGTCGTCTACGCGGGCGCGCGGGTGGGCGCAGGGGCGATCCTCGGCGACCAGTGCCAGGTCCGCGAGCGCGCCTCGATCGGCGAGGGCACGGTGGTGGGGCGGGGCTCGGCCGTCGAGTTCGGCGCCCAGGTCGGAGCGCGGGTGAGCATCCAGACTGGCGTCTACGTGACCGCGCTCACCGTCGTCGAAGACGACGTCTTCCTCGGCCCCGGCGTGGTCACGACCAACGACGACGCCATGGGCCGCCACGACCACTCCGAGCCCCTGCGCGGAGCGCGGCTGCGGCGGGCGTGCCGGATCGGCGGCGGCGCCGTGCTCGTGCCCGGCGTCGAGGTCGGAGAGGAGGCGTTCGTCGCCGCAGGCGCCGTGGTCACCGCCGACGTCCCCGCCCGCGCGGTGGTGATGGGCGTGCCCGCCCGGGTGGTGCGCGAGGTGCCCGAGGGCGATCTGATCGAGCGCTGGCTGGGCCCGCTTCGCGGGCCTTAAGAGTTCCGCTGCGCGGAACTCCCGGGGTCGCCTGCTGCGCGGGCGTTAAGGCTTCCGCTGCGCGGAACTCCCGGGTGGACTCGCTTCGCCGGCCCGCTATGACGCCGCGGCTGCGGCGGCGCCGGCCATGCCGTGGCTCGCTTGGGTCCAGATGATCTGGTCGCGGCTTGGTCCGACGCCGATCACGGCGATGGGGACGCCGACGAAGTCGCCGATGAACTGCAGGTAGTCGCGGGCGGTGTCGGGGAGGTCGTCCTCGCTGCGGCACTCGGTCACGTCCTCGCTCCAGCCGGGGAGCGTCTCGTACTCGCC
>DASZMP010000035.1:0-11634 GCA_035551795.1 Solirubrobacteraceae bacterium | reverse complement strand
AGCGCGACCAGCGTCTCGATCAGCACCGCCGTCTGCACCGTCATGTGCAGCGAGCCGGTGATCCGCGCCCCGGCCAGCGGCTGGGCGTCGGCGTACTCGCGCCGCGTGGCCATCAGACCGGGCATCTCGTGCTCGGCCAGCCGGATCTCCTTGCGGCCGAACTCGGCCAGGCTGAGATCGGCGACCTTGTAGTCGGTGCCTGCGGCGGTGGTCGTGCTCATTGCGAAATTCTCCGTTGTCGATTTGTCGTGGTTTGCAGCCGGCGCTGGCGCGCTGCGCTCCGGAGACCGTCCTCAGGCCGCCTGGAGCAGGCGCTCGTGCTTGGCCTGTTCAAATCTCAGCCAATTGTCTGGCTGCACCTCGTCGGGTCGCTCAGCGGTCGCGCTCAGCCACTCATCGATGGCCACTCGGAGCACCGAATCGCGCTCCAGCCGAGCCGCGAAGGCCACGTCTGACAGCGCCACGTCAAACCGCGCCAGCAGCTCCTTGAGCGTGCGCAGCCGCTGCAGCTCCGCCGCGCCGTAGATCCGGTAGCCGGCGCCGGTTCGCCCGGGCGTCACCAGCCCGCTCTGCTCGACATAGCGCAGCATCCGAGCCGACCAGCCCGTGGTCTGCGAGGCCTCGTGGATGGTCAGACCGTCCATCGAGCCCCAACATTACCACGACTGTGTCAAGGTTTGGCCCCCGGCGGGTTCGAGTCCATGGATCAGGGATGGAAATCCCTGGGGTGGGGGTGAAACCTGTTCGAGCGCGCAAACCGCGCAGCCACTCAGAACTTCGGCCGCACCCGGCTTTCCGGGAAGCGCTCCAAGCCGTCGTCGGGCAGGGGCTCCCAGTAGGCCGCGTAGGCCACGAATTGCCGGAACTGCGGACGCACTCCCGGGTCGCCGTCGAACGCGCTCATCCGGATGCTCATCTGCGCGGGGTCATCCGGATTGCGAGAGAACAGCTGGGCGCCGCACTCCCGGCAGAAGCACTTCTGAAATCCGCCGTCCGGGTGGCGCCAGGCCTTCACCAGCTCGGCGCCGGACAGCAGCTCGAAGCTGCGCCCGTCGATTCTGGCCTGGGCCGACGACGAGGTTCCAGTGCGCCTCTGGCAGCGTGTGCAGTGGCAGTAGCCGGCGTGCTGGGGCGTTGCGCTGATCCGGAAGCGGACTCCGCCGCACAGGCATCCGCCCTCAAACGATCCATCCGCCATGCGAGCGCTCACCCCCCGGCCAGCGCGGTCTTCAAAGACGTGAGCACCTCGATGTTGGCCGGATCCACCCCGATCAGCACGGCCAGATACAGAGACATCAGGTCGCCCAGCAGCAGCACCGAGATCAGCCGTTCCATGCGGGTCTCGCCCTCCGTGTCGATCCGGAAGGTCTGCGCGCCGTGGCTGGCGATCAGCCCGCGCGTGAGCTCGAAGCGCCGGCGCACCCGAGGGTGGAGGTCGGAGTCATCCAGGAACACGGCACTGAACGGCGCCAGCCGCCCGGCCTGCTCCCAGCCGACGATCTCGTTGTGGTCCAGCTCGGGCAACTCGCCCGCAAACGCCGGCAGCTTGGCGTTCTCGTTTATCTGTGTCTTCCACCGGTAGGCCACCGGCGCGGTCAGACCGGCGCCGGCGATCTGCGGGATCGTCCCGTGCAGGCCGCGGGCCAGGGCCTTGGCGGCCGATGTCTCCGGCGACTCCGGTCCCCAGCGCTCCGCCAGCCGCTCGGCGTGCGCCGCGGCCACGTCGATCTCCGAATGCAGTGCCTCGCCGGCGCCGCACAGGGTGGCCACCTCCAGTGCGGTGACCAGCAGGTAGGCGACAGCCGCCCGGGGCTGGAACCCGCCGGGCAGCGGGACCACCGGCACACCGTCGCGGCGGGCCTCCTCGGCCAGGGGCCCGCCGGTCGTCACCACGACGGTTCGGGCGCCGAGCGCCTGGGCGGCCTCGTAGGCGGCCAGCGTCTCCTCGGTCTCGCCCGAATAGCTGGCACACAGCACGGTGGTATCCGGGTCGGTCCAGGACGGCAGGGCGTAGCCCCGAGCCAGCACGATCGGACGCGAGGCCCGATCCCCTAGGACCGCACGGGCCAGGGCGCCACCGATCGACGACCCACCCATCCCGGCCACCACCAGGCCACCGCGGCTCTCCCGCGGTTGCAGCCCGGCCGACTCCACCCGCCACTGGGCGTCGCGCAGGTGCTCCGGCATGGCCAGGATGTCGTCCACCTGACCGGTGGGATCGCTGGCCCGGATCACCTCGCGGGATAGGGTCGCCGTGGCGCTCAAAAGCCGATGGCTCCGTCGGGCAGTTCCACCCCCGGGAAGATACGGGCCCCGGACGCGAGGACGTTGTCACGTCCGACAACCACGCCCTCGCCCAGCATCACCAGTCCCTCCAGGCGGCAGTTCTCGCCCACGCGGGCGCCGGGACCGACGATCGAGCCGTGGACGGTCGTTCCCGGACCGACGACGGCCCCGTCCAGCACCACCGAGCTTTCGACGTGGGCACCCTCTTGCACGGTCACGCTGCGCCCGAGCACCGCCCGCCCGCCGACAACCGCATGCTCGGCGACCAGGCACCCCGGCCCGACCAGCGCCGGCGGCGCGACGCGCCCGGAGATCTCCGCCTCCTCCACCAGGCATAGCCCCGAGGCGGCCAGGCGAGCCCCCAGCTCCGTGCGCACCTGGCCCTCCAGGATGTCGAAGCTGGCCTGGAGGTATCGCTCGGGCGTTCCGATGTCGATCCAGTAGACGTCGGTGGCGGGAACTCCGTACAGCCCGCTCCCCACCAGGCGGGGGAACACATCACGCTCGATCGAGAAGTTGGTGCCGGCCGCCGGCATGTCGGCCAGCACCGAGCGCTCCAGGATGTAGGCACCGGCATTGACCAGGTTCGTGTCGATCTGGTCCGGGGACGGCTTCTCCAAAAAGCCCCGCACAGCGCCGTCCTCCCCCAAGCGCACGAGCCCGTAGGCGGACGGGTCGGGCACGGCCATCAGGGCCAGCGTCGCCCGCGCGCCCACCGCCTCGTGCCGGGCCAGCTGGGCGGTCAGGTCGATGTCGGTCAGCTGATCGCCATTGAGCACGAAGAAGCGGTCCTCGAGCATCTCCTCGGCGAACTTCAGTCCGCCACCGGTGCCGAGTGGCTCGGGCTCCTCGACGTAGCGCAGGCGGATGCCGATCGCCTCCCCGTCGCCCAGGACCGCCCTGACCCCGTCGGCCCGGAAGCCGCAGGACAGCACGACGTCATCGACGCCGTGCGAGCGCAGCCACTCGAGCATGTACGTGAGGAAGGGCTGTCCTGCGAGCGGGATGACGGCCTTGGGCACGCTTGAGGTCAGCGGTCGCAGGCGAGTGCCCTCCCCTCCGACCAGAATCAGCGCCTGCATGCAGCAGATCCGGTCGGGTCCACGCGCTCAGCCCAGGCTCGGGCGGCCCACGCCCTCATAGACAAACCCGGTGGATCGAACCACCTCGCCGTCCACGCAGTTGCGTCCGTCGATCACGATCCGCCCCTTGGTGACCTTGGCCACCTTGTTCCAGTCCAGCTCGGCGAACTCCGGCCATTCCGTGACCAGGACGATCGCGTCGGCGCCCTGAACGGCGTCCAGAGCCGAGTCGGCGAACTCCACGCCGTGCATCAGCTTCTGCGCCTCGGCTTCGGCCACCGGGTCGTAGGCCCGGACTCGCGCCCCGTCGGCCTGCAGGCGCGCGGCCAGCACCAGCGATGAGGCCTCGCGCATGTCGTCGGTGTTGGCCTTGAACGCCAGTCCGAGCAGGGCGACGGTCTTGCCCACGAGCGAGCCCAGGTGCTTCTGCAGCTTGGCGATCACCCGCCGCTTCTGGAGCTCGTTGACCTCGATCACGGCGGTCAGCAGTTGGAAGTGATAGCCGGAGTTGCCGGCGAGCTGCTTCAGGGCCGAAACATCCTTGGGAAAGCACGAGCCTCCGAATCCAATCCCCGGCCGCAGGAAGTGGGTGCCGATCCGCTGGTCCAGCCCCATTCCGCGGGCGACCTCCAGCACATCCGCGCCCGTCTCCTCACACACGTTGGCGATCTCGTTGATGAACGAGATCTTGGTGGCCAGGAAGGCGTTGGCGGCCAGTTTGATCATCTCGGCGCTGGCGATGTCGGTCCGGACGAGCGGCGCCTGCAGAGGCGAGTACAGCTCCACCACCGCGTCACCGGCCCAGTCCCCCACGTCGCCCACGACCACCCGATCGGGCGCCAGGAAGTCCTGCAGCGCCGAGCCCTCCTTGAGGAACTCAGGACAGGACACGTAGGAGAAGCCCGACTTCCCGCGCTGGTCTAGGGCCCTCCGGATCGACTGTCCGGTGCCCACCGGGACGGTCGACTTCATAACCAGAGCATGCGCCTCTGAAGTGGGCATCGCATCGACCACGGCGTGCACGGCGGACAGGTCGGCGTCGCCGGAGTATGTGGGCGGCGTGCCGACGGCCACGAACAGCAGCCGGGCGTGCTCGAGCGCCGGCGCCAGCTCGGTGAAGAAGTGCAGCCGCCCCTGCGAGCGGGTGATCGAGTCGGCCAGGCCGGGCTCATAGATCGGCACCTCCCCCCGCTGCAGGCGCTCGATCTTGTCGGCGTCCACGTCGACGCACCACACCTCGTTGCCCAGTTCAGCGAAGCCGGCGGCAGTGACCAGCCCGACGTAGCCGGTCCCGATGACGGCGATGGGCTCGCGTTCAGAAGCCATCAGCGGAGGATGAGGGTAGCGGTCTCGCCGCCGGGCTAACCGGCCCGCGTCAGCGACGCCGCCATGCCGATCATCTGTGACGCCGGGATGCTGCCGGTCAGCGTGTTGGAGATCCAGTAGGCGGCCCTTCCGATGTGCACAGCCACCATGCTGAGCTTGCCGCCGTTGTAGAACTCATAGAGCTTGAGCCCGTTGTACACCTGCGTCTTGGTCGGGCTGCTCAGGAGTGGCGGGTGCTTCCAGGTGGTGCCCTGGACGTTGTAGTACTGGCCCAGCACCGGGTTGGCCACCAGCGTCATCACGTAGGCCGGGTACCTCGTGTTCTGCGCCTTGATGAAGTAGGCGTGCGGGTAGGAGTGGGCGTACTCGTACGCAGGCTCGTCGGCCTGATCGCAGTTGCCCGTGACCGACGAGCAATAGGACGAGGTCGCGACGATCAGCCGCGGGTAGTAGATCGGGAGCGAGACCCGCCCGCCCAGGGCCGCGGCCTGGGACTTGCCGTCCGCGGTGTCGGAGGTCAGGCCGCGCGTCGGCGGCCTCGCCGAGCGGCCGTTCTTTCTGCCCGAGGACTTTTTCGACGTCGACGAGGAGGACGGCTTGGCCTTGGCCACCGTCGGTGTGATGAACGTGTGGAAGGCACGCTGCTCTGCCCGCTTGGAGGTGGGCGCCACATAACACCCGGGATTGCAGGGCGGGAAGGTCGCTGGGAACGGAATGCTCCTGATCGCGTGCGCGTTGGCGTTGATCAGCAGGTTGAACAGGTTGATCAGCCCGTCGGTGGTGTGCAGCGAATGATCCGTCTGCACGTTCTTGCCGAAGATGCGCAGCAGCTTGTTTTGCTCATTCAGGATCTTGCTGGTGCTGAACTGCGACTTGGCCCAGCGGATGAAGTCCTGCTGGCGGGCATTGCGTGTGATGTCCGAGTCGGTGTGGCGGTAGCGCACGAAGGCCAGCGCGCCCGTATCGGCCTGGTGGTCCCCGCATAGGCGCTGGTAGCCCGGCTGGATATTGATCGACGAGTAGTTGGTGTAGGCGGTGTTGTTGTAGTAGCGGCGATCGACCATCGCATACACGCAGCCGATCGCGTCGATGAGGTCGGAGAACCCGCGGAAGTTCACGTCCATGATGTGGTTGATCTGCAGGCCTTTGAACACCTGTTGCTGGATCGTCTTGATCAGCAGGTTGGGCCCGCCCACCGAATAGGCGGCATTGATCTTCTGGGTGCTCATCACCCCGCCGACCGGGATCTGGACCTCCAGGTCGCGGGGGACCGACAGCACGTTGATCGTGGAGGAGTTGTCGTTGATCCGGACCAGCATCATCGTGTCCGTATTGGACGTCTTGTAGGAGGTGCCGGCCCGGTGGTCTGAGCCGATCAGCAGTAGCGTCTGTGGGGCGCCGCTGGGCGGCAGCGTGACCCGGGCGTTCTTCAGCGCCGGGGTGAGGTTGAAGTCGTTGACGATGTTCTGGACCTCCAGCAGCCCGGCCACCGCCGTCGTCCCGGCGACAAATCCGACCACCAGCACGGAGGCGAGCAGGAACCGCCATAGGGCACCACCACGCGTCTTGGGCATCAGTTTCACGACGCGGACTCCGAACCGCCGCGGGTCGACAAAGACAAGCTTGGCTTGACATCTTCGACCCGGAGCTCACCGGCTCCTGCGCCGCCGGCCCCCAGCAGGCGCACGAAGTCGCCCAACGAACGCCGGTAGCGCGCCAGGCCGGACAGCGAAACCCACTCGTCCGGCCCGTGGTGGCCACCGCCGACGGGGCCGAACTCCACCGCCGGGATGCCCGTCTGAATGAATGCGGCCGCCTCCGAGGCTCCGTCCCGTCCCACGCTCAGCGTCTCGCCCCGGGTCGAGCGGGACACCGCCTCCCGCAGAGTCGCCACGAACGGGTCAGTCGGCGAAACGGACACGGGCGGGTAGATGAACGTCCGCTCCACGTCTATGTCCCGGATCCCCCGCACCTCCTCCAGGATGTCCGCCGGGTCCTGGCCGGGCAGATACCGGACGTCCACCCACATGGTGCACCGGTCTGGCACCTTGTTCAGAGCGTCACCGCCGGAGATCCGGCCCAGGTTGATCGACGGACGCTCGAACACCTGCGTCGACTCGCGGCTGAACGGCAGCGTCTCGATGCCGCGGAACACCTCCACGGCCTTGAGAACCGCGTTGTCGCCCAGCCACGGCGTCGAGGAATGCGCGGCGCGGCCCCGCACCACGATCCGCATGACCAGGACGCCCTTGGCCTCGACGCCGATGTGCATGTCGGTGGGCTCGCCGGTGATCGCGAAGTCGCCGCCCAGACCATCGGCCACCAACGCCGCGGTGGACCGCACGTCCAGGTCCTCCGATTCCTCGTCGGGCACGCACACGAATCGCACCCGCACCCCGTCCTGCTGCTCCACGTCCTTCAGTGCGCACATCATCGCGGCCAGCCCGCCCTTCATGTCGTAGGCGCCGCGGCCGATCAGCCGGTCGCCGTCGAGGACAGGCTCGAACTGCCCCTCCCGCCCCGGCACCACATCAAGGTGGCCATGGAGCACGACGCACGGAGCTGGGTGGGCGGGAGTCGATTCGGCACCCACCTCGGCCACCAGCACCGGCAGCCCGTTGTGATCCCGCACGGTCACGTCGATATCCCGAGACTCCAGCCACCCGCGGACGAAGCCGGCGGCGGTGGACAGCTCCTCGGGACGCGAGGTGTCGTACCGGATCAAAGCCTCGGCGAGGGCGCGCTCCTCGAGCATCATCTGGAGGATAGGGCCGAGGTCACCGGGACCGCCTCAGAACGCCCTGCGCAGAACCGCCCGGTCGCTGCCCGCGAACCCAAAGTCGCGGGCAGCAGGACCAACGCTCTACGAGCCCTCGGCGATCTGCAGAAACGCCTCGGCGCGCCGCTTGTCGCGCTCGGCGACCCGCCGCCGCTCGGTGTCGTCCCCGGCCTCCCCCAGCTCGCGCTCGGCCTGCTCCAGCTGCTCGCGCAGGCGGCCCGTATCCAGCTCGCCGGGGTCATGGGCCTCCTCCACCAGGATCATCGCCCGGTTGCCGCCGACCTGCAGATACCCCTCCGCCTGGGCGAAGCGCACGATCTCGTTCTCGGACTTGTAGATGCGCAGCTCGGTGGGGTCGAGCGTGGCCAGCAACGGGGCGTGATTGGCGAGAATGCCGATCTGCCCCAGCGTCGTGCGGGTGGAGACCATCTCCGCCTCGTCGTTGAACAGCTCGCCCTCGGGGGTGAGGATCTCGACCGGGAACTTCGTGTGCGCCACGATCTACTCCTCGGAGTCCTCGGAGTCCTCGGACTCCGACCCGCCGTCGGTGTTCTCGGTGTCCTGCGCCTGGTCGGCGTCGCGCTCCTCGTCCTCCGAGGAGCCCTCGTCCGAGTCGGACTCCGAGGAGCCGCGCGCGTCGGCGACCACCTCGTCGATCGTCCCCTTCATGAAGAAGGCCCGCTCGGGCAGGTCGTCGTGCTTGCCCTCCAGGATCTCCCTGAAGCCGCGGATCGACTCGGCGATCGGGACGTACTTGCCCTCCACACCGGTGAACTGCTGCGCCACGAAGAACGGCTGGGACAGGAAGCGCTCGAGCCGTCGGGCCCGGTTCACCGTCACCCGGTCGTCGTCGGACAGCTCGTCGATGCCGAGGATGGCGATGATGTCCTGGAGCTCCTTGTAGCGCTGCAGCACCTGCTTGACCTGGTTGGCCACCTCGAAGTGCTCGTCCCCGAGGATCTCCCGCTTGAGGATCGTGGACGTGGAGTCCAGCGGGTCCACGGCGGGGTAGATGCCCTTCTCGGAGATCGCCCGCGACAGGGTGGTCGTGGCGTTCAAATGCGCGAACGCCGACGCGGGCGCCGGGTCGGTCAGGTCGTCGGCGGGCACGTAGATGGCCTGGATCGAGGTGACCGATCCCCTCCGGGTCGATGTGATCCGCTCCTGTAGCTGCCCCATCTCCGAGCTCAGGGTCGGCTGGTAGCCCACCTGCGAGGGCATCCGGCCCAGCAGCGCGGACACCTCCGAGCCGGCCTGCACGAACCGGAAGATGTTGTCGATGAACAGCAGGACGTCCTGGCCCTCCTGGTCACGGAAGTACTCCGCCATCGTCAGGCCGGTCAGGGCCACGCGCATGCGGGCGCCGGGCGGCTCGTTCATCTGCCCGAAGACGAGCATCGTCTTGTCGATGACGCCGGACTCCTTCATCTCCAGCCACAGGTCGTTGCCCTCGCGGCTGCGCTCGCCCACGCCGCAGAAGGCGGACAGGCCGCCGTGCTCCTCGGCCAGGTTGTGGATCAGCTCCTGGATGATCACGGTCTTGCCCACGCCGGCACCGCCGAACAGGCCCACCTTGCCGCCCTGGGCGTAGGGCGCGAGCAGATCGATCACCTTGATGCCGGTCTCGAACATCTCGGTCGTCGGCGTGAGCTGCTCGACCGTTGGGGCCGGCCGGTGGATCGGCCAGCGCTCCACGTCGTCGCTCAGCGGCTCACCCTGGTCGATCGGGTCACCCAGCAGGTTGAAGATCCGGCCCAGCGTCTGGTCGCCCACCGGGACTGAGATCGGGGCGCCGGTGTCCAGCACCTCGGTGCCCCGCGACAGGCCATCGGTGGAGTCCATGGCCACCGCGCGCACCCGGTCGTCGCCCAGGTGCTGCTGAACCTCGCAGACGAGCACGTCGCCCGAACCGAGCTCCACGTCCTCCTCGGCCTTGGCGGCCTCGGGGCGCGCGATCGTCAGCGCGTGGTTGATCTCGGGCAGCTTGTCCGGGAACACGGCCTCGATCACGACGCCCTGGATCTCCTCGATCCGCCCGACATTCCGCTCCTTGGGCTTGGTGTCCTCGCCCGCTCGTTCAGTTGTGGCTGACATTCAAATCTCCAATTCGGATCTCAAAAATCGTTCGCTGTCTGTGGCCCAACCGTCATCCGCCGAGGCCCTCGGCTCCCGCCACGACCTCCATGATCTCCTGCGTGATCTCGGCCTGGCGGGCGCGGTTCATCTGCAGGGTCAGATCCTCGATCAGCTCGCGCGCGTTCTCGGACGCGTTGCGCATCGCCGTCATGCGGGCGCCGTGCTCGGAGGCGGTGGACTCGAGCAGGGCCCGGAAGATCGAGATCTCCACGTAGTCTGGCACGAGCCGGCGGAGGATCTCCTCGGCGCTGGGCTCGTATTCGGGTATGGCCTTGCGCTTAGGGCTCGCGGCTGCGGAATCGCCCGCTCCGCGCCCGCGATCGTCACCCTCGTCCTCGTCGGACTCCTCCATGATCGAGGCCTGCTGAAGCGGCAGCAGCGTCTCGCGCCGCACCACCTGGGAGATCGGCGAGATGTAGCCGTTGTAGAAGATCTCCACGCGGTCGAGGTCGCCGTCGACGTAGGCTGCCATCACGCGCTCGGCGATCCGCCGCGCGTCGGCGTACGCGGGGCGATCGGTGAAGCCGGTGAATGATTCGGCCACCTCGAGCCCGCGGAAGTTGAGCGATGAAGCGGGGCGCCGGCCCGAGGCGAAGTACACCGTCCTGTGCCCCTCGCGATCGTGCTCGCGACCGGCGGCCACGCCGGCCCGCACGACCTGCGAGTTAAATGCGCCGGCCAGACCGCGGTCGCCCGCCACGACCAGCAGGCCGACGTTCGAGATCGACTCGTGCTCGGCCAGGATCGGCAGGTTGGGCACGGTGCCCGCCGCCTTCGAGGCCTCGCGGGTCATCCGCCGGATCGCGTCGGCGTAGGGGCGCAGGTGCTCGATCCGCTGCTCGGCGCGGCGCAGGCGCGCGGCCGCCACCATCTCCATGGCGCGGGTGATCTTCTGGATGTTGCCGACCGCGGAGATGCGGTTGCGGACGTCTCGTTGGGTTACCGCCATAGCCGGTGTCCTGTGAGTGCGCCGGGCGCTAGGCCGCCTCGCGCTCCTCGGGTTGGTCGTCCTCCATCGGGTGGCCCTCCTCGTCGAGGTCGTAGCCGAAGTCCTCGGCGTACTGCTTGACCGCTTCGTCCACGGCCTTCTGGGTCTCATCGGACCAGTCGCCGCCGGCGATCTTCTCCAGCAGATCCCCGCTGGAGGCACGCACAGCATCGATCAGTCCGCCCAGGAACGTCTCCACCTTGTCGACGACGATCCGATCCAGATAGCCGTTGGTGGCGGCGAAGATCTGCACCACCTGGTCCTCCACCGGCATCGGGTCGCGCTCGTTCTGGTTGAGCGTCTTGACCAGACGCTCGCCGCGGGCCAGCGTGCGCTGGGTCTCGGGGTCAAGCTCGGACCCGAACTGGGCGAAGGCCTCCAGTTCGCGGTACTGGGAGAGCTCCAGCTTGAGCCGGCCGGCCACCTTGCGCATCGGCCCGATCTGGGCCGAGCCGCCCACCCGGGACACCGAGATGCCGACGTTGATCGCCGGGCGCACGCCCGAGTAGAACAGCTTGGGCTCCAGGAAGATCTGGCCGTCGGTGATCGAGATCACGTTGGTGGGGATGTAGGCCGACACGTCGCCCGCCTGAGTCTCGATGATCGGCAGCGAGGTCAGCGAGCCGCCGTCGAGGTCGTCTGAGAGCTTGCAGGCGCGCTCCAGCAACCGCGAGTGCAGGTAGAAGACGTCGCCGGGGTAGGCCTCGCGACCCGGCGGGCGGCGCAGCAGCAGCGACATCTGCCGGTACGCGTAGGCGTGCTTGGTCAGATCGTCGTAGATCGTCAGCGCGGCCTTGCCGTTGTAGAGGAAGTACTCGCCCATCGCGCAGCCCGCGTACGGGGCCAGGAACTGGATCGGTGCCGCCTCGTCGGCCGCGGCCATGACGATGATCGTGTTCTCCAGGGCCCCCGCGTCCTCGAGCGTGGCGGCCAGCTGCACGACCGTCGCCTTGCGCTGACCGATGGCCACGTACACGCAGATCAGGTCGCGGTCCTTGTTGTTGATGATCGTGTCGATGGCGATCGCTGTCTTGCCG
>DASZMP010000034.1:0-2191 GCA_035551795.1 Solirubrobacteraceae bacterium | reverse complement strand
ACCAGCCGCAGCGCGGCGATCGCCGCGGGAACGGCTACCACCAGGTTCACGTACAGGGACCATCGCCACGACAGGGCCTGCGTCAGCGAGCCCGAGCGAAGCGCCGCTCCCCGCGATCGCCGTGAAGATGCCGAAGGCCTTCTGCCGGTCACGAGATTGCCGGAACGTGAGTGTCAGAAGAGACAGGGCAGAGGGCGCCAGCAAGGCACCGAATGCTCCCTGTAGCGTCCGGGCGCCAACGAGCACAACGAAGGATTGGGCCAGGCCGCCGATCGCGGAGGCGACCGCGCACCCGACCACGCCAGCCACGAAGGTCCACTTTCGGCCGAAGAGGTCACCGAGTTTGCCCCCGAGTAGGAGCAGGCTGCCGAAGGACAGGGCGTAGGCGGTGAGCACCCATTGCCGATTATCGGCCGAGAAACGCAGCGCGTTCTGGGCGGAGGGAAGCGCGATGTTAACGATCGTCACGTCGAGCGTGACCATCAGCTGGGCGAAGCCGATGAGGATCAGGATCATCCAGCGCTTGGCCTGGAGCTGTTCCGTCAAGGCGTCTGCTCGTGTTCGGTCGACTGACATGGTCGGGCTCCTTTCGTAGCTCGCCGCTGTGCCAGGCGGCCGCGGTCCTGCGGCCGCCTCGTGAGCTAGTTGACCCGCCGGGGAGGCGATCCGGTTCAGGGCGCCTTGACGTCGCGCTGCTAGGCGTCAGACCCGGTCTCCGGGTGCGGGCTCGCGAATCGCCCTCAGTTCGGCGAGGTAAGACGAGCTCATGCGCAGACGCTGTACCCATGGCCGATCCCATCGCCAGGTCCTCGCGCCCCGGCGGCCATTTTCAACAGCGATCAAAGGAGCCGTATGACCGAGACGATTGCCGAGCAGCTGCCTCGCCTACGCGAGAACATCGCCGAAAGCGCCCCCGCCGAGATCGCGGAGATCTTCCTTCGGGAGCAGCGCGCGCTTGCGTCAGTGACACCGGAGGGCATCATCGAGGCGGGAGCCCGCCTACCAGACGCCGAGCTGCTCGATCCACACGGTCAGCCCATCACGCTGAGCGAGGCGCTGGCGGGACGACCAGGGGTGCTGGTGTTCTATCGCGGGGCCTGGTGCCCATACTGCAACCTGGCGCTGCGCACTTATCAGGCCGCGCTCGTGGACGAGCTCGAGGGGCGGGGCGTGCAGCTGGTTGCCGTCAGCCCCCAACGGCCCGACGGCTCGCTGACCATGCAGGAGAAGCACGGTCTGCGGTTCCCCGTGCTATCGGACCCGGGCAGCGCCCTGGGCCGGACGGCGGCCATCATGACCCAGCCCGCCGAGGAGGCGCTGGCGGCGCAGCTGAAGCTGGGCCTCGACCTCGAGGCGGTCAACGCCGACGGCACGCCGGCCATCCCGATGCCAACCACCGTGATCCTCGATCGCGACCGCATCGTCCAGTGGGTCGACGTCCACCCCGACTACAGCACGCGCTCTGAACCGGAGCAGATCCTGGCCGCCCTCGACGCGCTGGCGCGTGCCTGATGGCCGGCGATCTCAACGGACGCGTGGCGCTCGTCACGGGTGCGGGCCGGGGCATCGGCGCCGAGATCGCCGTGGGTCTGGCCGCGCGCGGGGCTCGGGTGGCGCTGCTGGCGCGGACCGCGAGCCAGCTCGACGCGGTGGCTGCCACGGTGACGGACGCCGGTGGAGCGGCACTTGCCCTCACCGCCGACGTGGCTGATCAGGCGCAGCTCGACAGGGCGCTGCTCCGCGCGCGCTCGGAGCTTGGCGAGATCGGGCTGCTCGTCAACAACGCCGCCGTAGTCTGGCCGCTCGCTTCCACAAACGAGCTCACCCGGCGGGAGATCGCCGACGCCCTGGCGCTGAACGTGGTAGCGCCCATCTACCTCTCCGGCCGAGTCCTGCCTGCGATGTTGTCGGAGGGCTGGGGACGGATCGTCAACATCTCGAGCGGGATCGTCAGCCGCCCGGAGATGATGGTCCGGGGCACGGTGTACGCCGCCTCCAAGGCGGCGCTTGAGGCCCACACGCTCAACCTGTCGGCCGAGCTGGCCGGCACAGGCGTCACCGCCAACGTCTACCGCCCCGGCGCCGTCGATACCGAGATGCAGGCCTGGATCCGTCGACAGAACCCGGACCTGATCGGCTCCGAGCTCCACCGGCGCTTCGTGCAGAGCCACGCCGCGGGTGCGCTGCTCAC
>DASZMP010000033.1:0-9716 GCA_035551795.1 Solirubrobacteraceae bacterium | reverse complement strand
CCGGTAGGTCATGCAGTCGTCGGCCATCTTCAGAGCGTCCGCGTAGCGCATGTCGATCTCGTGCTGGCTCGGACCGACCTCGTGGTGGGTGTACTCGGTGTGGATGCCCAGCTGCTCGAGCGCCAGGACGGTCTCCCGCCGCAGGTCGGAGCCGGCATCCAGCGTTGTGAGATCGAAGTAGCCACCGTCGTCGAGCACCTCGGTCGACCTGCTGTCCCGGAAGTAGAAGTACTCCAGCTCGGGACCCACGAAGTAGTGGTCAAAGCCCATCTCCGCGGCGCGCTCCAGCGCCCGGCGCAGCACGTGCCGGGGATCCCCCTCATAGGGAGTGCGCTCGGGAGTGAGGATGTCGCAGAACATCCTGGCCGTCCCGGCCTCGTCGGGGCGCCATGGCAGGATCGTGAACGTGCTCGGATCGGGCTGGGCGATCATGTCCGACTCCTCCACCGCGTTGAAGCCGGTGATCGACGAGCCGTCGAAGCCCATCCCGCCCTCGAAGGCGTCGGCCAGCTCGGTGGCGTTGATCGAGAAGGCCTTCAGCTGGCCGAGGATGTCGGTGAACCACAGCGCCACGAAGCGGATGTTGTGCTCCTCGACGCTCGCCATCACCTCCTCGGGGCTGAGCGAAGGAGTGGGCGCATTCATCGAGCGGGAACGTTACTTGCTCGGCCCGATTGTCCCGGCGGTGACGGCTCCGGGCCCGGGTTGAGTCGAGTTCAGTCGGCTTCGCTCAGCCAGCGCCGGGCCCAGCGCTGCAGCTCGGATAACGCCGGCTCGAGCTCTCGGCCCATATACGAGAGCGAATATTCCACCCGCAGGGGCGGCCCTGGGTGGACGGTCCGATCGACGATCCCCTTCGCCTCCAACTCCTTCATGCGCTCGGACAGGAGTCGGTCAGACAGCTCGGGAACCGACTGAGCGATCGCCGAGAAGCGCATGGGGCCGTCCATCAGGACCCTCAGGATCGCGCCGGTCCAGCGGCGACCGATCAGCTCGACCGCCTGGTGGTAGAACGGGCAGCAACGCGAGCGACGGGCTGCGCCGAGACTGGGTTCGGACTCCGAGCTGACTTCGCGAGCTTGCATCTGCCCGCCGGGCAACTCTACGCAGCCTTGAGCGTCCGCGACGCCTCGGTGGAGCCGTCCACGGGCACCTCACCGGCCACGTTCACCATGGCGGTGAAGGCCTCCAGTGACACCGCGGCGATCGCTTCGAGCAGCTGTTCGTCGTCCCAGCCGGCCTCCCGGGCCTCCTCATGGAGGTGCACCGGCGGCCGGCCATCGACGACCAGCGCGCGCAGATAGGCGAGCAGCGCCGCCTCACGCGGATCGTTGGATCGGAAGTGCCGGGCCAGCGCCACCTCGTCAACGGCCAGGCCGGCGGCCCGGGCCGCCCGGGAGTGCATCAGGATGCCCTGCTCGGAGTGGTGGTGGTCGGCCACGGCCAGAGCGATCCGCTCCAGCGTGGCGAGCGACAGTCGCCCGTGCCGGAGCTCGGAGCGAAACCGGGCATAGGCGCGCAGGGCGGCCGGCGAACCGGCCAGCACGCCGAGGAAGTTGGGGAGCTGACCCCCGCCGGACAGAGCGCCGCGCAGGATCGGCATCGAGCGCTCCGGGGCTGTGAGCTCGTCGTGGATCTGAAACCTGCTCATCGAAATCTTCATGGGACCACCAGGGCTGGAGTAGGGCACGCACCCCCTCCTTCACTTTCGAGACCTGCTTACGGTTCATAAGCGTACCGCTGGCGGGCCACTACGTGCAAGGGCGGGATGACGGTTGTTCGGTTTCTCTTCAGTACGACCTTCGGGGCAGGCTCGGATCATCGCGGCCGGCCTGAGAGCGGACCTGCCCGGTGGCCATCCGTATAAACGCAGCCCGGGGTAAACGCCGAGTGATCTGGCTGTCGATGTCAGATAAGAAACGGTCGCGCCGCCCAGGGGGTGTGGGCGGCGCGACCTGGGGGCAGACCGGGGCCCCAAAAGGGCCGGCCTTAGGGCGCGGGGTGAATCAGCGCGCGGTGGAGAAGCAGATGGTGAAGGGCGCTCACATGCAAAGTGGCGGCATGGGAGCTGGTCACGGCCCCGAGCAACAGGGCGAGTCCGAGCAGGACTGCCCACAGGGCAACCCGATCCGGCTTGAATCCACTGCGCTCGTGCGGCCTCAAGTGAGCCTCGTAGCCGCCACGCGACGCGGCAAAGCCACGCGTGCCGTGGCCCCGGATGACCACTGTGCGACGCGCCGGCGGGGTCTCCTCCGAAGTGCCGAGCACGTCGGCCACTCCCCCGAGGACCATAGAGCTGGGGCTGACAGCGACGCTCGCCGCGTGCGCAACCACATCGTCAACCGGCGTCGGAACCGAGACCGGCGCCGGCACGGTCGTGTCGGTCACGATCGGTTCCGACGGTTGCGGGTCGGCCGGACCGGGGGCGATGCTCTGCACCAGGCGCTCATCGTGGCGGCTGGTGCGATGAGTCCGCCGCCGCGAGCTCGGTTCCGTGGGGCCGGAGGCGCCCTGATCGGACCAGCTGAAGTCGATCTCGATCCGATCGGCCCGCGGTTTGCCCGTCCCGTCAGCAGCGGTGGCCCGGCGCCCTTCGGGTCTCACCTCGCGAAACGACTCAGATGAAGTCAATTTGGCTCTTCCTCTTTCCGGTGCTTACGGGGTTAGCTGCCGGGCTCGCGCCGAAAGAGCGGCGCTACGTGTCCATGGACGCGATTCGCCCCAATTGGATTGGGTCCCCCGCTTCCTGCGTGGGGCGGTTACGCCACCCGCAGAGGGAATTCAGCATTTGCGGGTGAAAATCTAACACGGACTGGCGACGGAATCATTCCCGGCGCCAGCCTGAACCGTCGCTATTTGCGAAGTCGCTGCTGTGGCCGCGCCCGGCCGGGGGCTACCGGCCCGCCACACGAGCGACGAAGGCCGCCACCTGCTGGGCTTCGCGCCCCTGCACGACGTCGGCCGGCATGGTGCCGTAGCCCAGGCAGGTCTCCTGCGCGTTCGAGCCCGGGCTCTGAAGGCAGCCGTTTTGAATCGTGTGGAGCACGAGCGACTCCGGAGGCTTGATCTGGTCCAGGTTCGGACCGGTCTTACCCACCGCGGCCGCGGCGGCCAGGGTGTGGCAGACGGCGCAGTGCTCCCCGAACAGCTCACGTCCGCTCTTCTCGGCCGCGGTCAGCTTGATCCCGCGGACCTGGGCGCTGGCGTGGTCGTGATTGCCAACCAGCAAGACGGCCGGCAGCACGAGCCCGAACCCCACGAAGGTCAGCACGAGCGTGACGTTGATGATCCGCCGGCCCACCCTCCCCTGGCTGAGCATGGCGTCGGTGATGGGGGTCAGGCGACCCTTTCCGGCGGCCCAGAAGATGCCGCCGGCAAGCGCGGTGAACAGGACCGCGATGATGATCACGCCGACCATGTGGCGGGACCTTATCGCGAGTGCTGGCCGGGCGTCGCCGCAGGTGGAGCCCGCGAACGGTGCCCGTTCGACGCCGCCTCGGTGCTCTTGAGCGTTGTCTGTTGAGCGCCGCCTCGATCGCCGTGAGCGCGTCAGGTCAACGCCGCCGCCCCGCGGCAAAGCTCATCACGGCAGGCGCCACAGCGCGGAAATCGTCGGCCTCCGATGCCTCCCGGTTGGCCTGCTCGGCCAAGCCGATCCGGACCTGCTCGTCCAGCATCGAGAACTCCTTGATCTGGGCCACCAACCGGTCGGGAGCGGCGATCTGCCCCACCCGGTCGACCAGCACGTTGGTGGCACCTCCGGCCGCGGCGAACCTCTCCAGCCGGCCCCCCACCAGGAGCAGCGGCTCGGTCCGGACCAGCAGCCGGTGGCGCTCGTAGATCTTGGGCGGCACGATCAGGTTGATCGTGCCGTGCTCGTCCTCCAGCAGGACGAACACCACCCCGCCCGCCGTGCCCGGTCGCTGACGGGCCACCACCAGTCCACCGACCTTGACTCGCGCTCCGTGACCCACATGGTCCAGATCCGCACTGGTGGCCGCATCATCAGGCAGGCGACGGCGGAGGAGCTGCATGGGGTGGGCGTTCACGGTCAGCCCGGTGGTGGTGTAGTCGGCCAGCATGGCCTCCCACTCGGAGAGGCTGCGCAGAGCCGGTGGGGCCGGCAGGTCCAGGGGCAGGGAGAGCTGCACACCCCCGGGCACCCGCCGGCCCGGGGTGCTCACCCCCAGCTGCCAGAGGGCGAGCCGGCGGGGGGAGGCGGCGGTGGCCGGTTGGGACTGGTCGGCGGGACCAGACGCGCCCGCCAGGGAGTCACAGGCACCCGACCAGGCGAGAAGCTCAAGGGCGGGGGCGCCGGTGCCCGCCCGTGAGGCCAGATCCGAGAGGTTGCGGAACGACCCGGCCGCTCTCCGGGCAGCGACCAGCGCCTCCACCTCCTGCCGGCGTACGCCCCGGATGTAGCCCAGCCCGACCCGCACGCCGTCCTCCCCCATCTCGCACTCCACCCCGCTCAGGTTCACATCCGGCGCCAGTACCCGGATCCCCCGCCGCTGGGCCTCGTGCACCAGCGCGTCCGGCGGGTAGAAGCCCATCGGCTGCTCGTTGAGCAGCGCGCACAGGAACTCAGGCGAGTAGTGGACGCGCAGCCAGGTCGACTGGTAGGCCAGCAGCCCGAAGGCGGCCCCGTGGGCCTTGGGAAAGCCGAAGCCGGAGAAGCCCTGGACCATCGCAAACACCCGCTCGGCCAGCTCGGCATCGACGCCGTGCTTGCGCTGGGCACCGGCCACGAAGCGCTTGTGGTGAGCCTCGATGGCCGCTTCCGATCGCTTGCGGCTCATCGCGCGGCGCAGGCCCTCGGCCTCGCCGGGAGTGAAGCCGGCGAACGCGATCGCCACCTCGAGCACCTGGTCCTGGAAGATGATCGTGCCCAGCGTCTCCTCCAGGACCTCCTTGAGCGATGGGTGCTCGTAGGGGACCTCGAAGCTCGGGTCCTCCCGCATCCGCTGGCGGCGCTCGATGTACGGATTGACCGCTCCGCCCTGGATCGGGCCGGGCCGGACGATCGCCACCTGGATGGTCAGGTCCTTCAGGGTCTCCGGGCGGGTGCGGCGCAACGACTGCATCTGGGCCCGGCTCTCGATCTGGAAGACGCCCGTGGTGTCGGCCTCCTGGATGCAGGCGTAGGTCTCCGGATCGTCGTAGGGGATGCGGCTCAGGTCGATCCGCTCCTGCCGGGTGCGGGAGATCATCTCCACGCAGCGCTCGACCGCCGAGAGCATCCCCAACCCCAGCAGGTCGATCTTCAGAAAGCCGGCGTCCGAACAGGAGTCCTTGTCCCACTGGACGATCTGGCGGCCCTCCATGGCCGCCGGGACGATCGGGCAGCAGTCGATCAGCGGCCGGGTGGCCACGACCATCCCGCCCGAGTGCTGGCTCAGATGACGTGGCAGCCCGTGGGCCTCGACGGCCAGCCGGGCCAGCCACTGCCAGCGCTTCCCCGCCCCGCGGGCCGATGAGCCGGCGGCGGCGACACGGCTCAGGTCCTTGCGGGGGTCGGGAGCCGGTGGAGGGGGATCGTGGGGATCCCGCCCCTCCGCGGCACTGTGCCCAAAGCCAGTGCCGGCGGCAGCAAACTCCTCGCCCAGATCGACCCCGAACACGCTCTCGATGTCCCCGGCCACGTGGCGGGCGTCCCAGCCCTCGCTGCCCCGGGCCACCCGCTCAATTTCCCCCGGCGGCAGCCCCAGCGCCTTGCCCAGCTCGCGGATCGCGCCGCGGGCGCGGTAGGTGGGGAAGGCGGCGACCAGGGCGGAGCGGTCGTGCCCGTAGCGCTCGTGGATGCGAGGGATCAGGGTCTCCCGGATGTCCCGGGGGAAGTCGAGATCGATGTCGGGCAGCGAGGTCAGCTCCTCGTTGAGGAAGCGCCCGATCAGCAGGTCGTTGGCGATCGGGTCGACGTGGGAGAGACCGGTCAGGTAGCAGACGATCGAGGAGACACTGGAGCCCCGGCCGCGGCCGGGCGGGAGCAGGGCTCGGGCGCTGTCGGGGCCACGCACCTCCACCGCCACCTCGCGGGCCAGCTCGAGCAGGTCATGGTGGAGCAGGAAGAATCCGGCCAGGTTCAGCTTCTCGATGATCCGCAGCTCCTCCTGGAGGCGGGTCATCGCCGGGGAGCGGTGGCTGGTATAGCGCTCGTGTAGCCGGGTGTCGCACAGCTCGGCCAGCTTGCGCACGGCGGCCTCGTCTTCGGAGCCGGGATACCGGTAGCCCAGATCGCTGGTCAGGTCGAAGTTCAGGCGCTCGGCCAGGCGTGCGGTCTCGGCCACGGCGTCAGGGTGCTCGGGGAAGCGGGCGGCCATGGCGGCCGGTGAGGCCAGGACATGGCTGAAGTTGCCCCGGCGCTCGGGCTCTGAGGCATCCAGCGTGGTGTGCAGGCGGATGGCCACGAAGGCGTCCTGGAGCGGGGCACGCGGAGGGGCGTGGGCGTGGATGTTGCCGGTAGCCACGCAGGGCACGCCGATCCGGTCGGCCAGACCGGCCAGACGGCGGTTGCGCGCCCGGTCGTGGCGCAGGTAGGGACGCTGGAGCTCGACGCGCAGCCGGTCGGGGCCAAATGCGTCAAGCAGGCGGCGCAGGGTGGCCTCATCCTGGATGCCCCTGGAGGCGCAACCGCTCAGGCAGACCAGGCCGGTTGAGTGATGGAGGACATCCTCGAGCGGGACGTGGGGCTGGCTGGGCGGACCGGGACCGCCCTCGCGCGTGTGCGCGTAAGCGCGCGTGAGCAGGCGACACAGGTTGGACCAGCCGGTGGCGTCCTGGACGAGCAGCGTCAGGTGGCGACCGTCGGTGAGGTCGAGCTCGGCCCCGTGGATCGGTCTGAGGCCGAGGGCCTGAGCGCTCACGGCGAACTCCATCGAGCCAGAGACGGAGTTGTGATCGGTCAGGGCGAGGGTGTCGTAGCCGAGCTGCAGGGCCGCGGCGACCAGCTCGTCCGGCAGCGAGGCTCCGTCGAGGAATGAGAAGGCCGAATGGCAATGCAGCTCCACGTACACAGCGAACATATGTTCGCATGAGGAGAGGATGGACCGCGCGAGTGGCCGACTGCACCGACACCGTATCCTGAGAACGACGAGCCGGTGACGTGGACCGAAGTGCGGCGTCACACCTCGCCGGGCAACGGACGAGGGGCTCCAGACGGTGAACACGACCTCACAGAGGCGACCATGCTTGCTCTCACCCGCTGGTGCATCGCACATCGCCGCCCCGTAGCGATCGCCTGGATCCTCGTGGCGATCGCCGTCAGCGTGGCGGCGCAACTCGTGGGGCGGTCCTACACCACCAACTACACGCTGCCGGGAACCCAGTCCCAGCAGGCGCGGAATCTGCTCCAGCGGGAGTTCCCGACCCAGGGCGGCGACAACGACTCGCTCGTGTTCCACACCTCAACGGGAACGATCTACTCGGCGCCGGTTCGAAACGCGATCACGAGGCTGCTGGCGCGGGCGGCGACCCTCCCGCACGTCGACGGGGTGATCAGCCCGTACAGCTCGATCGGCGCCGTTCAGGTGTCGCCGGACCATCGCACGGCGTTTGCCGCCGTCCACTACGACAAGCTGGCCACCGTCCTCCCCGCCAACACGGGCACCGCGCTGTTGACGCGGATCCATCGGGTGCACGTGCCGGGGCTCAGCCTGGCCGCAGGCGGGCAGGTGATAGAGAACGCGGAGGGCTTCAGCATCGGCCCGGCCACGGCGGTTGGCGTACTCGCCGCTCTGGTCATCCTGCTGATGACCTTCGGCACGCTGCTCGCGGCCGGGCTGCCGCTGATCACAGCCGGAGCGGGACTGATCACGGGAGTGGCGGTGATCGGCCTGGCCACCCAAGTCATGGCCATCCCGAACGTGGCTCCCAACCTGGCGCTGATGATCGGCCTCGGTGTGGGGATCGACTACGCGCTGTTCATCGTCACGCGGTTTCGCGAGAGCTACGCCGAGCTGGGAGATGTGACCGAGGCGACCCTGCAGGCGATGGACACGTCTGGTCGGGCGATCCTGCTGGCCGGAACCACGGTGGTGATCGCGCTGCTGGGGATGTTCGCCACCGGGGTGGCGTTCATGTACGGGCTGTCGATCGCGTCAGTGGTGACGGTCCTGCTGACGCTGCTGGCGTCGCTGACGCTGCTGCCGGCGTTACTCTCCCGGTTCGGCGCGCGGCTGGCCAAACCGAGCCGGTCCGAGCGCCGGCGCCAGGCCGACGGCCGGCCGCCGCGAGAGTCCCTGTGGCGGCGCTGGAGCGAGCGCGTGCAGGCGCGTCCCTGGCCGCTGGCCGTTGGTTCGCTGGCGGTGATGCTGCTGTTCGTCTTGCCGATCACGGGCATGCGCCTGCAGAGCAGCGACGCCGGCCATGATGCCCCCGGCACCAGCACGCACCAGGCGTACGACATGCTGGCACGCGGGTTCGGGCCGGGCTTCAACGGCCCGCTGGCGGTCGTGGCTGAACTGCGTGGCGGCGGAGCATCGTCGCTGCCGGCGTTGCGCGCGGCGGTGGCGGGCGCCTCCGACGTGGGAGCGGTCAGCCCGCCCCGCATCAGCCCTTCCGGCCGGATCGCGGTTCTGGAGGCCTACCCGCGTTCGTCGCCCGAATCTGCCGCGACGACGAACCTGGTCAATCGGCTGCGGGATCGCGTGTTGCCGCCGCTGGAGCGCCAGACCGGGGTGAGGGTGCTGGTGGGCGGCTTCACCGCCGCCTCCATCGACTTCAGCCACGTGCTGGCGGACAAGCTCCCGCTGTTCATCGGGATCGTCGTGGTGGTCTCTGCGCTGCTGCTGTTCGTGATCTTCCGGTCGCTGGTGATCCCGCTGCAGGCGGCCGCGATGAACCTGCTGAGCATCGGCGGCGCGCTCGGGGTCACCGTCCTGGTGTTCCAGAAGGGGGTGCTGGCCGGCCCCCTGGGCATACAGCCAGGTCCGATCGAGCCATGGGTTCCGGTGCTGATGTTCGCTGTCGTGTTCGGGCTGTCGATGGACTACGAGGTGTTCCTCGTCTCCCGGGTGCGGGAGGAGTGGGTGCGCCGCGGCGATGCCTCCTCGGCGGTGGCCGACGGGATCGCCCACACCGGGCGGGTGATCAGCGCGGCAGCGGCGATCATGATCTGCGTCTTCCTGTCGTTCCTGGTGGGCAATGAACGGGTGCTCAAGGAGTTCGGCTTCGGGCTGGCGGCGGCGGTGTTCCTGGACGCGATGATCGTCCGCTGCGTGCTGCTGCCCGCGACGCTGGAGCTGCTGGGACCGGCAACCTGGAAGCTTCCCCGGTGGCTGGGCGACCGTCTGCCGGAGGTCAACATCGAAGGCTCGGCGGCTAGGGATGACGCCCTGATTCCCTCGACCCGCGAGGAACGGGAGCCGATCCCGCGCGTCAGAGCTTGACCAGATCGCGGCGCCTCAGAGCTTGACCAGATCTCGGGCGGGCTCGATCCGCCAGCGGCGGGCAACCTCGGCCAGGCGGTTGTCCAGACTCCAGCCGTCGGGGCGCTCGTCGCCCTCGTGGGCCGGGCTGGCTCCCTTCAGGAGCATGGAGCCGGTGTTGTCGCCGATCCGGCGGAGCTCTTCGATGTCTTCCTCGGTCAGGCGGTTCTGGGGCGGAAGCTTGGCGAGCTCGGTGCGCTTGTCCTCGACCGGTCGGGCCTGTTGGCCAGCCTCCTGGATCAGGGTGGGCACGACGGTCTGCACGGCCGCGTGAGCCAGGTTCCATTGACA
>DASZMP010000032.1:0-11423 GCA_035551795.1 Solirubrobacteraceae bacterium | reverse complement strand
CGGCCTGTCTCGCTACGAAGCGGTGCTGTTCCCCCTGTTCATGTGGGGGGCTCTGTGGGTGCGCCGGCGCAACATCACGACCGAGTCGGTGGCCGCGCTGGCCGTGTTCCTCGGGTTGTTCACCGCGGAGTTCGCGACCTGGCGGTTCGTCGCCTAGCCGCGATCGACCTCAGCCGATTGACCCGCTGCCGTGCACCGGATACGTTGGCGGTACCGGTGGTGGGCGGCGAATTGAGCTCGAGGCGAGGGGCGCCCTGGACGTGAGGATCTCGGAAGGAGCGCGCGTCGCCATCGTGGGCGGAGGGCCGTCCGGGATCGTGAGCGCCAGGTTCGCGCTCGAGGCGGGCTTCGACGTGACGGTGTTCGAGGCCAGCGACCGCTTGGGCGGCCAGTGGTATACCGGGGCCGATCACAGCGGGGTGTGGCCGGGCATGCACACGAACACCAGCCGGACGATGACCGCGTTCTCGGATCTGGCGGCCCCGGCGGACCATCCGCTGCACCCGGCCGCCGAACAGATCGACAGCTACCTCCACAGCTACGCCGCGCGGTTCGACATCCCTCGCCACGTCCGTTTCGGCACCGAGGTTCGTCACGTGCAGCCCGGCTGGCGGGTGGACGGAGAGCCCTTCGACGCGGTGGTCCTCGCCTCAGGGCTGTTCCGCAAGCCACTCATCCCGCCTGCCGCCGGAAAGTTCGGCGGGCAGCTGCTCCACAGCTTCAATTACACGGGTGCCGATCCGTTCGCCGGTCAGTCGGTGGTCGTCTACGGGAACGGCATCAGCGGCCTTGAGGTGGCGTCGGATCTCGCCGGCGGGGCGCGCGTGGTCTCGGCGTTCCGCAAGCCGCGTTACGTGATCCAGAAGGTCGTGGACGGTGTGCCCTCCGACTGGCAGTGGTACACGCTGTTCGGAGCTCTGGAGCGTCGTGTGCTTCCCTCCGAGGAGTGGAGCCGCCGTCAGCGCGAGCGCGTCGTTCGCCTCGCTGGGAGCCCGGCTGACTTCGGCGCCCCCACGCCGGACGACGACCTCCGGCGCGCCGGGATCTCCCTGTGCCAGGACTATCTGGCCCAGATTCAGGAGGGCAGCATCGCCTGCCGTCCCGAGATCTCCTCGATCGAGGGCAAGATCATTACGTTCAGCGACGGTTCTTCGATCCGGGCGGATGCGCTGATCTGCGCCACCGGCTACGAGCTGGATCTCCCGTACCTGGACCCGGACGTAACCAGGCTGCTCGGACCGGCGCTGAACCTCTACCAGCGAACGTTCCATCCCGACCTTCCCGGGTTCGGCGTTGTCGGGCAGTTCATGCTCCAGGGCCCGTACTTCCCGCTCCTGGAGCTGCAGGCCCGCTGGGTCGCCGCCATGTGGAGCGGCCAGGTGGCGTTCCCCGACGAGGTGCGGATCGGGCGCGTCATGGCCCAGCCACGCCCACCGGTCGACGCCCACAACGCGCTGGCGCTCACCCTGTCCGAGGAGCTCGGCGTATCTCCTGACCCAGCGGACCTGCCTGAGCTGAGCGAACCGCTGATGTTCGGGCCGATGCTGCCCCCGCGCTACCGGCTGTGCGGCCCGGGAGCCCGGACGGATGCGCGGGAATTGTTTCGTGGTCAGCTCGCCTCCTCGCCTCGCGCCCCGGTCGATCCCGCGGACCTCGGTGCGCTCGCGGCGCGAAGCTGACCGGGCGAGCTACACGGGTATCCGGGTCGGTGCCCGAGCGGGCTCAGGATGGCGCCGCCACTTCCAGGTGCTGCCGAGCGCCGGGCGTGGCCCACGCAGCCTGAGCCGGGACTGCTCCGCGTTGAGCATTGGCAGCCCGCCGATCGGCGGCGTCGGCGAGGGTGGGCCCTCGCCGGGCTCGGGGCCGTCCCCGCCCTCGTCGCTCGGTCCCGGCGGGTCGACGTCGTGTCCGTAGAACAGGAGGATCGGAGCCAGGACCAGCACGATCAGGGCCCAGAACAGGCACAGCAGCAGCGGCACGACCGGCTCGGAGCGGATCATCCCGACGAGCGAACCGATCCACACGACTACCTCCGGCAGGCTCACGGACACCATGAAACTGGCCAGACGCAAGCCGAACCGCGAACGTCTGCGCAGCGAGCGGTCCCGGGCGGCGCTGATCAGGACCCCGAGAGGGATCAGCGCAACCGACAACACGGCCAGTCCCATCAACCTCTCTAATACCCATTTTGACGCCCGCGATAGCTGCCGCGGAAAAGGCCGACCGGCAGGACGTCATCATCCGGGGCGCCCGGGGCGGGCGGGCCCCGCGGCGGGCGGGGACTCCGGTTGCGTACCCTACGGCGCGGATGACGTTGTTTTCACGCTCGCCGGCGCCTGACTCGCCGGCTGAGGAGACCGCGTCTCGGGACCCTCTGGACATTCTCGCGGACGCCGCTGCTCGGGCCGGTGAGACGCTGGAGCTGGCCTCGAGATACCTGGATCCGTCGCTGGTCGAGGTGCTGCGGATCATTGGCTTCGACAGCGACTACATCAGCGCCCGCGGGTCTTACCTGTACGACTCGGCCGGGCGGCCCTACCTGGACATGCACACGGGGGAGGGCTTTGCCAGCCTCGGCCACAACCATCCCGACGTGCGGGCCGTGGTGCAGAGTGCCCTGGCGGCGGATCTGGTCGACGGCGTTCAGATCCACTACTCGGCCCTGTCCGGGATGCTGGCCGAGGAGCTGACCGAGCGCCTGCCGGACGCCCTGGAAGCGGTGTTCTTCACCAGCACCGGAGCCGAGGCGGTTGATTCCGCGCTCAAGTTCGCCCGCGCGGCCACCCGCCGGCCTCGGCTGATCTCGTGCGAGAGCGGCTTTCACGGGGTCACGCTCGGGCCGCTGGCGGTGGTCGGGGACGACTTCTTCCAGGAGGGCTTCGGGCCGATGCTGCCCGGAGCGTGCCGCGTCCCCTACGGAGATCTGAACCGGCTGGAGGCAGAGCTGGCCCGGGGCGACGTGGCGGCCTTCATCCTGGAGCCCGTCCAGGGCCGGTTGGTCACGCTTCCGCCGTCCGGCTACCTGCAGGCCGCCCAGGATCTCTGCCGCCGGCACGGCACGCTGTTCATCGTCGATGAGATCCAGACCGGGCTCGGCCGGACCGGGCGCTGGTTCGCGCTCGAGCATGAGCAGCTCGCCCCGGACTTCGTCCTGGTCGGCAAGGCGCTGAGCGGCGGCTGCATGCCGGTGGCCGCCATGGTGACCACCCGCGAGATCTACCAACGGGCGGTGGGAACGCTTGAACGCAGCTACGTCCATCAGTCCACCTTCGGGCGCAACCGTCTGTCGATGGCCGCCGGCCTGGCCTCGCTGCGCATCATCGCGCGCGACGGCCTGGTCGAGCACGCCGCCCAGGTGGGGGACTTCCTGGCCGGCGGCCTGGCGGAACTGGCCGAGCGCCATCCGATGGTGAAGGCGGTCCGCGCCCGCGGCTTGATGATCGGGATCGAGCTGACGGCCCCGAGCGGTCGGATGGCCCGGATCAACTGGCGGCTGATCCACCTGGCCAGCGAGGGGTTGTTCCCCCAGCTGATCGTGATCCCCCTGCACCGTGACCACGGGATCATCACGATGGCCGCGGGCAAGAACGACGTGATCAAGCTGTTGCCACCGCTGACACTGTCCGAGCCGGAGGCCGCGCAGTTCCTGGACGCGTTCGACAGCGTACTGAGCGATTGCGAGGGCTCGTCATCGCAGAGCTGGCGTGAGGTCAGGCAGATCGCGCAGAACACGCTGCGCCGGCGCGGCGGGCGAGACAGCGCACCGTCAGAGCCTTGAGCGACTTCTGTCTGGTCACCGGGGCGACCGGGTTCATCGGCGGCCACCTGGTCGAGCGGCTGGTGAAGACAGGCCACCGCGTCCGCTGTCTGGCCCGCCCGACGTCCGACACGCAAACCCTGGAGCGCCTCGGCGTCGAGATCGCTCAAGGCGATCTCACAGATCCCGTCTCCATCGGGTGCGCGGCGGCCGGCGCCACTCATATCCTGCACTGCGGCGCGCTCGTCTCGGACTGGGCCACGGTTCGCGAGATCAGTCAGATCAACGTCGGCGGCACCCGCCACGTGATGCAGGCCGCGCTCCAGGCGGGCGTCACGCGCGTCATCCACATCAGCAGCACCGACGTGTACGGACATCCGAAGGGGCTGCGTGACATCGATGAGAGCCAGCCGCCGAGCCGGTTCAGCAACTGGTACTCGCGCACCAAGCTCGAGGCCGAGTCCGAGGTCCGCCGTGCCGCCTCGACGGGCGCGGTACAGGCGGTCATCCTGCGACCGGCCACGATCTACGGGCCGGGTTCGGTCAACGTGGTGGGGGAGGTCGCCAAGGCCGTGCGCGCCCGGAACATGCTCCTGATCGATCACGGCCGGGCAGTGGCCGGACTGTGCTACATCGACAACCTGGTGCAAGCGGCGACGCTGGCGCTGAGCGATCAGGCCGCTGCGGGCCAGACGTTCAACGTGACCGACGGTCTGGACATCACGTGGGGGCAGTTCGTTGCGGACCTCGCCCAGGGGCTGGGAAGCCCTCCACCGCGCCTCAGCCTCCCCTACCCGGTGGCCCATCGCCTGGGGATGGCCATGGAGCAGTCCTACCGGCTGCTGCGCTCCGCTGCCGGGTTGCGTACGCCCCCGCTGCTGTCCCGCCAGGCCGTTGACGTGATGGGCCGCGACCAGAGCTTCTCCAACGCCCGGATCAGGCAGCGCCTCGGCTGGGAGCCGCGCGTCGGCTACGAGTCTGGTCTCCGGAGCACCCTCGACTGGCTCATCGCGACAGATCGCGCGTCGTGACCGTCGCCGGAGGGGATGGCAATATGATATCATGGAGGTACTGAGTGTGAATGCAACGGGATCACGATGACCGAGCCAGCACCGGACACCGCCAGGCCGGCGCGACGAGCATCGTGCAGATGGCCCCGGCCAAGCTGGCTGACTCGGACCTGGTCGAGCTCGATCCCGAGCGCAAGGCCATGGTGTCGAACCTGATGGTCGTCCTGTCCGGCGACCATTCGCCCACACCGGTCATCAACACCGGGTCGTTGTACACCTAGGAGCGGTTAACCACCTCGATGCCCGAAAGCAAGCGCTTCCTGCTCCGCCTCAATCCGGACCTCTTCGCGGCCTTGCGCCGCTGGGCCGACGATGATATGCGCAGCATCAACGCGCAGATCGAGTTTCTGCTGACCGAGCAGGCGCGCCGCGCCGGACGCCTGCGCGGCAGGACGCGGCGCCGGCCCACGTCGCCCCCCGAGGCGCCTCCCGGGCAGTCTGAGGAGGAGCCCGACGACGACCAGCCGCGCCAGCGCGCCGGCATCTCTGGTTGACGGCGGCTCAGCGATCCAGGTGAGACCGGATCAGCTCGGCGAGCGCCTCAGGTTCGGCCACCGTGACCGTCAGCTCGGAGTGCCGCAGAGGCGCCAGCCCGCTGACCCTGTCGCGAAAGCTCAGCAGCACGCCCCGATCGCCGTTACTGGCGAACGTCAGGCCGAGGTCGGTGATCCCGAGCCGGGGCGGCCCGGCCGTCTTGATGAAGCGATATGGGCCGGTGACCTCGACGGCCGCCACGTTGTCCAGCTGTGTGATCACCCGCCAGCGCCCGTATCGCGCCTCCAGGTGGCGCTCGCTCACCTGCACCCAGGCATTCCTCGGCGTGATCCCAAACGGCCGGGCCGCGCGCTCGTAGGCCGGCGCGAAACGGAACTCGAAGCGCTGACGCTCGGCGCTCATCTTGACACGGCTACCCGAGCGTCTGTTGCGCTGAACCTGCACGCTGCCGATCGACTCGGCGCTGCCGCGCAGTGCTCCGGCGGGCGGGCACTTCTGAGTGACCGGCGATCAGACCGTTTGGCTAGGGCCGACTCCCCGAACGTCTAGTTCCCGTGCGGGTTCCTGCTTCCTAAGGTCCCGCAGGCTAAGCGGATAGGGGAAGTTCTCGATGGAAGCAGCCAGCACAGGTCCTTCGCTCAACCCGGCCTTCATGCTGCGCCGGGCGCCTGTGCGACCCGCCGTCGAGCAGCCGCAGGAGACCGAGTCGATTCGGGAGGCCGAGGAGCTGTGTCGGCAGCGTCGCTTCCGGGAGGCGCTCGGCGTCCTGAACCGAGTGGTGCTCCGCGATCCGAAGGATCCGGCGGCCTGGACGCTGGTGGCCAGCGCCCACTTCGGTAAGAACGAGTACGCCGAGGCCTTGACCGCCGCTCAGACGGCGGCGAGGTACTCCTGTGACAGCGAGCCGCTGCGAATGGCCACCGCCGCGCTGGTGGCACTCGAACGCCACGAAGAGGCGGCTGATCAGGCGGCCCAGGCGGTCCGGCGCGAACCACACGATTGGCGCAACCACGTGGAGAAGGCCCGCGTACTCGTGAAGCTGGAGGGCCGGATGGCCGAGGCCCGCTCGGCGGCCAGCGTCGCGGTGGGCATCGCCCCGCACGTGGTCACGCCGCATCTTGTGGCCGGTCAGGTGGAGCTGGCCGCCGGGGAGATCGAGGCGGCGGCCAAGGCGTTCCGCCAGGTGTTCACGATCGATCCCGCCAACCCCGCCGCCTACAACGAGCTGGCGCGGCTGCATCTGCACGGCCCCCCGGCCGGATCCGCGCAGCGCTCTCGCCGCTGGTCGCTGTCGCGATCGCGCGGTTAGTCCGGTCCTTCGCCCAGGCGGATGCCCGGCGTGGCCGGCCCGCCAGCCGGCCGCGCCGCAGAATGTGCGGATGTCCGCTGACGGGCGCTTCGCTCCCTCGCCGACCGGCCCGCTGCACCTGGGCAGCCTGCGCACGGCGCTCGTGGCCTGGCTGTTCGCCCGCTCTCAGTCCGCCCGGTTCCGGCTGCGCATCGAGGACCTCGATCCACAGCGATCCCGGCCACAGTTCGAGGCGGCCCACACGGCGGACCTAGCCGCACTGGGCATCGACTGGGACGGGCCGGTGGTTCGCCAGTCGCAGCGACTCGGCCTGTACGAGCGGGCGCTGGCCGAACTGCGAGCGCAGGACCGGCTGTATCCGTGCTTCTGCACGCGAGCTGAGATCCGCGAGGCCGCCTCGGCGCCCCACGGCGAGTACCCGGAGGGCGCCTATCCCGGCACCTGCCGGAAGCTGACCGCCGCCGAGCGGCGAGCTCGCGAACGCAGCGGCCGCCCGCATGCCCTACGGCTTCGCGCCGACGGCGAACGGATCGAGTTCGCCGACCGGATCCTCGGTACCCAGGCCGCACGTGTGGACGACTTCGTGGTCAGGCGCGCCGACGGAGTTCCGGCCTACCAGCTGGCCGTTGTCGTCGACGATGCCGATCAGGGGATCGGCGAGGTGGTCCGAGGCGCAGATCTGCTCACCTCGACACCCCGCCAGATCCTCCTCAGCCGTCTGCTGGACCTGCCCCAACCGGCCCACGCGCACGTCCCGCTGGTGCTGGGCGCGGACGGAGCGCGGCTGGCCAAACGGCACGGGGCGGTGACCTTGGAGGACCGGCCCGAGGGTCCGGCCACGGTGCTGGCCGAGCTCGCCCACACGCTCGGGCTGGCGCTGGATCGACCGCACGTCTCGGGTGCCGCTGAGCTCCTCGCGGACTTCGATCCCAACCGCCTGCCTCGCGAGCCGGTGACGCTGCCGCGACCATCCTGATGCTCCCGTCCCGCTGACTCTGGGAGAGTTTTCCACGCCCAGTGCGGAAAACTTTCCCAGAGTTCCTTCAGGTCACCCTTCGGCGCCCGTGATTCACCGAACGTCTCCCGACGCGTGCGCTTCGCAATCCACCGCCCAGCTCATTAGAACATCCGTCCAGATGGGTGGCCTGAGGTTCAAATGGGTAAACCACCCCTACTGAGGAGCTCACCACATTTTCCCTGGTGAGCTAACCAATCAATTGGAGGTAGATGATGGCGGCAACCAGCCAGTCTGGTCAGTCCCGCCGTGGAAGCAGCCGCGGTCGCACGCAGGCGACGCGGGCTGGCGGGTCGACCTCTCGTTCCACGTCCAAGAACGGAACCAGTAAGTCCGGCTCAACTTCAAAGAACGGGACTACGAAGAACGGGACAAGCCGAGCGCGCTCGGGCGGCTCGACCGCAGCCAAGCGCACCAGCTCCGCGTCGAGAAGCACGGCGAACAAGGCAAGCTCCACAGCGAGCAAGGCCACCCCCGCAGCGAGCAATTCGAATGGAAACCACAAGTCGGCCAATGGCCAGCACGAGGCTCTCACCAACCTCGGCGTGTCGGTGTTTAGCGCCGCCGTCGGGGCGGTCGGTGGGGCCCTGCTGACACGCAAGTCCCAGCACCAGCGCAAGGTCCTGGGGATCCCGGTGCCTGAGAAGGTGGACCTGGGCGGCGTGGCTGACCAGATCGGCGCTGCCGGAAAGCAGTTCGGCCAGCTTGCCGGTGAGGTCAGGGCCGTGCGGCAGAAGGCCGAGCAGATCGGCCGCCTCCTCAGCTGAGCTGATGGCGACAATCGCGAGCAAACCACGCAGCGCCCAAGCCGCGGCGAATGAGGCCGCCTCCGTCACTCGGGCCACAGCGACTCGAAAGCGCAGCAGCCCCAATGCCTCCGGCGAGCGGATGGCCAAAGAGGCCCAGGTCCGCCGGAGGGCTCGCGCCACGGAGGCGTCGAGCAAGGGATCCACGGCAAATGGCGACAGCGGATCAGCCAAAGCCAGCTCGGGCAACGGCAGCAGCCGTTCCACCAAGGCCAAGGCCAGCTCGACCAGGACCAGCAGCTCGACCAGGACCAGCTCCGGCGGGTCGCGGTCGAGCAAAGCAAGCCCGAAGTCCAGCGCCGGCACGGCGAAGAGCACCGCCAAGACGAGCGCCGGCAAGACCAAGACGACCGCGAGTAAGCCCAAGGCCAGCGCAAGCAAGGCCAAGGGCAGCGCGAGCAAGCCTCGGGCCCGCAGCGCAAGTAAGCCGAAGGGCAGCGCAAGCAAGTCCAAGGCGAGCGCAGGCGGCGCAAAGCCCAAGGGCCGCTCGGCGGCCAGCCTGCGCAAGTCGAGCGGTTCGAGTCACTCGGTGGCTGCCAAGCGACCCACGCGTTCACGAGGTGACGATGATCACAACGACGACAAAGACGGGACGGAGAATCCCGTGACCTCGGGTGGCAAGCACCTGGCCTCGGCGCTGTTCTCGTCGACGTCCCACCGGCCCAAGAAGCATCCGATTGCCCGCGCAGTCGCCAAGAAGGCCGCGAAGAAGACCCTCAAGACGGTGGGCCGCAAGTCGCTGAATGCCGGTGGTGGGGCATTGCGAAACGTGGCCGAGAGCGCCGGAACGCTCGGTCGCCAGGCGATGCGCGCCGGGATGTCCCGCGTGGTCGATCACCGGCCTCCGGTTCAGGCCTCGGTCGACGTGGCGGCACCGATATCAGTCGTCTGGTCCGAGTGGATGACGTTCGAGTGGTTCACCGAGGGCCTGCACAGCATCGAGGAGATCGAGCGCGATGGGGACGAGCTGACGGGTCGCGTGGTGGCGCCGCACGAGCGCGACTGGCGCGCCGAGATCGTCGACGAGCGCGAGCAGCAGGCGTTCGCCTGGCGTTCGGATGAGGGCACCGACTGTGCCGGGCTCGTGACCTTCCATCAGTTGAGCGAAAGGCTCACGCGGGTCGAGGCCGACCTGGACGTCATGCCCACCAACCCGGGCGAGGCGTTCCTGCTGTCGCTGCCGGTTCCCGCGCGTCGGGCCGAGCGCGTGCTCCAGATGTTCAAGGCCCACGTCGAGTTCATCAACCCTGACGTGTACGAGGACGAGGATGAGGACTCGGATGAGTCCGAGTCAGACCGGGACGACGATGCGCGAGCGCAGTCAGACGACGACGCGCAGACCGAGGACGAAAGTGACGGCGACCGCGAGGACGCCCAGACCGACGACCAGAACGACGACTAGGGAGGACTCTGAATGTCAACCATGGGAATGACGCGCGGCTCCGGCTATGTGCAGCGGTCCAGCTCCAGCGGGCTGGTGGACGTGCTGAACGTGCTGCTCGACAAGGGCCTGGTCGTCGACGTGTTCCTGCGCGTCTCGCTCGTTGGCATCGAGTTGCTGACGGTGGACGCTCGGATCGTGATCGCGAGCGTCGACACTTACCTGCGGTTCGCCGAGGCTGTCAACCGGCTCGACCTGGGCCAGAGCAGCGACGAGGGGCTCCCCCAGCTGGTCGACGACATGACCTCTGGCGGAGCCGAGACCAAGACCAAGGGCGTTCTGCAGGGAGCCAAGGAGTCGCTGTTCGGTAGCGATGACGATGACGAGGGCGACAGCGACAGCGACAAGGAGAGCAGTGGATCGTCCAGCTCCGGCGGCTCTCGCTCGCGTTCGCGATCCGGTTCGCGCTCCTCATCGTCGCGCGGCCGCTGAGTCCGTTAGCGAGGACCGAACTTGCCTGAGTACGTGTACGGCGTGGTGGCGGCCGATGCCCGTCTCCCGTCCACAAAGGGGATTGGCGAGGAGCCGGTTCGCGTTGTGGCGGCAGAGGAGGGCGTGGCCGCCATCGTGAGCTACGTGGACGCCGGCGGTGAGTTGCGGCTCGGGCGCGACGAGGTACTCACCCATAGTCGCGTGCTTGGGGAGGTGCTTGACGCCGGACCCGTATTGCCCATGCGGCTCGGCGTCGTGATGGAGAGCGAGGACGAGGTGCGCGAACGCCTGCTCGAGCCCCATGCCGGCGAACTTGTCGAGCAGCTGGACCAGTTCAAGGACAAGTTCGAGGCCAATGTCCGCGTGGTCTACGAGGAGGACGCGCTGATGCGAGAGGTGGTTTCCAGCGACCCGCAGATCGCCCAGATCCGGGAGGCCATCCAGGACAAGGACCCCGACGCGACGTACTACGAGCGCATCCAGCTGGGACAGCTGGTGGCCGAGGCCGTGGAGCGGATCCGCGACGCGGATGAGGAGAGCCTGATGTCGATCCTGCGTCAGGTGTCGCTTGAGCAGAACGTCTCCCCACCGTCGCACGAGCGCGTGGCGCTGAACGCCGCGTTCCTGCTGGATCAGGCCCACTCCAAGGAGTTCGACGAAGTGCTGGAGGCGGTCGCCGAGGGACAGTCGGGCCGACTGCGCTTCCGCTACACCGGTCCGCTGCCGCCGCACTCGTTCGTTGAGCTGGCGGGGGCCGCGTGATGGGTTTGTTCAGCGCGATTCTCCTGCTCCCTCTGGCTCCGGTGCGGGGCGTGGCCTGGGTGGTCGAGCAGGTGGCCGACGAGGCCGACCGCCAGCTGTACGACCCCGCCTTCATCCGGCGGGACCTGCTCCAGCTGGAATTGGATTTCGAGGACGGCCGGTTATCGCCCGAGGAACGTGAGTTTGAGGAGGAGCGGTTGATGGAGCGCCTGGCCGTCAGCCAGGCGCGCATCGCGGCATACGAATCCGAGGAGTTTGACCTTGCCTGACGACAAAGACGACAAGACGAGCAGCTCCGGCTCGAAGTCAAGCCGCAGCTCCAGCTCGAAATCGAGC
>DASZMP010000031.1:0-2517 GCA_035551795.1 Solirubrobacteraceae bacterium | reverse complement strand
ACCGGCACTGCCACCAGGTCGTGAAGCACGATCGCCGCGGCGAACCACTCGATGACCGTCGCGACGTCGCGCGGGCGCTGGAACCAGCCCACCACGGCGAACCCGGCGATGGCGAAGCTGAGCACCAAGACGAGGAGATTGCCCACCCCCGCCCCGTATAGGACCCGGAACCTGCTCATACCCGCGTGAACTTCATGTTCGTGACCCACTTCGTGCAGTGATCGCCCGGGATGCCGGGGCTGATCACTCGTGCGGGATAGCCATGGTCGAGGGAGAGGTCGAGGCCGTTGACGCGGAGGGCGAGCAGGGAATTGGCGGAGGCAACCTGCTCATGCCCGAGGGTGGCGTGGCCGTACGTGCCGGGGTCGAGTGACGCCGTGTAGACGCGGGCCGGCCCGCGGACGCCACACAGGGCGGCGAGGTCGCGGAGGCGGACTCCGGACCAGCGCTGGGTTGTGGACCAGCCCTCCACGCACGCGATCGGGAGATCGTAGGTGTGCTGGGGCAGGGCGAGGAGCTGCTGGCGGGAGAGCGTCACGGTGCGCGTGCCGACCACCTGAACCCGCCAGGCCGAGCCGACGGCCGGGGCGGTGATGCCGGCGGCGACGGCGGTCTTGTTGACCGGGAAGCCGAGCGGGCCGGGGCGGCGCTGGCCGCGCGGTAACAGGAATGCGAGCGCGCGCAGGGGGCCGCCGATGGACTGGCCGGCGCCCTGGACCAGTAACAGCAGTGATCCCGCGCCGACCGTCGCGAGCAGCGTCCGGCGCGACATCGACGCGGGGGCCGGGGAGGCCGCCACCAGCGACGGCTCGTCCGCAACGGGCACGACCGGGCCGCTTAGCACCTCCCCTCGCGTCCGCAGCGAGCGCCGCATCGTCCCGAACTTCAAGCAAACATGCGCCAGGAACGCCCCGATGAACACCCACGCCCCGTAGTAGTGGGCCTGCACGAAGGAGAAGGGGAACACGTACCAGTACTGGATGTTCAAGATGCCGGTGACGAACTCGAACAGGGCTCCGCCGACGAGCAGGGCCAGGGACAGGCGTTCGAGGGCGTGGGCCGGGCTTCGGATCGGTGGCCACTCGAACAGGCGGGGGATGACCGACCAGAGCTTGGCGAGGATGACGGGGAAGAGGGCGAGGCCGATGGTGACGTGGAGGCCCTGAGTCAGGGCATAGAGCCATGACGGTCCGGTGGGCCAGCCGAAGAGGTAGAAGTCGAGGGGACCGAGCTTGCGTCCGAGGGCGTTACCGAACAGGCCGGGCTGGTAGGCGTCGTTGGACAGGAGCCCGGTGATGATCACGATGGGCAGGCCGATCAAGAGCACGAGCCCGAGCACGGCGGTGAGCCATGGCCCGCGCAGGGGGCTGCGCCAGAATCCTTCGCGGAAGGGTCCCGGCGGTGGCTTCGAGGGATCGATCCCGGGGAGCAGCATCGCGATCACCCTGACACATGAATCGCGGTCTGAGAACCGACCGGGCGCTTTGTTAAGTCACTGTTCACTGCTCCCGAGTCGGAATCGGGTTAGCTTCCGTCGGTGGAATCGCTGATGGCCGTCGCCGTTGGACCGACCGCGCATGCACGCGCGGCCGCCCGGCCCACGGGACGGTGGGCAATGGCGATCGTCGTCGGCCTCGCCGCGGCGGCGCCGATCGTCATCTACCTGTGGATCGCGCTTCACCGTGTCGGCTATCCGTTCGAGCTCGACTGGATGGAAGGCGGCTCGGTCGAGCTGGCCGGGCGGGTCGCGAGCGGCCACTCCCTGTACGCGGCGCCCTCCATCAGCTTCGTGGGCTGGACGTACACGCCCCTCTACTACTGGCTCGCCGGTGGCCTCGCGAAGGTCATCGGCGTCGGCTTCCTCCCGCTCAGGCTGATCTCGCTCGCCGCCTCGCTCGCGGCGATGGGGACGCTGGCGTACATCGTCATCCGGGAGACGGGGAACCGGACGGCGGGCCTGGTCGCCGCCGGGCTGTTCGCCGCCACCTTCGGCGTATCGGGCGCGTGGTTCGACACCGGGCGGGTCGACTCGCTCTTCCTCGCCCTCACCCTGGTCGCGCTCGCATACGGTCGCCAGGCGAAGAGCGTGCGTGGCGGGATCGGACTCGGGGTGCTGGCGTTCCTGGCCTTCTTCACCAAGCAGACCGCCCTCCTCGCGCTGGCGCCCGTGCTCCTCTATCTCGCCGTCGCCCGGCCGCGCGTGGGGATCCCAGCCGTCGGCGTCCTGGCCGCGCTGATTGCCGTCTCGACCGTCGTGCTCAACGCCGCGACCGGGGGGTGGTACGGGTACTACGTGTACAGCGAGCTGCTCCACCAGCAGGTGGCGCAGACGCTGTGGGTCGGGTTCTGGCGCGACGACATCCTGCATCAGCAGTGGCCATTGCTGGCCCTCATCGCGATCGGCGCGGTCGCCGCGGCCATGGCAAGAAAGCGGCCGGCGGCGTACTACTTCATCGCCGCCGCCGGCCTGATCGGCTCGGCCTGGGTCTCCCGCCTGCACACCGGGGGCTACGCCAA
>DASZMP010000030.1:0-5565 GCA_035551795.1 Solirubrobacteraceae bacterium | reverse complement strand
GTCGTCTTCATCGCCGGTGGATCCGGCGTTGCACCGGCGATGAGCATGATCCGCGACATCGTCGACCACGACCTGCCTCGTCGACTGCACCTGATCTACGGGTCAAGGAGGCAGTACGACGTGATCTTCGCGCACCAGCTGGAGGTCATAGCGGCCGGCGATCCTCGTGTCCGCGTCGACCACGTGATCCTCTACCCGGAGCCGGACTGGCGCGGACGCTCGGGACTGATCACCGCCGAGACCATCAGCACGGTCGCAGGAGCACTCGAGCGGCGCATGGTGTACGTCTGCGGCCCTCAGGCCATGTACCCGTATGTTCTGGAACAGCTCGCAGAGCTGGGACATCCCCGCCGCCGCGTGCGCTTCGAGGCCCACGGCACACCAAGCCGCCCTGAAACCCAGCCGGGCTGGCCCACGGAGCTAGATCCAGTACCGCTCCACGATGGCTAGCCCGCCCGGTGCTGACGGCTCGGTGGGCTGGGGCGACGGCCTTCGCGGCGCCCCGACTCAAGCCGATCCGATCATCCTCAACTTCGATCAGCTGCGCTCGCTTCCCGCGGTCGAGCTTCCCGCGTTCATCGAATGCGCCGGCAATGCGCGCAGCTTCTTCGCCAGCCAGCAGGGCACACCGGCAAGCGGTACGCAATGGGGCCTTGGAGCGATCGGCGTAGCCAGCTGGCGTGGCGCGCGACTCGGCGACGTGCTCGAGCGCGCCTGGATCTGCCCAGCGCCGTTGACGTCATGCCACAGGGCCTGGACGCCGACTATGTGACTGGTGGCGTGGATTACGGTCGGGTACGGCGTCCGCTGCCCGTCGCAAAGGCGCTCAAGGATGCCATCTTGGCATACGAGATGAATGGCAAACCGCTGCCTCCGGACAACGGCGCGCCCGTTCGCCTGATCGTGCCGGGCTGGGTCGGAATCGCGAACATCAAATGGGTAGGACAGATCCAGGTCTCAAACGAACCACTGTTCTCCCGCTGGAACACCACCAGCTACGTCCTCAGCGGGCCCGACTACCCGACCCCAAAGCCGCTGACCGAACAGAAAGTCAAGAGCGCGTTCGAGCTCGCCCTAAACGCCACTCTGCCCAACCAGCCCCAGGTCCTCGCCGGCCGCTCATGGTCCGGACAGGCCCCGATCCAGCGCGTCGACATCAGCACCGACGGCGGCAGCAGCTGGCAACCCGCCCGGCTGAGCACCCCCAACCTAGCCCACGCATGGGTTCGCTGGGAGTTTTACTGGCAGCCTCCGGGACCAGGCAGCTACACGCTGCAGGCACGCGCCACCGACGGGAGAGGTCAAACGCAACCGACAACCGTGCCGTTCAACAACGGCGGCTACCTCTTCTGGGCGATCGTGAAGCACCCAGTCACCGTGAACCCCTAACGGCCACCATGAAGACCGCTGCTTCTCCGGCGGGGCGAGGCACGGGTGACAGGAGCAGTTTGCGCCGGTGCCAGCTTCGGGTCGGCTGACAGGAGGGCTCCTCGAGTCCGGTCCTGAGCGCCTGGCGCACCGGGCTCGGTATACGTCGAGGGCGGAGGTTGATCGAAGCACCTGGCGCGTATCGTCAAGTAGATGCCAGGGTGGCCGCTGCTGGGCAATCGCGACTTCATGTTGCTTTGGAGCGGCGAGATCCTGTCAGAGCTGGGGTCGCAAACCTCGACGGTCGCCTACCCGCTGTTGGTGTTAGCGTTGACAGGTTCGCCGGCGAAAGCGGGAGTGGTTGGCCTTGCGAAATGGTTGCCTCCCGCGGTCTTTGCTCTGCCGGCGGGGGCGCTGGCTGACCGTGTGGATCGTAAGCGACTGATGATCGCGTGTGATGGGGTGCGGATGGTGGCGGCGGGGACCATCGTCCTGGCGTTGATCGTGGGGCGGCCGGCGTATCTGCAGGTTGTTGCCGTGGCGTTTGTCGACGGGGCCTTGTTCATCACCTCGTATATCTGTGAGCGCGGCGCGCTTCGCCAGGTGGTACCCGGTAAATATGTCCAGGATGCTGTTGCTCAGAACGAGGCCCGGACGTTCGCGGCGAGCATCGTCGGTCCTCCGCTGGGGGGAGTCCTGTTTGCGGCAGCCCGGGCGCTTCCGTTCATCGCGGATACCGCCTCGTTTTTGTGCTCGATGACCGCGATCTCGTTGACGCGCTCAACCTTTCAGGCGGCGTCAGGCAGAGAGGCGAGTTTCGGCCGTGCCCTGCGCGTAGAGCTCTCAGACGGCATCAAATGGCTGTGGAGGCAGCGCTTCTTCCGATCCGCCTCGTTGCTGTTCGCCGCCGGCAACCCCGTATTCACGGGGCTGTATTTGCTGGCGGTCCTGTTGGCCAAACAGCACGGGGCCTCTTCGGCGGCGGTGGGTGCGATGTTTGCCATCGTCGGGGTGGGTGGACTGCTGGGAGCAAGTCTCGCCGGCCCGTTACGGCGTGCGCTCACGGCTCGTCAGATGATCGTGGGCGAGCAGTGGCTGCTGCTCGCGGTGGTGCTCGCCCTACTGATCGCCCACAACGCGCTCCTGATCGGGCTTTTGATCGCGGCCGCAGAGTTCGTTACGCCGCCGACCAACTCGGTCGTCGCCGGCTCCCGTGTGGCCGCGACCCCCGACCACCTGCAAGGCCGGGTGCAGGCAGCAGCAACCCTGCTGACGATGTCGCTGGCGTGGCTCGGCCCGCTGGCCGTCGGATTCGCCTTTGAGCATGCCGGACCGACAGCCACCGTTCTCGCTGTCGCAACATGGGTGCTCGGATTGGCGATCCTCGCAGCGCTCGCGCCCGCCCTACGCCACGGGCCCCCAGAGCCCCCCATGGTCTTGGCATCCGACCCGGACCCCTACGCCGGCTGACACAGAGAACACCTAGCGCGCGCTGTGGTGGGGCAACAGCGACGGTTCGTCGCCGCCGTTAGTGAGCCGCGCCGCAGCCGGAACCAAGCTCGGTGGCCGGTCTCGCACCCTGCGTGCGAGGGCTGGCCCCCAGGGAAAGCGCCGCGGTGTCGCACAGTCCAAGGACTACCGGATGTGTCAGCGGGCGTCGTTGTTCGGTGAGCTTGAATGAGGCGGCGGGCACCAGACCGATGTGCCGGTCTGGTCTGGAAGTCAGGGCCAGTCTTGCGGATCGCCCTAGCGTGGTTGTGACCAAGCGATCTCGTCAGGCCAGTCAAAGTGGTCGAAGTAGCTGAAGTCATTGCTGGTGAAGTTGATGACCGGCACGGGGCTTGCGCTCCCGCTGGCGCGGACGAGTTCGATCGTGTCGCGCGAGATCGCGGCCTGGCCGACGGGCACCACCTTGCCACGGACAAAGAGGATCCAGCGCCCGTCGTGGGAGAAGCGCGGCGCTTCGTCGCTGAGGTCGCGAGCGGGCGGGCTGGTGAGCTGCCCCACCGCGGCACCATTCGGGCGTAGCAGCCAGATTGAGCGGTGCTCGACCCCGAACTGGGCGTCCTCGGTGTTCGGCCCGGCGGCCGCGGCGACCAGGCGCCCGGACGGCGCGCACGCCGGCGAGACCCAGCTCAGCCTGCGGGCGTTTTGAAGGATGCGGGCTTGCCAGGCCGGCGGCTGGGTCTCGACCAGGTCGCTTCCCAGCTGCGTTTCGCGGCTTGAACCCGCCGCAGCGACCAGCCTCGCTCCGCACCAGCTCAGGAAATCGTCGTAGCGCAGCATCCGGCGAATGACCTGAAGCGGTTTGCCGCCGGTCGCGGGGACGGCCTCAAGTGGCAGGCCGTCGGCCGCGATGGAGCTCGAGCACAGGGTCTCTGACCAGAACAGCAGCCAGCGCCCATCAGACGACCATCCCGCAAACGTGAACACACGCCCCCGCTGTCTGAGAACGACCGACCGCGCACCGGTGTGCAGGTTGATCGTCTCCAGCTCCCCGACGGGCGTCTGCCGACCGCACCTCGAGCCGTTCACCGCCACACTTTTGCCGTCGGGTGAGATGGCAAACGACCCGTCGAGGTGGGTTGCCATGATCCGGCGCCGGCCAGTGGGCGCCGCCGCGACGAGCGCACCGCCCTTCGTGAGCCCGTACAGCAGCTCGCCCGCCGGAGCCCAGGACCACGCGATGATCCCGCCTCCCAGCGGCGAGCGCGCCGGACCGCCACCGGCCGGGATCACAACGGGGCGGGACCGGTTCCCGGTGACCAGCAGCGTGTAGGCCAGCCACCGGCCATCAGAACTGAACCGTGGCTGGGAGACATCATGGCCGCGCACCACCGTGACACGACAGGTGCCGAGATCGACGAGCTCAAGCCGCCCGCGAGCGGTCAACGCGATCCGACCGAGCCGCCGCACCACCGTCGGACAGGACGCCAGCGCCAACGGGGAGCCGCTCGCTGCGGCCGAGACCGCAGGGCGGGACGAGCCGGCCGGCCGGGCGCCTGCGCAGCCGGCTGATCCCAACCCCGCCAGCACGAGGACCACCAACACCGCCCGTGACGCTCGTTCACCCATCCACGCTCACCCACTTGATCGTAAGCCCAAATGCCCCGTCGCGCCCCTACAGGCAGCCGGCTTACGTCTCACCCTCGAAGTACACGAGGCACCCGTCGCATGACCCCCAGCAGCCGGCCAGACCCGGTGAACCCCGTACCTCCCCGATATGCCTGATGGTCTGGGTGCATCTTGTGGCTGGTTCAGCGTTCGTTGCCTGCTCGCAGCCAGGCGATGTAATCGGCGGCGGCGCGCTCGGTGTCCCAGGCCGGCTCGTAGCCGGTGTCCTCGCGCAGGCGGGTGATGTCGAGCCAGGCCTGTCGGGTCTCGCCGCCGATGGGCAGGTCGACCTGGGCGTCGGGGACGACCTGTCGGATCGCGGCGGCGACCTCGGCGTTGGTTGTGGCGTGGCCGGAGGCGACGTTGTAGGTGTGGTGGTTGAGGTGGTCGGTGAGCTGCAGCAGCGCGATCGCTCGGCCGGTGTCCTTGACGTAACAGAGGTCGAGCGAGTCCTCGGCGTGCATCCGGCCGCTGACCCCGGAGAGATCCGGCGCGCCGCCGTGGGCGGCGGCGTGGATGAGCTGCGGGGCGGGGAAGAACGGGTCGGGGTTGTGGCCGCGCGGTCCCCATGTGCCCGAGATGCGGAGGTTGACGACCTCAACGCCGGTGGCGTTCGCGAGATGACCGCCGAGCAGCTCGCTGACCTTCTTGAACGTGGGGATGAGGTGCGGTGCGCTCATCGACAGGGGCATCTCCTCGGTGAGCGCACCCTCGAACGGGTCTTTGGCGCCGGCGTAGACGCCGATCGTGCTCGCCAGGGCGACGCGCCCCACCCCCCACTCCTGGGCGGCCTGCATGATGTTGAACAGGCTGCCGAGCGACCGGCGCGCCGCCTGCACCGCCGGCCCGGAGCTCGGTGGCCAGGGCATCGAGCCGGCGAGGTGGACGATCCCGGTAATCCGATGACGCCGGCCGATGGCCAGCAGCGCCCCCGGATCGGTCGCGTCGGCCTGCTCGACTGCGACCGGTGCGTCGAAACGGCCGGCCGGCACCTCGGCGTGGCTGCGCTGGACCAGCACGCACTCTTCGCCGGCGTCCAGCAGCGCCTGCACGGTGTGGGAGCCGATGAAACCCAAGCCTCCG
>DASZMP010000029.1:0-15218 GCA_035551795.1 Solirubrobacteraceae bacterium | reverse complement strand
CGAGCTGGGCGAACCGCTCGCGGATGCGACCGCGAGACGAATCGACGCGAACCAGCGCCCCGGTCTCGGGATCCACCAGCGACAGCCGGCCGACCGCCGGCAACTCGGCCTCCCTGGGGTCGATGATCTCGACCGCCACGGTGGCATGGCGCAAACGCAGCGATCCCAGCGGCCGCTCCCATCGGTGCTGGTCCCGAAAGTCGGAGATCACCACGACCAGACCCGGCTGGGTGGCCAGACGACCGGTGCGGGTCAGCGCATCGGCCAGATCGTCTGGGTCGCTGTGCCCATCGGGAGACACGCCCGCGGCCAGCAGCGCTCGCAGTGCCACCAGCGCCGGCTTGGCGCCACGGGGTGGGAGTACGTGCGCGGCACCCGCGCCGAACCCGATCAGCGCGACGCTGCCGGCCCGTCTCACCCCCAGGCGGCCGAACACCAGAGCGGTTCCCTCCGCCACGTCGGCCTTGAGCCTCCGGGCGGTGCCGAAGGCCATCGACGGTGAGAGGTCGAGAACGATCCATGTGGACAGCGCCCGGTCGGGTACGTGCAGGCGGATGTGCAGGGTGCCGGTGCGCGCGCTGGCGGCGGGATCGATGTGCCGCACGTCGTCCCCGGGTTCGTAGGGCCGGATCTGAGCCAGCTCCAGCCCGGGTCCGACTCCGCTGGCCCGGCGGCTGCCGGGCAGGGTGCGGGAAACCAGCCGGTTGACGGCCAGGTCCAGAGCGTCGATCAGGGCTGCGGGCATCGGTCCGGGGCCCTGACGGGCCACGGGAACCTGCAGCCGGGACGGGTCGGCGGGCGGCGTCACACGCGGCGTAGCTGCGATTCGGAGGGCTCGGCCCGGATCAACCGGTCGGCACCCGGAGCCGGGACGGCGGCGAGGATCTGGTCGAGCAGGGAGTCCGGCGTGACACCGTCGCTCAGCGCGTCGTAGGAGAGGACGAGCCGGTGACGCAGGACATCCGGCGCCAGATCGCGGATGTCCCGGGCGTCCACATGAGTGCGTCCGCGCAGCAGCGCCAGCGCGCGGGCGCCCTGGATCAGGCCGATCGGCCCGCGGGGGCTGGCTCCGAACTCGATCAGCGGGCCCAGGGCGTCCAGCCGGTGAGCCGCCGGATGCCGGGTGGCATCGGTGAGGGCAACCGCGTAGCCGATCATCTCGCGGTGCACGGCGACCGTGGCCACCGCCTGTGCGTGGCGCTGCAGGTCATCCAGCGTCAGGCATTCGCGTACGACGGGCGGCGGCCTGAGGCTGCGTCCCACGACAGCGGCCTCCTCCCCGGCGCTCGGGTAGTCGACGATGATCTTCATCAGGAAGCGGTCGACCTGGGCCTCGGGCAGTGGATAGGTGCCCTCGGACTCGATCGGATTCTGGGTGGCCATGACGATGAACGGAGTGGGGACCTGATGGGTCACGCCGCCGATCGTCACCTGTTCCTCCTGCATCACCTCCAGCAGCGCCGACTGGACCTTGGCCGGGGCGCGGTTGATCTCATCGGCCAGCACGAAGTTGTGGAAGACCGGGCCGAGCTCGGTGTCGAACCGGCCGGTGTCCGGGCGCCAGATCCGTGTCCCCACCAGGTCAGCGGGCACCAGATCCGGCGTGAACTGGATGCGCCCGAAACTGCCACCCAGTACCGAGGCCAGGGTCTTGACCGTCAGCGTCTTGGCCAGCCCGGGCACGCCCTCGAGCAGCACGTGGCCCCCGGCCAGGAGACTGACCAGCAGCCGCTCCAGCATCGCGTCCTGTCCGACGATCACGCGCTTGATCTCGTCCAGCGCCTGCTGCAGCGATTGACGGGCCTCCGCCCGAGAGCGGCTCATGGCTTCGATGTCATTCATGGATCCCTCCGGTTCTCGTTTGCGCGAGCGGCCACTTGGTGAACTCAGGCCAGGCCCCCGAACCACAGCAGGCTGAGGGCGCCGCCGATCAGCAGCAGTCCCAGAGCCGCCCCGGTCAGGCCGGCGATCAGGGTTGTTCTCACGTGTCTGTGGCCAAGCGTTCGCGCCAGGTGCGCGTAGATGGCGCTGGCGCCGGCACTGTCGGTGGCCGTGAAGGCCCGGCCGCCGGAATCAGCTGCGATCGCGGCGAGCTGTTGCGGGCTGACCGGGACGGCGACCCGGTTGCCGTGGCCGCCGCGAATCGTGCCCGAGGCGGTGCCAATGGCGATCGTGTAGATCGGCACGTGACGCGCCTTGGCCTGTGCCGCCGCCGCCAGGGGACTCACGCCCACGTTGGAGGTCCCGTCGGACAGAAGGATCACGGCCCCGGGAGGCCGCCGTCCGTCCACCTTGGCCGCCGTCGAGATGGCGCCCAGCGCGGTATCGATTGCCCCGCCGATCGCTGTGCCCCCGCCTCCAGGCCGCAGCCCGGCAATCGCCTGCTCGGCCAGGGCATGATCCGTGCTGGGTGACTGCAGCAGCGTTGGGTGGCGGGCGAACTCGATCTGGCCCACCCCCACCGATCGCGGCGCCTTCGCCACGAAGCGCTCGGCGGCGCGCTGCGCCGCCTGCAGACGAGACGGGCTGACATCGGTGGCCTGCATCGAGTCGCTGACGTCATTGGCCAGCATGATCGTGGCGCTCTTCACGGGCACCAGGACACGGTGGTAGGGCTCGGCGAGCGCGGCAATCAGGGCGGCCCCGGCCAGCCCCAGCAGCGCCACCGGCAGGTGCCGTCGCCAGCTCGGGCGGCGCGGAGCCACCGAACGAGTCAGGGGTTCAGAGACGAATCCCTGACGGGCCAGCACTCGCTGGCGCTGCTCGCGTACGTACATCGCGGCCAGGGCCGGGATCGCCAGCAGTCCGAGGAGCACCAGCGGGTGGGCGAAGATCACGGCGAGGTGGTGGGCTGGCCGGCGAAGTCGGCGGCGACGGCGAACAGCGTCGAGCCGCGATCGACAGAGATCTGCACCGCGTCGCCGGTTTTCAGACCCCGGACGGCGCCGCGGATCTGGTCTGCTGCCGTGATCGAGTGACGGTTGACCGACTCGATCATGTCACCCGGATCCAGCCCGGCGGCGTCGGCAGCACTTCCCAGCTGCACCGTCTGGACCACGACGCCCACGTTCTGGACGGTGGAGATCTGCATGCCCAGCCAGCTGACCGTGCGGCCGCTGATGGTGTTTCCGGAAACCGTTCCCGGCGACGTGTTCGGGGCCGGGATCACCGGGTTGGGGGACTGCGAGTTCGGGATCACGCTCACGGTGGGGGTGGTGGCGCCGCGGCGTCCTCCGCCCGGGAGCAGCTCGGCCAGCGCCACGCCCGTCACGAGGATCACGGCGGCCACCGGCAGAAGCGCTCGCCACGTCAAGCGTCCTGGTCGGCGCACCGGGAGTGGCTCCGGCAGTGGTGCCACGGCCGGACGAACCGGCTCAGTCGATACCGCCTCCGGCTTGATCGACTCCTCTTGCCAGTTTCCGGACCAGAGATGCTTGGGCCCAGTCATGAGGTGGCCGTGACGCTAATCACGAATGTTCAGAGGCGCGTAAGAGGCGTCGCGCCAGGACGACGAGAGGACCGCCCGACCTGGTTTGATTGCTGACCGTGAACGCAGATGCCCGCGTCGATCGGCGCGATCCGGAGGAGGACCCGCCGCAGTCCGGCGTCGATGAGCGGGCTGCTCTGCGCGCTGCGGCGGTGCGACGGCTCGAGCTGGTCGATCGCCTCCGCACACCGGCGCTGGCCGGGCTGACCCGCCTGGCCGCCCACCTCACCGGCGCCTCTGGGGCCGCCGTGCACATCTTCGACGATGACACCCAGCACCGGGTGGCTGGCGCCGGTGCGCCGCTTGGCGAGCATCCGGCGGCGGACAGCATGTGCGCGGCGGTGGTGGACGCCGAACGCCGGGTGGTCTGCACCGACGCCACGCTGGATGGCCGCTTCGGCTATTCGAGCTCCGTGCACGGCGATCGGCCGGTGCGCTTCTACGCCTCGGTGCCCATCCGCTCCCGCGGTGGGATCACGGTCGGAACCGTGTGCGCGTTCGACGAGCAGCCCCGACAGCTGAGCGAGGAACAGCTGACGCTGCTCGAGGACCTGGCCCGGCAAGTGGAGCTGCAGGTCGAGCTGGCCGAGCTGGCCGGAGCGCTGCGCGAGGCGGCAGCGCACGACCCGCTGACCGGAGCGCTGAACCGCGCGATGCTGAACGACCGGCTGGGCCAGGCGCTGGCTCGGCGATCCCGACGCCAGACCAAGGTGCTGGTGATCGTGGCCGACGTGAACGATCTCAAGACGGCCAATGACCGTCACGGGCATGCCCGCGGAGACGAGATATTGCGCTCGGTTGTCGCCCGGTTGCGGGCGGTGACTCGGGCCGAGGATTCGGTGGCCAGGCTCGGGGGTGATGAGTTCGGTGTCGTGGCCGAACTCTTTGAGCACGATGACCCGGGACCCGTGCTGGAGCGCATCCAGCGGGCGCTGCACGCGTCGGGGACGCCGGCGATCCCGTCCTTGAGCCTGGGCGCCGTGATCGCCCATCCCGATGACGATGTCCGCGCCGCGCTGCGGCGAGCCGATCAGGCCATGTACGCGGCCAAGCGCTCGGGCGAGCCGGCGCAGTCAGGCGACTGACGAGCCAACGGCCGCCTGACCCCGGCGGTCTGTCCCGGCCCTGATCACCGGTGCGGCCGGCTGACCCTCACCGGACGTCTCGTGCAGCCGGGACAGCGGCTTGGCCAGCAGCAGCTGAAAATCGCCGATTCTCCCCTCGGCGAATCCGGCTTCGCAGTAGGCCAGGTACAGCATCCAGATGCGCTGGAAACGCCAGTCATAGCCGAGCTCGTGAAGCTCCTGGAGATGCGCGCTGAGGCGCTCGCGCCATTGCCTGAGCGTGGGCACGTAGTGCGGCGTCAGTTCCTGGTGGGAGACGATCGAGAAGTCCGTGTGCCGGTAGATGTCGTGGCGCAGAGTGGCCAGCGATGGCAGCGATCCACCGGGAAAGATGTATTCCTTGATGAACGAACGCGATGCCTTCTCGGCCTCGTAGAGCCGGTCATCGATCGTGATCACCTGAAGGAGCATGGCTCCGTAGGGCGCCAGCAGCCCCGAGCAGGTGGCCAGGAAGGTGCCGATGTGGCGCCAGCCGACCGCCTCGATCATCTCGATCGAGACGAGCTTGTCGAACCGGCCGCGGAGATCCCGGTAGTCCTCCCGCAGGACGGTGACCAGCTGCTCCATGCCCGCTCGTTGCACGTGCTCGCGGGCGAACTGGTACTGCTCCTCCGAGATCGTCGTGGTGGTGACGCGGCAGCCCCGGGTGGTGGCCGCGTGCAGCGCGAATCCGCCCCACCCGGTTCCGATCTCGAGGACGTGGTCCTCGGCATCGATCTGGAGTTTGCGACAGATCAGCTCGAGCTTGCTTCGCTGAGCCTGTTCCAGCGACATACCCGGCTCACCGAACCAGGCGCACGAATACATCATCGTCGGATCGAGCATGCGCGTGAACAGCTCGTTGCCCAGGTCGTAGTGGGCGGCGATATCGGCCTGTCGCTGCCGCCGGGTGGATGGGCGGCGAAGTGCTCGGAGCTGCTGGATGGGCCGCCACAACGGCGTCAGCAGGGCTCGCGCCCGGTCGGCCGCGCCGGCGTTGCGGGCCGCGATCCGGATGACCGCGACCAGATCGGGCGCGTCCCAGTAGCCGGACGCGTAGGCCTCGGCCAGGCCCAGACTGCCTCGCAGCAGCTCCCGCCAGGCGCGCGGCGAGCGCACCGCCACGGTGGCCGCCGGCGCTCCATTCCCGTAGCAGCGGTAGGCGTCCGGCTCGATCACCACCAGCGTGCCCGAGCGGATGCGCCGAAGCACGAGGCTCATCAGCCAGCGGCAGAGCCGGGTCATGCGGTTCTCTCCGGGTGAGCGAACACCGGCGTCCCCGCCAGGCGCAGGCCGACCGAGTGGGCGTAGATCAGCGCCATCATCCTGGTCGTCGCCACCGGGCAGCGCCGCGTGACGGCACGTAGAGATTCCCTCGGCAGCTCCCGCCGGCGCAGGTCAAGTCCCGCCTCCAATACCTGGCGCCTATCGACCTTGCCGCGGCACCGCTTCCAGCTGTTGGTGCGTTTCATCCAGGCAGTAGTAGAAGCTGACCGGGTTGAAGCAGTGCCCGAAGTGTCGCAAATGCGTGAGCAGCGAGCTCGCGATCCGCCAGCAGCTCGCGGACCGCCACTGAAACCGGATCGTGTCGGCCATCATGCGGTGAAACGAGGGCGAAACCCTAGCTGAGCTGCGCCACGATCACCGGCTTGCCGGTGGGCACCGGACTGCCGCCGGCCCGCTCCGCGGTGACCATCATCAAGCTGATCCCGCGCAGGCTGCGCGGCACCGGCACATCAGCGTCCCCATGCCTGGTCACGAGGAACAGGACGTCGGCGGGCACGGGCTTGCGGTGAGCGGCCTTCAGCCACACCTCGTACACCCGGCCGCGCGGCAGAGGACGCAGGTGACGGACGATCAGCTCCCCCTGCCTTCCGGTCACGTCAAGTTGCGCGGAGCCGGTGCCGCTGGTGACCCGGGCCTGTATCACCCGGGTGGGCGGACGCGCCGTCGATCCCAGCAGCGCCACCACGACGAGCACCGCGGTGGCGGCCACCCCGAGGACGCCGACCCACTGCCCAGCTGGCCAGTTGAAGAACCACACCGGGCCGCGGAAGCCGCGCGTCCGCGCCTGGTCCTGGCGGACGCTCCGCATGATCCGCCGGCGCAGGCGCCCGGGAGCCGGATACGGGGGGGCGGCCATCGGCAGCGCGTGGACGACTCCCTGCAGCGCGTCCACCTCGTCGCGGCACACCGCACAGCCCTCCAGGTGCTCCAGGAACGCGGGCAGCTCGGCCGGCTCCAGCGCCCCCAATACGTAGGCGGCGGCGTCGCTCCCGCAGGTGTGGCCTGAAGCCGTGTTCGTCTCGGCGCTCATGCGGTGAATCCCTCCGCGCCCAGCGTGATGCGCAGCTTCGACAGTCCCAGTCGCATGCGCCCCTTGACGGTGCCGGCCGGCAAACTGAGCATCTTGGCGATCTCGGAGTGGCTGAAGCCGCCGAAGTAGGCCAGCTCGATCACGCGGCGCTGCTCGCCGGGCAGCTGGCTGAGCGCCGAGCGGACGCGGTGCGCGTCGTCCCGCTGCTCCACCTCCGCATCTGTGCGCTCCCCGCCCGGCAGGTGCTCGGTCAGGTGCTCGTCGCCGACGTCCCGAGACTCGCGGGCCGACTGACGGCGAAACGCATCGATGGCCCGATTGTGCACCGCGCTGAGGATCCACGACCGCACGCTCCCGCGGGTCCTGTCATATCGGGCCCCGGTGCGCCACAGCGACAGGAACGCCTCCTGCACAACGTCCTCGGCGCGCGACCGGGATCCGCACATGCGGTAGGCCAGCGAGTAGGCCGCGCCGCCATGACGGTCGAAGACCACCTCAAACGCCCCGGCCTCGCCGCCGCGGACCCTCTCCATCAGGTCCTCGTCGGCCAGGCTGCGCAGGTTGTTGTCTCGGGTCGCGGGTCTGAACAAAGAGGCCTGCCCTTGAGGTAGCCCTGACCGGCCGGCCGGAGCCCTCCTCTTCTCTACGCGGGCGGTTGACCGCCGGATCACCCGGCGGTCGGGCGCCCGCGCACTACCCCTACTTTGCCTGGCCTCGGGCACACGGGCCAGAATCGTCCAGCTTGGTGGAGTTGCTCTTGCCGATCAAGCCCCGTTGGGCAGGCTGATCGATTTGCTCGGAGGTGTGACCTTGACCGGCTGGTTGAAGTCGGTGAACTTCACGTAGCCGCCGTTGGTCCCGCGTTTGACGATCTCCAGCGGATAGGGCCGACCAGTGGTGGCCACGAACAGGGTGCCGCCCTGGGTCCGATCGACCACCCCCACGGCGGGTTGCCCGTCCACCGTCGTGCGCCCGCTTCGGACCAGTTTGCCGTGCTTGCTCAGCAGCTGGCCGACCAGGCCATGGGTGGTGGCGAGGCTGCCGAGCGTGCCGAACTGACCGGAGTCGGGGGCTTTAAGCCATTTGCCGTGGAACAGCTTGGCGGCGTTGGCACCGCCGAAATGAGTCCAGAAGGCGTCCGAGCCCTGGATGTAGAGAACCTTTCCGGTGGAGATCAGCGCAAAGCCCAGGCCGTTCTCGGAGACCTCCCCCTCGCCGCCCCGGCCGCGGGCCAGGTGCAGGTTCAGGCGGACGTGGATGCCGTTGTCCACGACCGAGCCCACCACATGCACCGAGTTGGCCGCCTCGATCGCCCGGGAGGCGGCCGCGAGGATCTGCCCGGGCGCCTTGCTCGCCACCCCGCTGGGAGGGGTCGATCCACCACCGCACCCGGCGACCGCCAGCGTCACGGCACCGAGCACGGCAAGCCAGCGAAGCCACATGAGCCAGAGCCTTTCCCGCCGCGCGGGCGAACAAACTCGAGCCCGGATCGTAAGCTATCCGGTCTTGAGCGTTCCGCAAACAGACTCCACCGCCTCGGGCGAGCAGTTCGCCAAGCTCGGCCAGGTCAGGCTGTGCTACGAGACCTTCGGCGATCCGGAGGCGCCGCCGCTGCTCCTGGTCATGGGGCTGGCGTCGCAGATGCTCGTCTGGGAGGAGGACTTCTGCGAGCTGCTGGCCGGTCGTGGCTTTTGGGTGATCCGCTACGACAACCGGGACGTGGGCCGCTCGACGATCCTGCGCGAGGCGCCCGTGCCCAAGCGCTGGCAGCTGGCGCTGCGGGACCCCAAGGGGGCGCCGTATTCGCTGGACCAGATGGCCGACGATGCCGCTGGGCTCCTGGATCACCTCCAGGTCCCGGCCGCGCACGTGGTCGGTGCCTCGATGGGCGGGATGGTCGCCCAGGCTCTGACCATTCGCCACCCCGATCGCGTGCTCTCGCTCGTCTCGATCATGTCGACTACCGGAGCCCGCCGGGTGGGCCGCCCGCGCCCCCAGCTGGCGCTGCGGATGCTGCGGCGCGTGGGCCGGGACCGCGACGGCTACATCAGAGATCACCTTCAGACCTACCGGGAGATCGGCTCGCCGGCCTACAGCTTCGACGAGGTGGCCCGGCGCGAGCTGGCGGGCCGGATGTTCGATCGCGGGATCCATCCCGCCGGCAGCGCGCGCCAGATGGCGGCGATCGTGACCGCGGCCGACCGCACGGACCAGCTCCGGCAGGTGAACGTCCCCACCACCGTGATCCACGGCGCCGCCGATCCGCTGGTCAACGTGTCCGGCGGGCGGGCCACCGCCGAGGCGATTCCCGACGCGCGCCTGGTCATCCTCCCCGGCATGGGGCACGACCTCCCCCGGGACCTGTGGCCGCAGATCGCCGACACGATCGTGGCCAACACGGAGCGCTCGAGGTAACAGATCAGCCCGCCCCGGTCACCCCGCCGACGCCCCGTCACGCGGACGGCTCCGTCCGGCGGATGGCTCGGTCCCGTGGACGTCGATCCAGTCGTCGATCCGCTGGAACCAGTCGTTGAGCCACGTGCAGCGCGCGTCGTTGTCGGACGGGACCTCGTCGCGAGCCACCAGCCACATGCGGGTGTGCAGGGTGCCGCCGACGGGGAGTTCGCGCCAGATCTCCCGGGGGTAGGCGGCCAGCCCCAGGCCGGTATGGGCGGCGAACACGACCGGCGCGTCCGGGGCGGCGTCCAGCGCGCATAGCGCTCCCGATGGGCGCGGCGGCAGCACGTGGTGCATCTGCTCCCCGCGCTGCGCGGCTTGGCGATGACCTCGCCGGCGCAGCGACCCCAGTGCCTTGAGACGGCGCTCGGGCGAGAAGTTGCCTCCCTCGGGGAACAGCAGCAACGCACCACGCTGCCCCATCGACTCGGCCGCATGGACGATCCGCGCTTCGCACTGCTCCCGATCGTCGGTGTCCAGGACCGCGTGGGGGAGTCGGTGCGAGATCAGGTCCACGGACGGGTCCAGGGCGATCGCCTCCTTGAACACGACGCTGGGGCGCCGCTCGAAGCGCCGAAGCAGGCGATCGATCAGCAGCACGGTGTCGGCCGGCCCGGCATGCCGGCTGAACACGAGTACCGGCCCGTCCTCGGACAGCTTCTGGAGCGCCTCCTCCGTCCCCTCCTCGGCCACCCGGATCTGCACAGTCCGGAACGCGGCGTTCGCCAGGCCACCGACGAACCAGCCCAGCAACCGCCAGTGCCAGTCGCGCAGCCGGCGAGTCTGCATCCAGAGCCCACAGCCGCTGGCCACCCACAGCCCGCCGCAGGCGACCAGCGTGGTCAGCTCCCGCAGGAAGTAGGCCAGCACGACGCGGGCGGCGATTCGCGGCCGGTCGTCGCGCCTCACCAGCGAGGCCAGCTCCGCGCCGGCCAGCAGCAGCGGGGATCCGATCAGGGCCAGCGTGGACATCAGCAGCCAGGCCGTCACGCTCACCGGCCGGCGCAGCCAGGGGGGAGGCATTCCCATCAGAGGCTCTCCAGATACTCGATCGAGGCGGCGTAGGCCGACTCGATCTGGCGCTGCACCCCGGTGGCCACCCGGCGGATCCGCAGCTGACCTGAGAGATCGTTGTAGGCCGGAGCCGCGGTCCCGCCGGTCGGCATCACGTGCAGCTCCACGCTCTCGGGCAACGAGTGCAGATCGTGGGCGAAGCGGTGCCGCCGGGCTACCTCGAAGGCCACCAGCCCCACCTCCCACGGCCACCGCGGCGGGCGCAGGGGCTGCTCCAGCCGGCCCACCTGAAGGACAAAGATCCGGGTCGCGCCCAGGATCACGGCCCGGCTGACCGGGATCGAATTGACGATGCCCCCGTCGATGAAGTGCTCCTGGCCGATGCGCACCGCCGGCAGGATCCCCGGAACCGCGCATGAGGCGAGCAGCACATCGGGCAGGGAGCCCTCGGTGAACCAGTGCTCCGCCGCCCGCTCGACACTGGCCGCCACGCACTGAAAGGGGACGGTCAACTCCTCCAGCTTCTGGACCGGCAGGTTCTCGGACAGCCGCTCCCGCACGGCCGAGAAGGACTGCAGATGGGTGCGGCTGCGCGCCAGCGTGGTGAGCCCGCGCAGCGCCGTCAACGCACTCAGTTCAGCCGGTGCCAGCTCGCTCCACAGCTCGCTGAGCCGCTGCACCCCGGCCGGGGTCGGATCAGCGGCGTGGAAAGCTCCGTTCACCGCTCCGATCGACGTCCCGAGGATCATCTCCGGGCGTATGCCCTGCTCGGCCAGCGCGCGGAGCATGCCCACTTCGTGCGCTCCCAGGAGCCCGCCGCCCCCGAGCACGAACGCCACCTCGGGCCGCGATGTCTCCTGAGTCATAGCTCTCGAACTACCCGGAATGCAGTTGTGACTATGAAAACGCCTCGGAATGTCGAATAATCCACGGTGGTCGAGCCCTCGGCCAGCGAGCTCCCCACTCGCTCATATGCCCAACAGGTAGGTACCTGGATGCCCGCACTGTTCAGAAGGTCCCGTCGTGACGACGATGACGACGTCGTGGCGCACGTCGCGCCACCGTCGATCGCGGCGCTGATCGCCGATCACCTCGAGGCCGGCGCGGAGGATGCACGCGCCCTGTCGCACCGGGAGTTCCGCGAGTTCGTTCGTGATCGCGCCCGGTCGCAGGATGAGGCGATGAGCGCGATTCGCGAGGCGGCTCGCCACAGCGGCCACCGCTGACCGATCCGGATGGCGAAAGGCTGAGCTCCGCGGCCGGACCCGGCCGCTTGGTCGGTCTGGACGACGTCCGGGCGGCAGAGGCCCGGCTCGCCGGGATCGCGCACCGCACCCAGGTCCTCACCTCACGAACGCTTGACCGGCGCGTCGGCGCGTCGATCCTGCTCAAGGCCGAGGTCTTTCAGCGCAGCGGTTCGTTCAAGTTCCGGGGGGCGTACAACAAGCTGGCCTCGCTCACGCCCGCGCAGCGGGACGCCGGGGTGCTGGCGTTCTCCTCCGGCAACCACGCCCAGGCCGTGGCGCTGGCCGCCTCGATCTTCCGCACCGGCGCCACCGTGGTCATGCCCAGCGACGCCCCGGAGGGCAAGGCGGCGGCCACGCGCGCCTACGGCGCCGCGGTGATCACCTACGACCGCTACACGGAGGATCGCGAGGAGATCGGCCGCCGCCTGGCCGAGAAGCGCAACCTGACCCTGGTCCCGCCGTTCGACGATCCCCAGGTGATCGCCGGCCAGGGCACGGCCGGACTCGAGCTGGTGCAGGACGCCGGGCCGCTGGATGTGCTGCTGGCTCCCGTGAGTGGTGGCGGGTTGATCGCCGGCTGTGCGGTCGCCGTCAAGGGCCTCGGGTCCGGCACGCGGGTGATCGGCGTGGAGCCGGAGACGGCGGATGACTACCGGCAGTCCCTGCTGGCCGGCTCGAGGATCACCATTCCTGTGCCGCGCACGGTGGCCGACGCGCTCCAGGTCGCCCAGCCGGGCGAGTTGACCTTTGCCCACAACCAGGCTCTGCTGCACTCGATCGTCACCGTCTCGGACGCCGAGCTGATCGGCGCCATGCGCTTCTGCCATGAGCGGCTGAAGCTGGTGGTGGAACCGGGCGGCGTGGCCGGCCTGGCGGCGCTGCTCGCCGGAGCCGTTCAGCTCGCGCCCGCCGAGCGCGTCGGCGTCATCCTGTCGGGAGGTAACGTGGATCCCGAGCGGTTCTGCCGGCTGCTCCACTCCATCAGCAGCTAATATAAGTTGCTCATGCAGTCTCCGACGACGCTCGACCGCCGCTCCGATCAGCTGAACGAGGTGGCCGAAGCGCTCCCCAAGCGCGTCGCGGCGCTCAGCCGGCTGTTCCTGAGACGCACCAGCGTCGACGTCTCGCGCACCGAGGCCAGCGTGATGTCGGCCATCGCCGACGGTCCCCGCCGGATCACCGAGCTGGCCTGCGCCGCCGGCGTCACCCAGCCCGCGATCACGCTCCTGGTCAACCGGATGGCGGAGCGCGGCTGGGCGGTTCGCGAGTCCGATCCCGACGACGGCCGCGCGGTGCGCGTGGCGCTCACGCCGGCCGGCGCCGAGACGTTCGCCCAACTCCAGGCCGAGTACCGGGCGCTGCTGCACGAGGAGATGGCCTCACTGAGCGACGACGAGGTCGAGGTCCTGGCCCGGGCCACCCAGGTCATCGATCTCCTGATCACCCGACTGGAAGAGGGAGAGGATTGATGGCGACAGCGGTACGGGAGCGGCTCGACCACCACCGGTCCCATCCAGAGCGCTACAAGTGGGTCGCCCTGTCGAACACGACGCTGGGCATCCTGATGGCCACGATCAACCAGTCGATCGTGATCATCGCGCTGCCGGCCATCTTCCGCGGCATCAACCTCAACCCGCTGATCCCGTCGAACACCAGCTATCTGCTGTGGATGCTGCTGGGGTTCATGGTGGTCGCCGCCGTGCTGGTGGTCAGCCTCGGGCGCGTGGGCGACATGTTCGGGCGCGTGCGCATGTACAACCTCGGCTTCGCCGTGTTCACCGCCGGCTCGATCCTGCTGTCGGTCGTATGGATGACGGGCAGTGCCGCGGCCATGTGGCTGATCATCTGCCGCGTCATCCAGGGGATCGGGGCGGCGTTCCTGTTCGCCAACTCCTCGGCGATTCTCACCGACGCCTTCCCGGCCGATCAGCGCGGGCTGGCGCTGGGAATCAACATGGTGGCCGCGATCGCCGGCTCGTTCATCGGCCTGGTCCTGGGCGGCGTCCTGGCCCCGCTGGACTGGCGGCTGGTGTTCCTGGTCTCGGTCCCGGTGGGTCTGTTCGGGACCGTGTGGGCCTACTTCATGCTCCAGGAGCGGGGCGTCCGGGTGAAGGCCAAGATCGACTGGCTCGGGAACATCACGTTCGCCGTTGGCCTGATCGCCGTGCTCGTCGGGATCACCTACGGGATCCTCCCCTACGGGCACCACAACATGGGCTGGACGAATCCCTGGGTGATCGGGGCGATCGCCGGCGGGCTCGTCGTGCTCGGCCTGTTCGTAGTGATTGAACGGCGCGTGGCGGCGCCGATGTTCCGCCTGCCGCTGTTCAAGATCCGCGCCTTTGCCGCCGGCAACCTGGCCTCGCTGCTCTCGGCCCTGTCCCGCGGCGGCCTGATGTTCATGCTGATCATCTGGCTCCAGGGCATCTGGCTGCCCGAACGCGGCTACAGCTTCTCCTCGACGCCGCTGTGGGCGGGCATCTCGATGCTGCCGCTGTCGGTCGGCTTCCTGATCGCCGGGCCGGTGGCCGGCCGCCTGGCCGACCACTTCGGCGCGCGACCGTTCGCCACCGGCGGGATGGTCCTGGCCGCGCTCAGCTTCGTCGGCCTGATCCTCCTGCCCGTCAACTTCCCCTACCTGGGCTTTGCGGCGCTGATCTTCCTCAACGGCGTGGCCATGGGGCTGTTCGCCGCGCCCAACCAGACCGGGATCATGAACAGCCTGCCGCCCGACCAGCGCGGCGCGGGGGCCGGCATGGCCGGAACATTCATGAACTCGGCGATGGTGCTGTCGATCGGAATCTTCTTCAGCCTGATCATCGTCGGGCTGTCCTCGACCCTGCCCAGCGTGCTGTACCACGGCCTGGCCTCCCACGGCGTGCCCCAGGCCTACGCCCTGAAGGTCTCGCACCTGCCGCCGGTGGGCAGCCTGTTCGCGGCGTTCCTCGGCTACAACCCGATGGGGACGACGCTGGCGCCGATCATCCACACGCTGCCCCACCACACGGCCGCCTATCTGACCGGCCATCGCTTCTTCCCCCAGCTGGTCTCCCACCCGTTCGCCACCGGGATCCACGAGGCGTTCTGGTTCGCCGCCGGCTGCTGCCTGGTCGCGGCGGTGGCCTCATGGATGCGCGGTGGCAAGTACTACTACACCGAGCCCGAGGTCCAGGCGGAGATCGCCGAGATGCAGGAGGAGCTGGCGCAGACAGTCTGAGGTTGGTCCCGGCTGTCCCGGCTTGCGGGCTCGGGACAGCCGACCCGGCGGGCGCTCAGCGCCAGTCGCCGGACAGCGCCGAGTAGACGATCAGGTCGTGGTAGCGGTTGCCGACCCGCTCGGCCTGACGCAGGATCCCCTCCTCGACGAACCGCAGGCGTTCGGCGACGGCCCGGCTGCGGCGGTTCTCAACGGCGGCCCGCAGCTCCATCCGGTTGAGCTTCCAATCGCGGAACGCGTGATCGGTGTAGGCCCGCACCGCCGCGGTAACGATCCCCCGGCCCTCGTAGAGCTCGGACAGCCAGTAGCCGACCGACGTGCTCCCGTTGGGCCAGGAGATCCCGTGCACGCCGATCACACCGGCCACGCGGCCATC
>DASZMP010000028.1:0-4117 GCA_035551795.1 Solirubrobacteraceae bacterium | reverse complement strand
CGGCTCAGGGATCGACGAACTCCGCCGGCTGCTTCGTGAACCTGGCCGTGACCGCCGCGATCTGGTTGGGCGACCCGATCAGCTTCTCCTGAAGTGCCGCCTCGAGGCTGAGGCTCTCCTCGGGCGAGGCCGTCCATGCCTCGTCGTACAGCCGCTTGGCTGCGCGCACGGCGTCGGGCGACATTCCCGAAATTTCACGAGCCAGCTCCCTGGCTGCGCTGAGCGGATCCTCGGCGCAGCGGGTCACGACGCCCAGACGAAGCGCCTCCTCGCCGCTGAACACCCGTGCCGTGAACGTCAGCTCCTTGGCCACGTCGATGCCGACGAGGCGCGGCAGGGTGCGGGTGATGGACATGTCGGGCACGAGCCCCCACTTCGACTCCATCACCGACAGCCGGGCATCGGGAGCGGCGATCCGGATGTCTGCTCCCAGGGCGATCTGCAGGCCTCCGCCCAGGCAGTTGCCGTGGATCGCGGCGATCACCGGCACGGGTAGGTGAATCCAGTCGTAGCCGGCGCGCTGAAAGTAGTTGGGCGGTGGCTCGTGCAGCCGCCCGGTGATCGCGCTGCCGTCGGGCGAGGAGGCCATCACGCCGGCGAAGTCCAGGCCCGAGCAGAAGCTCGGCCCGGCCCCGTGCAGCAGGACCGCCCGTACCCCGGGCTCCCCCGCCACCTGCTCGGCGGCCGCGAGGATCCCGTCGAGCATCGGCACGTCCAGCGCGTTGTGCTTGTCCGGCCGGTTCAGCGTGACCGTGGCCACGTGATCAAGGACCTCGACCTGGACGCGCGGCTCGATCATCGGCCCCGGAGGCTAGACGTTCGAAACGATGACCGGGTCGCCTACGGCGACCGGGTCGCCCACCGAAACCCGTCCGCCCTGAAGGACTCGGCCGTACACCCCGAACGGCAAGGGCTCGGTGCACTCCACATCGCTTCGGTACTCCCGGAGCACGTCGAGCGTGGACAGCGTCACCTCGCCGGTGTCTGGATCGCGCGAGGTGATCAGGCAGCGGCCGACGTTGCCCTCGAATCGGAGCACGGCCGGCCCCACCTGCACCGGTCGTCCGATCCAGCTGTCCTCCGCGTGCGCATCCACGCCATCGACCTCGATCAGCATCCGGAACCGTCGGGCGTCCACGTCATCGACTCCGGCCTGAGAGGCAAGACGGTCAAGCGAGGCGCGGGAGATCAGGCTGACCGCGCCCTCGCGGCCGCGATCGACCGCCGGGCCGCCATCGACGAGGCGCAGCGGCTGGCCGACCAGGTCCGACACCGCCTGGCTCCAGGGCCCGTCGATCACCCGGGCGAGCCGTGCACTCGAGAAGAACCGCACCTCGATCTCATCTCCACCAGCGCCCACCTCATCCTGCACGACACGGCCATCGGGAAACCGGAACGACAGACGGCGGCTGGCCTCATCGAACTCCGAGACCACCTTCTGGAGAGCACCCAGGATCTTGCTGTTGACCATTCGATCGCGCTGGTCGATCACGAAGAACCGCCGGTTCCCGCGAGCACCCGTCTCCTCGAGGTCGACCGAATCGACGACCTGCAAACGCGTCGCCTTCACCGGGGTGACGGACAGGGTTCTGACGCGCCCGCCGCTCACGCCGCCTCGTCTGCCGAGTTCTGCTCTGCCCAGTCGCGGTACAGCGCCCAGTAGCGGCCCCGCTGCGCCAGCAGCTCCTCGTGCGTCCCGGACTCGACGATCCGCCCGGCTTCCAGCACGACGATCCGTCCAGCGTGGCGGATCGTGGACAGACGGTGCGCGATCACCACCGCGGTCCGTCCGGCGACCAGGCGACGGAGTCCCTGCTCGATCAGCGACTCGGTGTGGACGTCGACGTTGGAGGTGGCCTCGTCAAGCACGAGGATGCGCGGGTCGGCCACCAGGGCCCGCGCGAAGGCCACCAGCTGACGCTGGCCGGCCGACAGCTGCACGCCCCGCTCGCCGACTTCGGTGTCGTACCGCTGCGGCAGCGCCATGATGAACCCGTCGGCGCCAACGGCACGGGCCGCATCGCGCATCTCCGCCTCGCTGGCGTCGGGGCGCCCGAAGACGATGTTCTCTCGTACCGTCCCGCTGAACAGGAACCCCTCCTGGGGGACGATCCCCATCTGGGAGCGCAGCGAGTTGGCGGTGACCGTCCGCAGGTCATGGCCGTCGATCAGCACCGCGCCCTCGGTCGGGTCATAGAAGCGCGAAACGAGCTTGGCGAAGGTGGATTTCCCCGCTCCGGTGGCGCCGACCAGCGCCACGGTCTGCCCAGCCGGAATCGTCAGGTCGATATCGCGCAGCGCCCACCCGGCCTCCGGGTCGCCGTCCTGTGCCGGCGGGCCGCCGTAGCGGAACGAGACATGATCCATGCGCAGCTCTCCCCGGATCAACGGGAGCCCCGTGGCGTCCGGCGCGTCGACCAGATCGGGCGCCTGGTCAAGCAGATCAAAGATCTTGTCCAGGGCCGCCATTCCGGACTGATAGGTCGTGTACAGCTGGGAGAGCTGCTGGATCGGATCAAAGAAGTTGTTCAGCGCCGCGATGAATGCGAACACGACGCCGGTCGAGGTGTGGCCGTTGATCGCCTCGATGCCACCGATCACCAGGATCTCGACGGTCACGAGCGCTGACAGCAGCTCAACCATTGGGAAGTAGGCGGCATTCAGGTACACGGTCTTCATGTTCGCCCGGCGGTTCTCGTCGTTGAGCTCGGCGAATCGGGCCAGGTGCGATCGCTCCTGCGCGAACGCCCGTACCACCCGGATCCCGGACAGCGTCTCCTGCAGGTAGCCGGTGATCGCGGCGATCTTCTCGCGTGTCAGGCGGTAGGCGTCGGCCGAGGCGATGCGGAAGGCAATCCCTGCCGCAAGCAGGAAGGGCAGCACGATGAACGTCAACAGCGCCAGATGGGGATCCAACACGATCAGGATCACCACCACGCCGATCAGCGTCAGTCCGGACTGGAACAGGGTGGCCAGGCCGTCGGAGATCAGAGCGTCAAGCGCCTCCACGTCGTTGGTCAGCCGGGAGATGATCACTCCCGCCCGGTTGCGGGAGTAGAACCCGATCGACAGCGTCTGCAGATGCGAGAACAGCTGAACGCGCAGGTCCTGCAGGGCTCGCTGGCCGACCCAGCCGACCAGGTAGGTCTGCCAGTAGGAGGCCACCGCATACAGGACCGCAGACACCAGGAACGCGACCACGATCAGATCGAGCGAACCCACGCTGTGCTTGTTGATGCCGTCGTCGATGGCGAGCTTGGCCAGCGGTGCCGGCGCCAGGGCCGACCCGGTGGCGACCACGAGCGAGAGCAGCATCGCGCTGAAGCGCCACTTGTAGGGCGCGATCAGCGTGGCCAGGCCACGCAGCTTCCGGCCGCGACCGCCGCTTTGGCGCAGCCGCCGGATCAGCTCCGACCCTTCCTCGTCCAGAACGCGAACGGTGCTCACCGGCCCGCCCCCGTCGCCTCGAGTGGCTCCTGGTTGAGGAACGCGCGGTCTGGCTGTCCCACCTCCACAATCTCGCGATAGGTGGGCGATGTCCCCAGGAGCTCGTCGTGCGTGCCGCGCGCGGACACATGGCCGTCCTCGAGGACGATGATCTCGTCGGCCAGCGAGATCGTCGAGAGCCGGTGGGCCACGATCACGGTCGTGCGTCCCTCCATCAGCCGGCCCAGTGCCAGCTTGATCTCCTGTTCGGTCGAGGCATCCACCGACGAGGTGGCGTCGTCCAGGATGAGGATTCGCGGGTTGGCCAGGATCGCCCGCGCGATCGCCAGGCGCTGGCGCTGGCCGCCGGACAGGGTCAGGCCCCGCTCCCCGACCAGCGTTTCGTAGCCGTTGGGTAGCGCATCGATGAAGCCGGCGGCCTGCGCCGCCTCGGCGGCTGCCACCACCTCCTCGCGGGCGGCCTCCGGCCGGGCGTAGGCGATGTTGTCGTGAACGGTGGCGGAGAACAGGAACGGGTCGTCGTTCACCAGGGCGATCGCTTCCCGCAGCGAGCGCAGCTCAACCAAGCTGACGTCGGCGCCGTCGATGAGTACCGCGCCCTCGGAGGCGTCGTAGAGGCGCGGGAGCAGCGACGCCAGGGCCGTTTTACCCGATCCCATCGGCCCGACCA
>DASZMP010000027.1:0-24943 GCA_035551795.1 Solirubrobacteraceae bacterium | reverse complement strand
TTCTTCGAGAAGCGCGAGCCGGAGTGGAAGGGACGCTGATCAGCGCTGGGAGCGCAGGATCTGGAAGCGGAGGGTGACCGTCCGCGACGCCCGGCCGCCCGCGCCCACCGCGACGATCGTCGCCACGTAGCCTCCCGCCCGCAGGCCCCTCGTGTTCAGCCGGAACCGGTCGCTCCCGGCCCGGCCGTGGAACGCGAACCGCCGGGCACGATGCGTGACCGTGCAGCGCCGGCCGTGCCGTGCGCCCACGCGGCACCGGTGTCTGACGGTGCGGCCGGAGAACACCCGGCTCACCTGGATCTCGACGGTGGCGGTCTGCGACAGGGTCAGGCGCAGAGTTGTCCCATGTCGCGCGGTGAAGCGGCGCGGAGCCAACCGCACGCCGGACAGCTTCGGAGGCGGAGGCGACACCACCGGCGGGCGCGCCGTCGCCGGGGGGACGCTGGCGATCGTCAACGCGCTCACCCTGGAGCCGGCGGCCATGAAGAGCCGGCCGCCGCCGGCGCTGGGCGTCGCGAAGTGCGCAAAGTTCCCCGGCGCCGTCTGGAAGCGGATCGCGCCCGTGGCCGGATCGAGGCCGTAGAGGGTTCCGGTGTTCCACCCCGTCGACCACACCAGGCCGCCGGCGAAGATCGGCGGCCCAATCGCGGCGGCCGGCGCGCTGAAGCCCGCCCGGGGCGTGAAGCTGGTGCCGGACAGCGAGACCGCCCGCAGGCCGCCTGAGCAGGGGACGTACACCACTCCGGCGCTGTACAGCGAGGCGCCGAAGACGCCCCCGGAGGCGCACACCGGCGCGCTGAACACCTCCCCGGTGGCGGTGAGCGCCGTCGCGGAGACGAGGCGGCCGATGCCGTCCTTGCCGGCAACGAACAGGAGGCCGCCGGGGAGCGGCAGCGGCTCACTGGACCCGAGGTCGGTGTCGCTGGAGTCCAGCGCCTTCCAGTTGCTCGGCGCCCAGTGAGCGATGACGTTCAGGCTGGGATCCAGCTCGACGACCGACTCCTGGTAGTCCAGCGTGCTCGAGTTCCCGTTGCCGGTCTCCACGAACAGGTGCCCGCCGCCGTCCTGCGACGGGCCGTCGCCGGCGCCCCAGATGGCGCCCTGGGACTCACCCGGGGCCGAATCGACCTCGAATATCGCCTGAGCGCCGGTTCCGCTCTCGGCCACCGAGACCAGCCACCCGTGATAGGTCGAGCAGTCGCCGTCGTTGCCACCATAGGGGATGATCACCCGGCCGGCGTCGAGCGCCAGCGCGGACCGCTGCAGGATCGCCTTGGGATCCTGGCCGGGCGGGTCGACGGCGACGGGAAAGCCGGCCACGGGCGCGCCGGTCGTCAGATCGACGGCGGCCAATTGGTGGTGGACGGCGCCGCCGGCGAGAACATCGGCGACCGCGTAGATCCGCCCGGCCGCCGGGTCGATGACCGGCGTGCTCGTGATCCCGACCGTGGGCGAGATGTCCCCACAGGGGAGGCTCCCGGCCGGGACCGGGGTCCCGACGCTCCGCTGCCAGACGACGGCGCCGGTGGCGGCGTCCAGCGCATAGATGGTGTCGTTCTCGGTGGCCACGTACACGCGCGAGCCGTAGACGAGCGGCTGGGCGTACGCCGGCCCGTCGAGCGCTGCGGTGCTCCATGCCACCGCCGGCGCGACCGGAGTGGTGCTGTCAGGATCGGTCGCCGATCGCCCGCCGTCGTGGTTGTACGTGGTCCAAGCCGGAACGGCCGCCGCCGCTGCAGTCGCCGCCAACATGAACCCCGCGACCGCCGTCACCAGCAGCCCGGCGGCACGCGTCATGATCTGAAGTCGTCGGCGCATCACTCTCCTCGCCGGGCGGCAGTCTACGGCTCTTGACGGGTGGCCGTGCCACGTGCCAAGGTGATAAGTAGCACGTACCACTTTCTGCTTCGTGGCCACCGACTCCTCCACCTCCCTGCTGCGCCCGCTCGCCGAGGACCTTCGCGCGCGCCGTGAGCAGATCATGCTCGGCGGGGGCGAGGAGAAGATCGCCGCCCAGCACGCCGCCGAGAAGCTCACCGCGCGTGAGCGTCTGGCGCTCCTGATCGACGCGGGGACGTTCGTCGAGCTCGGCATCCACGGCCGCCCGCACTTCTCCCAGGCGTCCATGGCCGGTCGCCAGGCCCCGGCCGACGGCGTCATCACCGGCTACGGCAAGGTCGACGGGCGCCTGGTCGCCGTCGCCGCCTACGACTTCACCGTCATGGCCGGCTCGATGGGGATGACCGGCGAGCTGAAGGTGACGCGGCTGCGCGAGCTGGCGCTGACCAAGCGGATCCCCCTGGTCTGGCTGCTCGACAGCGCCGGCGCGCGGATCCAGGAGGCGGTCGGCTCGCTGTTCGCCGGCAGCGGTCACCTGTTCCGCGAGGAGGTGATCAACTCCGGCGTCATCCCTCAGGTGGCGGCGCTGATGGGCCCGTGCGCCGCCGGCACCGCCTACATCCCGGCGCTGGCCGACTTCGTGCCGATGGTCAAGGGCCGCGGGTCGATGGCACTGGCCGGCCCGCACCTGGTCCGGGCGGCGATCGGCGAGGACGTGACCCAGGAGGAGCTGGGGGGCTCACGCGTGCACTGCCGCCGGTCCGGCGTGGGCGACCTGGAGGTGGCCGACGATCCGTCCTGCATCGAGGCGATCAAGACGTACCTCGGCTATTTCCCGCAGAGCTGCGAGGAGGCGCCGCCGGTCAGGGGAAGCGACGACCCCGTCGAGCGGGCCGACGAGGATCTCCTCGACGTTCTCCCGGAATCCAACCGCAAGCCGTATGACATGTACGAGGTCATCCGGCGGATCGTCGACGACGGCGCGTACTTCGACCTCAAGCCTCAGTTCGCCAAGACGATCATCACCTGCCTGGCGCGCTTCGGCGGGCGCCCGGCCGGGATCGTCGCCAACCAGCCCAAGCAGCTGGGAGGGATCCTGGACAACGACTCCGCGGACAAGGCGGCCCGGTTCATCAACCTGTGCAACGCGTACGGGATCCCGCTCGTCTATCTGATGGATGTCCCCGGGTTCATGGTCGGGACCAAGGTCGAGGAGGCCGGGATCATTCGCCACGGAGCCAAGATGCTGTACGCGACGGCCAACGCGACGGTGCCGAAGATCACCGTCGTCGTGCGCAAGGCCTACGGCGCCGGCTACTACGTCATGTGCGGCCGGGCCTACGAGCCGGACCTGATCGTGGCCTGGCCGTCGGCGGAGATCAGCGTGATGGGGGCCGAGGGGGCGGTCGAGATCGTGTTTCGCAAGCAGGTGCAGGAGGCCGAGGATCCGGCCGCCAAGCGGACGGAGCTGATCGACACCTACCGGAAGATCATCGACGTGTACGTCGCGGCCGGCAACGACATGATCGATGACGTCATCGACCCGCGGGAGACCCGGGCGACGATCTGCCGGGGCCTGGAGATGGCCGCCGGGAAGCGGGTGGAGCGGCCGTGGAGGCGGAGCGGAGTGGTTCCGGTTTGATCGGCTGCGCCGATCAAATTGCGAGTTCGCTTCGCGAACTCGCGGTGGGTGATCTGCCGTGAGCGTGGATGATCCCGCCATCATCACGTGCGCCATCTCCGGCGCGCTCGCCAACCGCGACCAGTGCCCGGCGATTCCGTACACCCCCGCCGAGTACGCCGCGGAGGCCCGGCGGATCGTCGACGAGGGCGGAGTCCACATCCACATCCACGCCCGCGGGCCGGACGGCACCCCCAGTTACGAGGTCGAGGACTTCCGGGTGATCCGCGACGCGATCGTGGGGGAGGTCGGCGACACGGCGATCATCAATTTCTCCACCGGCACCATCGGTGTCCCCGTGGCCAAGCGAATCGCCTACCTGGAGGCGTGTCGCCCGGAGGTCGCCGCCCTCAACCTGGGCTCGCTCAACTACGCCAAGTACTCGCGCTCGCGCAAGAGCTTCGTGTTCCAATTCGTGTTCGCCAACCCGTTCGACGAGATCATCGAGCTGCTGAAGGCGATGAAGCGCCTCGGGGTCAAGCCCGAGCACGAGTGCTTCGACATCGGCCACGTGGCGTCCCTGGAACCGCTGGTCGACATGGGGCTTCTGGAGGCACCGCTGCACGCCGACTTCGTGATGGGTGTGCTCGGTGGCGTGCCCGCCACGGCGCTGAATCTGGAGGCGATGGCTCGCAACATGCCAGCGGGCGATCATCACTGGGCGGTGATCGGCATCGGGCGGATCCAGTGGTTGATCGTTGCCTCTGCACTAACCCTGGGAGGATCGATTCGGGTCGGCCTGGAGGACAACTTCTACCTCCCCGACGGCAGCGTGGCCCGGTCCAACGGAGAGCTGATCGCCAGGGCCCGCCGGATGACCGAGGACGTCGGCCGGCGGTCGGCCACGGTGGCCGAGGCGCGGGCGCTGCTGGGTCTCCCGGTCCCAGTGCAGTCGTGAGCACCGCCACCGACGGACTGCTCAAGATGAGCGAGCTGGCCGAGCGCTCCGGCGTCAGCGCTGGGACGATCAAGCACTACCTGCGCGAGGGCGTGCTGGGCGAGGACGTCGAGGTGGTGCGCACCAGCCGCAACATGGCCTACTACCCGGAGGGGTTCGTCGGCCGCATCCAGCTGGTCAAGCGCCTCCAGGAGGAGCGCTTCCTGCCCCTGCGCGTGATCCGGGACCTGATCAGCCGGGACCCCCGGCGCGCCGAGCGGCTGATCGAGCTGGAGGACCGGATCCTGGAGCGGGCCGTGTCGGCCGGCGAGGGCCGGCGCCTGTCCCGCCGCCGGGTCCGCGAGACCTACCACGTCCCGGCCAACGTCCTGGCCCGGCTCGAGGAGATCCAGGTGCTCAGCCCGAACTCGCGGGGCTATGACCCCGATGACGTCTCGATCATCGAGGCCATCTCGCGGTTCCGCGCCGGCGGCTTCGAGCAGGCGCTCGGATTCACCGTCTACGACACGTTGCGCTACCGCGACGCGCTGGCCCCGCTGGTGGCCGAGGAGGTCAGCGTGCTGATCGACCGACTCGCGGGACAGGTGGAGGTCGACCGGGCCGTGGAGATCATCGAGTCGGGCGCCGAACCGCTGCGGGAGCTGATCGGCGCCATCCACTCGAAGATGCTGCTGGCCGAGCTGCGCCGCCAGCGCCGCCGAGATTGAGGGAACCCTTTGCGCCCGCGCACCGGTTAAGGGGGGAGATGAGCGAGTTCGACCAGTTCGTCGTGCAGAACGTCGACCGGCTGCTGCGCACCGCGTACCTGATCGCCTGGGACGAGCGGGAGGCGGAGGACCTCGTCCAGGAGTGTTTGTTCAAGTTGGCGAGGCGCTGGCCCCGAGTGCGCGCGATGGACCAGCCCGGCGCGTATGCTCGCAGGGTCCTGGTCAACCTGGCCATCGATGGTGCCCCTCGCCGGGCCCGCCGCCGCAACGAGCTCGAGCCGGCGCCCGGTGCCGGCGAGTCGTTCGCCGATCCGCGGGGAGCGCTTTCTGACCGCGCTGATCTGCTGCACGCGCTGGCCGAGCTTCCCCGCGATCAGCGCGCGGTGCTCGTGCTGCGCTACTTCAACGACCTGACCGAGGCCCAGGCCGCCACGGTCCTGGGTTGCTCTGAGGGAACCGTCAAGAGCCGCGCCTTCCGCGGCCTGGCCCGGCTGCGCGAGGCGCTCTCACCACTTCCCGTCGAGTCCGGAGGGACCCAACCGTGACTGACCTCCTCGAACCGGTCCTGCGCGACACACTCGAGAAGCGCGCCCAGCAACTCGACCCCGATGTTCGTGGCCGCCTGATGGCCGTGGACTACCGGCCGCGGGCCCGGCGGATCGGCATCCTGCCAGCGCTCGGCGCGGCCGGGTTGGCCGGGGTGGCGGTCGCCGTGGCCCTGATCTTCACCCTGGGATCGAGTCCCCCTCCGGCATCGGCCTTTGCCGGGTGGCGTCCAACGCCGACGCCGGCCAGACCGGGGCAAACGGCCGTCGCGATAGCGCGGTGCGGGTTGGGACGACCTGTTCTGATTGACACACGAGGTCCGTTCACGGCTGCGGTCTACGCCAAACCGAAAGCTCGGTGGCCGGGTTCCACCGTAACGTCGGTTCCTCCCCAACCTCCACCGAAACCTGCTGTGGGTAGCTGTTTCTACGGTCCGAACTTCAGCTCCGCGGCCACCAGCGGGAGCGCACTGGCGCGAGTCCGTTCCGGGCAGATCCAGGTGGCGGCGCAGACCGTGTCCGGTGGGAGCGAGAACGCCACCGTGTTGGATGGACGCGTCGGTGCCGGAGTCACCGGTGTGGGGATCCGTCTGAGCGACAGCCGCACGGTGACGGCGACGGTGTCTCACGGCTGGTATCTCGCCTGGTGGCCTGGCACACCCCACGCGACGGCTGCCGAGATCACCACTCGGGGACGAACCCAGGCGTTCGCGCTTCCCGCCGTCGCCCAGGGAGGCGTCGGATCCTGCAGCGGCGGGTGCGCCTCGATCGGACCCGTGATGACCGTCGGCCGCTGATGCGTGTCGGCGTCTGGCGAGCTAGGCAGCCGCGGATACCCGAGACTCGACCACCTCGCTGGGCATCTCCGCCGCCGCCACTCGAGCCCGCGCCGGCAGCAGCGGCGAGACGACCAGAACCAGACCGAGCCCGGCTACCTGCCACCAGATCGTCTCCCGCAGCGCCACGGCGAACCCGTGGTGGGACAGCACGCTGAAGAAGACCGTGCCCAGGACGGCCACGCCGATGGCGCCGCCGAGCTGCTGGATCGCGTTGAGGGTGCCCGACGCCGAACCTGTCTCCGCATCGCCGACCGCCGCGATGATCGTGTCGAAGGCGGGCACGAGGAACAGGCCCATGCCAACGCCGTAGGCGAGCAGGGGTCCGGTCAACCCCCAGGTGCTGACATGCGTGGTGGAGGTCAGGATCAGGGCCAGCCCCACGTTGGACAGCAGGGACACCAGCGCGCCCAGCTGGATCAGGACCCGGCCGCCCACCCGGTCGGCCAGCACCGCGCCCGCCGGGGCGCTGATCGCCGTGCCCAGCGCGAACGGGGCCAGCGTCAGTCCGGCATGGACGGCGCTGAAGTGCTCGCCCAGCTGCAGGAACAGCGTAAGCGCCAGGACGACGCCGATCATCGCGCCGAAGTAGAGCATCAGCACGAGCGCGCCCGCCGAGTATCCGCGGTGGGCGAAGATGCTCGGCTCCACCAGGGGGTCACGCCCGAGACGTCGCAGTCGCAGCAGATGTCCGGCGAACGTTCCGAACAGAACGACGCCGCCGGCGATCGACGCATACGTCCAGGCCGGCCAGCCGAGCGCCCGGCCCTCGATCAGCGGATAGACGATGGCCAAAGAGGCCACAGCGGCGAGAACCGCCCCCACCACATCGAGTCGGTCCGCGTGGCGCACCGCGATCCGGGGCAGCAGCCGCGCCGCTCCGAAGGTGGCCAGCAGTCCCAACGGCACGTTGACCAGGAATACCGGTCGCCAGGCGTCACCCAGCAAATTCAGCGACACGAGCCCGCCCCCGATGATCGGCCCGAGCAGGGCGGCGCTGCCCATCACCGGTCCGAACAGGCCAAAAGCCTTCGGCAGCTCCTCGGCCGGGAACACCTCGCGGATCACGCCGAGCCCCTGGGGGATCATCATCGCCCCGGCCAGACCCTGGACCAACCGTGCTGCGATCAGCACAGCTGTGGTGGGGGCCAGGCCGCACAGGGTGGATGCGGCGGTGAAGCCGACCACCCCGATCAGGAACATCCGGCGGCGGCCGAACAGGTCGCCGAGCCGCCCGCCGATCAGCAGTCCGGCGGCCAGCGCCAGCGGATAGCCACCGACGATCCATTGCAGCCCGGTGGAGGACGTGTCGAGGTCCCGGTGGATCGAGGGAGCGGCGACGTTGACCACCGTCCCGTCGAGCAGGTCCATGCATTCGGCGGCCAGGATCACGAACAGGATCTGCCACCGCTTGGGATATGTGTGACGAACGCTGTTCACGAACAACGTTCTATATCACGAACGCTGTTCTTGTCAAGTAGGCTCTGGCCCGTGAGCGACGCAGAGCTGCCACCGGCCCCACGTCTTCCGACGCGCGAGTCAAAGCCGGCACGATCCAGCCGGGAGCGAACCCTGAGCCGGGAGGCGATCCTCGATGCCGCGATGGGGATCGTCGATGCCGAGGGACTCGATGCGTTGACGATGCGCACCGTCGCCCACACGCTGCGCACCGGCCAGGCGTCGCTGTATGCCTATGTGAAGTCCAAGGAGGAGCTGATCGAGCTGCTCATCGACCGCCTGATCGGGGAGATTCCGTTCGGTGGCGATCCGGATCCGGAGCGTTGGCAGGAGCAGCTCAAGGAGGCCTGTCGCCAGATCCGGGCCGTCTACGCCCGGCACGGCGATCTGGCGCGGGCGTCGTTTGCCCGGGTGCCGCTCGGCGAAAATGCCCTGCGCGGCAGCGAGTGGATCATCGGCGTGATGCGCGCCGGGCGCCTGCCGGACGATGTGATCGCCTTCGGTGTCGATCTGCTGGCCCTGTACGCCAACGCGGTCGCCTACGAGGAGAGCATCTTTCTGGCCGAGGGCGCGACGCCCGAGCAGCTCGCTGCGTATGTCGAGGAGATGCGCCGCTACTTCGCGGCGCTGCCGCCAGACCGGTTCCCCAATGTGGTCTCCATGGCCGCTGCGCTGACCTCAGGCGAGGGCGACGATCGATTCGAGTTCGGCCTGGAGGTCCTGATCCGGGGTCTGGCCTCGATGGCGGATGCGACCGCCTAGGCTCGCCCGCCCAGCGCTGTGCGCCCGAGTATCCTGACTGACTAGTCAATCGAGTTGACGTGAGGAGTGGGTGACCCAATGCGAGCTGCAGCAGTTCAGCTCAACTCAACCGAGGACGTCGCGGGCAACATCGCCACGGCGGACCGGTTGGTTCGGGAGGCCGCCGGCCGTGGCGCGCGGCTCGTGCTGCTCCCTGAGAAGTGGAACGTCCTGGGGCGGGGTGAGGTCATGGCGCAGGCGGCGGAGCCCGTGGGGCCCGGGCCCGGGCCGTCGCTGCGCTGGGCCGGGGAGATCGCGCGCGAACTTCACCTCGACCTCGTGGCGGGCTCGGTGGTGGAGCATCGTCCCGATCGGGACCGGAGCGCCAACACGAGCGTGCACTTCGGTCCCGACGGCGGCGTCCGAGCGGTCTACCGGAAGCTGCACATGTTCGACGTGGAGGTCGACGGGGTTCGCTACGCCGAGTCCGAGCACGAGGAGCCCGGCCGCGAAGTCGTCGTGTCCGAACTGGCCGACGGCACCCCGCTGGGCCTGACCATCTGTTACGACGTGCGCTTCCCGGAGCTCTACCGCGAGCTTTCGCAGCGCCAGGCTCGGGTGCTGACCGTCCCCAGCGCGTTCACGCTGGCCACCACCCGGGATCACTGGGAGGTGCTGCTGCGGGCGCGCGCCATCGAGAACCAGTGCTTCGTGGTGGCGGCCAACCAGATCGGTGAGAACGCGCCCGGCCGGCGGTCCGGCGGGCGCTCGATGATCGTCGACCCGTGGGGGGTGGTGCTGGCCACCGCGCCGGACGCCGAGGGGGTGATCGTGGCCGACCTGGACTTCTCGCGCCTGGAGGACATCCGCCGGCGGCTGCCGGTCCTGGAGCACCGCCGGCCTCACGACGTCTACGCGGACGACAGGGTGCGCGCGTGACCACGGCCGTGGACAAACGGCGGGTGATCCTGGCCGCCGCGGTGCGGGTGTTTGCTCGTCAGGGCTTTCACACGTGCCGCGTCGCGGACATCGCCGACGAGGCCGGCGTGGCGTACGGGCTCGTCTATCACTACTTCTCGTCCAAGGAGCAGATCCTGGACACGCTGTTTCTCGAGCGCTGGGACGTGATGCTCAGCGCGATTGCCGAGGCCGACGCGGCGGACATCCCGCCGCGAGAGAAGCTCCGGGCTGTGGCGTCGTTCATCCTCGACTCCTACCGGCACGACCCTGAGCTGATGAAGGTGATCATCGTGGAGGTCACCCGGGCGGCCAACACGTTCGGTCGCACCCATCTGGCCAAGATCCGAGAGGCCTACGCGGGCATCGCCAGCATCGTCCATCAGGCGCAGCAGGACGGGTTGTTCCGGCCCGACGTGGACGCGATGTTCGCTGCGCAGGCGTTCTATGGCCTCGTGGAGCAGGTGCTGACCACCTGGATCTTCGAGGACTGCCCGACGGCCGCCGACGAGATAGAACGGGTCAAGACCGAGATCGTCGAGATGATCTGCGCCGGGGTCGAGCAGCCGAGCCTGGATCGTCAGGCGGCGTGAGCGCTCGAGTCGCCCAACCGGGGCTGCGGGACCGGCGCTGGTTTGCCGGCCGAGCCGCCAGGGGTGGTGCATCTGCTTGAATGGCCCCGATGTCTGAGAGCCCGCTGGTCAAACGACTCATGTGGTCCGGCCTGCTCGCCGGAATGGGAGCCCTCGCGAGCGTCGCCACGACGCGGCTGGCCGCGTTGATCTGGAAGCGCGCGTTCGGCGAAGAGCCCCCGGAGTGAGCGAGCAGAGCCCCCCCGAACCCCCGCTGAGTCCCGCTGGCGGGCCGCTCCCGGGCGCTCAGCCCGCGGCTGCCTCGACCGGTGTCGATTACGAGTCGGCCGGCTCAGGCCAGGGCATGACCGAACGGCCCGAGGCGAAGATCGCCGCCACGTTCGCGGGCGGCCTGGTCGTGGCCACGATCCTCAAGCGCCTTGCCCGCTGACCCAAGACAGCCGGACAGCATCGCGGCCGCCATCGCCGAGATCTCCGACAGCCTGAGCCGAATCGTCCAGGACGAGATCGCCCTGGCCAAGGCCGAGGTTGCCCAGAAGTTCTCCAGCATCGCCCGCGGGGCCGCCGCCGTGGCCGCCGGAGCGGTATTCGGGGTGTTCGCGATCATCTTCGGCCTGAGCACGCTGGCCTGGGGCCTGGACGCGATCCTGGTCAGCGGCGCCAGCAACATCTTCCTGGGCTTCCTGATCGTCTTCGGGGTGCTCATGATCCTGGCGCTGATCGCCTTCCTGTTCGCCTGGCGCAAGCTCAAGGTGGGGGCTCCGATCCCGTCGATGGCGATCGATGAGGCCAAGAAGGTCCAGGCCACGGTGACCACCCAGGCCTCCGGCTCGTCCCGTCCCGGGGTGGGCGCCTGATGCCGAGCCGCACGCCGGAGGAGATCCGCGCCTCCATCGAGCAGAGCCGGCAGGAGCTCGGCGTCTCGATCGTCAAGCTGCGCGACGAGGTTTCCGAGCTGACCGACTGGCGAGCTCAGGTCCGGCGCAACCAGCAGCCGCTGATGATCGGCGCAGCGGCCGCCGGCTTCATCATCGGCGGGGGTGTCGGCGCCACGTTCAGCCTGCTGTTCGGCCGCCGCCGCCGCCGGCGCTAGCTCATCAGAGCCCGGGGAATCCCTCCGGCCCCGAGCAGTCCGGGCCCAACGTGGGTGCCGATCACCGGCCCCACCTCGGACACCATCACCGGGTCGGTGCCGAAGATCGCCCGGCCCCGAGCCTCGAGCTCGGCCGCCTGCTCGGGCGCCTGGATGTGCTGCACGACCCACCCGTCGGCGCCGTCGCGCCGGCAGGTCTCCAGCAGGCCGACCAGTTTCTCGAACGCGCGGCGCGAGGTCCGGACCCGCTCGACCGGAGTGATCTCCGACTCCACTGAGAGGATCGGCTTGATCTTCAGCGCTGTGCCCAGCCAGGCCTGAGCACCGGCGATCCGGCCGCCGCGGCGCAGATATTCGAGCGTGTCGATGGCAAACCACAGCTTCAGCTGGCGCCGGGCCTCCCTGGCCCGGGCCTCCACGTCGGCCCCGCGGCCCCCGGCTCTGGCCGCCGCGGCCGCCGCCAGCAGGATCAGTGCCTCGCCTCCACAGGCGGTGGCCGAGTCGACGACCCGGACCCGCTCCGCCAAATCCCCCAGCTGGTCCCGGGCCTGTTCGGCCGCCCGCACGGTCCCCGACATGCCGCCCGCCAGATGGATGGACACGATCTCGCGGCCCGCCTGCAGGAGCGGCTCGTAGACGGCCAGGAAATCGCCGATCGAGGGCTGGGAGGTGGTGGGCAGATCTGCGGCCGAGCCGAGCTCGCCGTAGTAGGCGTTGTAGTCGGTCAGCTCGCTCTCGCGCTCGTCCCGGCCCGACCGGTGCACGTACAGGCTCACCTGGTGGATGTGGTTGCGTTCGGCCAGCGCGGCCGGGAGGTAATGGCAGGTGTCGGAGACGATCGCGACTGGCATGCGAGCGGCGCACCCTAGCAGCGGGCCCCACCCGGTACCGTGGCCTCCATGTCGCGCACCCTGGTCACCGGGGCGACCGGCTTCATCGGCTCCCACGTGGTCGCGCAGCTGCTCGAGCGCGGTGACGACGTGGTGGCCGCCGTGCGATCGCGCTCATCTCAGGAGACCGTCGAGGGCCTGCACGAACAGGGTGTGCGGACGGTCACGGCCGATGTGCTGGACCGCCAGGGTGTACGGCGCGCTCTCCAGGGGGTCGACCGGCTGTTCCACATCGCCGGCGTCACGCGGCTGACCGAACCCCGCCAGTCGGCCTTCGCGATCAACGTCGAGGGGACCCGCATCGTCCTGGAGGAGGCGCTGCGGGCCGAGGTGGAGCGGGTGGTGTTCACGTCCTCGGTGGCGGCGGTCGGGCCCGCGCCCCCGGGGCGCACGGCGGACGAGTCCAACTTCTGGGATGCCGGGCGTTTCTCGATCCCCTATGTCGACTCCAAGCACGAGGCTGAGATGGTGGCCATGCGGCTGGTGGCCCGCGGGCTTCGGCTGGTGATCGTCAACCCGGCCCATGTGCTCGGGGCAGGGGATCCCGGGCGCTCCTCCACCGCGCTGGTCCGCCGTTTCCTGCGCCGCCAGATCCCCGCGTACGTCGAGGGCACCCTCAACGTCGTCTCGGTGGCCGACGTGGCCCGCGGACACCTCCTGGCCGACGATCGGGGGGACGCGGGTCAGCGTTACATCCTCGGCAACCGGAACTACACGCTGACCCGGCTGTTCGCCGATCTGGGTCGGATCTCGGGGGTGGAGCCACCCGCAGTGCGGCTGCCGCTCACGGTGGCGCTGGCCCTGGCCACCGCCGGCCAGCGCCTGCCCGGACTGCCGCCGCTGCCCGCGCCCGTCGAGGTCCGGGCCGCCTCACTCAACTGGGCGTTCAGCAACCGCCGGGCCAAGCGGGAGCTGGGCTGGACGACCTCGCCGCACGAGGACTGCCTGGAGGAGACGGTCGCCTTCTACCGGGAGTACGACGCCCGGGCGCTGACCCGGCGGTCGACCCGCCAGGCACTGCCGCTCCGGATCGCCGGCGGCCTGGCCCGCCGCCTACCTTTCTAAACATGGCCACTCTGTATCGCTGCACCACTCCCACCAACTGGCTGTGCCCCTGCGGCCGGGTGGCCCGCGCCCTGAAGCGCGAGGGAGTGCCCGTGGAGGAGGTCCGGGTGCCGCAGCGGCGATCCAAGCGGCCCGAGGTGGAGGCGCTGACCGGCCAGCGCCGGGTGCCGGTTCTGGTGATCGATGGTCAGGCGATCTGCGATTCCAAGCGAATCATCGAGCACCTGGAGTTCAGGCGGCAGCGAGCAGCTCCCTGATCCCGGCGCCGTCCACGGGGGAGACCACGCCCCGCTCGGTCACCAGGGCGCTGACGAGCGAAGCCGGCGTCACGTCGAAGGCGGGATTGCGCACGGCTGTATCCGGGAGCGTGATCCACTGTCCTCGCACCGTCCGCACCTCATCAGGATCCCGCTCCTCGATCACGATCGAGGCGCCGTCCGCGCAGCGTGGATCGATCGTCGAGCGCGGCCCGGCCACCACGAACGGGATGCCGGCCGCCCGTGCGGCCAGCGCGAGCATGTACGTGCCCACCTTGTTGGCCACGTCTCCGCTGGCGGCCACCCGGTCACAGCCCAGGATGACCGCGTCGGCGGCGCCGCCGGCCAGCAAGCCGGCGGCGGCTGAGTCGACGCACAGCTCGTGGGGGATGCCCAGGCGGGACAGCTCCCAGACCGTGAGTCGCGCCCCCTGAAGGAGCGGCCGGGACTCGGTGGCCAGCACGCCGACCAGAGACCCGCGACCATGCAGCTCGGCGATCACCCCGAGCGCGGTTCCGTAGCCGGGGGCGGCCAGGACCCCGGTGTTGCAGTGGGTCAGGATCCGCCGCACCCCGCCGCCGAGGAAGTCGGCTCCGTGGCGGGCCATGGCGGCGCTGGCCGCCAGCTCGTCCTCATGGAGCCGCCGGGCCTCGGCGAGCGAAGCCGCGGCGAGCTCGCCAGGGAGAGCCGCCAGTGCGGCATCCAGCACCCGGTCGACGGCGTAGCTCAGGTTGACCGCCGTGGGCCGGGCCGACCGCAGGACCGCCGCCGCGGCGCGGGCGTGGTCAGGGGTCGGCTGCCCGGCCACCTCCATGGCCAGCCCGTAGGCCGCCGCCACGCCGATCAGCGGCGCCCCGCGGATCGCCAACCTGTGGATGGCCTGCGCGACGGCGGCGCCGTCGCCCAGCTCCAGCTCCACCTCGGCCGCGGGCAGCCGGGTCTGATCCAGAGCCCGGAGCACCCCGGACTCAAACCGGAGTGCCTGGGGCGGCTGGTTCAGAGGCGATTCTCGATCGAGATCGGAGGCGCTGAGTCGATCTGTGGCTCAGTGGGCGCCTCGCCGGGAGCGTTCTCGAGGCCCAGCACGGTGTGCAGTTCACCCGACTGGTACATCTCCATGACGATGTCGCAGCCGCCGACCAGCTCGCCGTCCACGAACAGCTGCGGGACCGTCGGCCAGCCGGACACGGCCGACAGCTCCTGACGGATCCGCGGGTCGGGCAGGATGTCGACCGCGGCGAACGGGCGATCAAGGGACTCCAGCACCGACACGGTCCGGGCGGAGAAGCCGCAGGCCGGGGCATCGGGAGTGCCCTTCATGAACAGGATCACAGGGTTCTCGGCGATCGCGGTCTCGATCGCCTCGCGCATGGGGTTGGTGGCTGGCTCGTTCATCGGGAATTCTCCGTTGCAGTGGTCTTGATGGAGAGGGCGTGGATGCGATCGCCCACCTCGGTGCCGAACACGTCATAGACCATCTTGTGCTGGGCGATCCGAGTAAGCCCGGCGAAGCCTGGAGCCTCGACGAAGGCCTGGAAGTGATGCCCGTCGCCGGACACGTCCGCGCTGGCTCCCGGGATGCCGGCTTCGATCCGTTCCTTCAGCTCCTGTGGCGTGGCGGACACGAACACAAGGTTAGCCGACACGTAGTGCAGCGCTATACTGAATGAAGCATGATCACCCTGACAGACAATGGGGCTGAGAAGGTTCGGGAGTTCCTGGCCGCCCAGGAGGCCGTCGTCGAGACGGCGGGCCTGCGTGTGGGCGTGCGAGGGGGCGGCTGCTCCGGCTTCCAGTATGCACTGGCATTTGACGAGCAGCGTGAGGGCGACAGCGTGTTTGAGGACAAGGGGATCCGGCTGCTGGTCGATGGGCCGAGCCTGCCGTACGTGCGGGGATCGGTGATCGACTTCGTCGAAGGTCTCCAGGGGGCGGGCTTCAAGGTGGAGAACCCCAACGTCGTCGCCGCCTGTGGCTGTGGTTCCTCGTTCCGCGTGGCGGACGAGGAGCAGGTCTCCGCCGTCTGACGCTGCCGTTACCTTCTGCCTCCAGATGCGCCTGCGCCGGAGCACCGGGGCGGTACTGCTGGCGGCGTTGCCGCTGATCGTTGGTGGCTGCGGGCTGGGCGGCGGGGGCGGCACCCCGGCCACGGTTCCGACCAACACGGTGAACCAGAGCCTGCTTCCCCACCTCAAGCGACACTCGCACCGGCACTCGGCTCATCATCCCCGGCCGCGCCCGGCGCCCCCCGGGGTGGCCGCGCTGGTCAGGCGCGCGGTGACCGTGTCCCAGGCGGAACCGGGTCTCCGGGTGATCGCCACGTTGACCACCCGTGGCCCGGGCGTCAGCGTCAACGGACGCTCGTCGATGGCGGCGTCCGACGCGATCGGTCCCGGGGCGGTGTCGGCGCAGCTGACCGTGCCGCTCAACAGGCCGAAGGGCGGCCAGCGAACCTACCCGGTGCGAGTGATCGTGCGGAGTGGGGTCATGTACCTGCAGCCACCGCCGCCGTTCGCCGGGCTGGTGTCGCCGCGCCGGCGGTGGTGGGCAGTCCCGCTGGATCGGCTGTCGGCCTATGAATCGAGCCCGAAAATCGGGCAGCTCGTCCGGGCCGCTGCCGCGATCAACGACCCGGCCGCTTATCTGAGCCTGCTGGGGAAGTTCGCGTCGACGATGAACGAGCTCGGCCGGGCCACCGTCGACGGGATCCACACGACCCACTACAAGGCGCTGGTCACGCTGGCGCAGGCGGTCGACGCTGTGTCCCCGGCGCTGTCAGGCATCCTCGGGCCGCCGCTGCGGGCGGCGGCGGCGGTTCATTCCTCCGGATTGCTGGCCGTCGACGTGTGGATCGATCCCAGCCACCTGATCCGCCGCCTCCACCTGTCGATGAGTGCGGCCGGCCAGGGAGGCGGGCCGATCGAACTCTCCCTGCAGCAGGACTACGTGTCGTATCTCGGGGTGGCGGCGCCGGCCGCCCCGCCCCCGTCGCACGCGGCACGGCCCAATCCGTAGAGTCGGTCGTGCTCAGGCGCTAACTTGTGGCGTAATGGCAGCCGGCAAGACACATCGGCACCTGGGAACTCTGGCGGCGCTGGTAAGCGGCGCCCTGCTGGTCGCGGGCTGCGGCGCCTCATCTTCGGGGTCTGCCGGGTCAGCCGGTCAGGCGATTCAGCGGGCCGCCTACGTCTCGAGCTCCGCCGCGGGCTACCGGGTAGCGATCAGCTTCAAGGAGGGGTCCACCGCCCTGGGCGGCGACATCACCGGAACCGGAAGCGGCTCGTTCAATCTGCCCAAGCACGCCGGCCGGATGACGCTCAACCTGACCCTGCCGGGCTCGCTGGCCTCAGCAGGAACCCTCACCGCCCAGGAGATCCTGGACAGCCAGACGGTGTACGTGAAGCTGCCCACCCAGGTGTCGGCACAGCTTCCGGGCGGTCGCCCCTGGATCAAGATCAACCTGGCTCAGGTGGGCCGCGCGGCCGGCATCCAGAACCTCACCTCGCTGTTCGGCGGCTCGGGCTCCACCAACCCCACTGACTTCCTCCAGTACCTGCGGGCCACCTCCTCCGGCCGGGTCAAGAAGCTGGGCACCGGCAGCGTGGACGGCTACACGGCCACCCATTACCGGGCCACGATCGACCTGACGAAAGCCTCCTCGGCGGCGGCCCCGGCCGAGCGGGCGAGCATGCGCCAGGCCGTGTCCACGCTCCAGAAGCTGACCGGGCTGCGCTCGATTCCGGTCGATGTGTGGGTGGATTCCCAGCATCTCGTCCGCCGGCTGACCATGGCCTACACGGTGCACGCGTCGGGGCAGAGCCTGCGCACGCAGATCCGCCTGGACTTCCTGTCCTATGGCGCCCAGCCGGTCCCCAAGGCGCCGCCGGCCGGGCAGGTCACGGATGCCGGCTCGATGCTCGCCCACCTGAAAGGCTAAGGGCCCAACCACCGGCTGGGTCGCTCACACGGGCGTGTTGTCCAGCGACCGCCACAGATACAGGCAGGCCACCGTCCGGTACGGGCGCCAGCGCCCGGCCACCTGCTCCATCTCGGTAGGCGACGGGAGTTCGGCGAATCCGTACTCGTTCATGAACGCCCGGCGGATCCCGAGGTCGCCCACGGGCAGGATGTCAGGCCGCTCGAGATGGAACATCAGGAACATGTGAGCGGTCCACACGCCGAGCCCCTTGACCGCGATCAGCTCGGCGATGACCTGCTCGTCGGGCAGATCGTCCAGCCGCTCCAGTTCGAGCGTTCCGTCAAGCACGTGCTCGGCCAGCGAGCGCAGGAAGGTGACCTTGGCCCGCGACAGACCGGCCGCCTGGCGCAGCTCGTCGGGGTCGTCGGCCAGCACTTCGGCCGGGGTGGGAGTCCGGCCGCCGAAGCGGTCGATCAGCCGGTTATAGATCACCCGGGCGGCCTTCGCGGACAGCTGCTGCCCGACGATCGAACGGAGCAGGGCGCCGTAGTGCTCGGCCGGACGTTCGGCATTGCGACGGGCCACCGGCTCGGGCCCGACCCGGTCGATCACCTCGCGAAGGACAGGGTCCGCCGCCCGCAGGGCCTCAACGGCGGCCTGCGGCGGCCAGTCGCTCACCTCTGCAAAGCGCGGATGCGCGCGCCGTCAAGCGCACCCAGCGCCCGCTCCACCGAGCAGGAGATGCACGTGAACGTGGGAGTGTCACGCAGCGTGTAGGAGCTCGATTCCGTCGTGCGCAGCCGCTGCACCAGGTCGAGGAAGTCGGCCGGGCTGTCGGTCTCGAACGCGACCACGAACTCCTGGTCGTCCAGGCCGAACGAATAGCTGGTGTTCAGGTCGACCGATGGGTACTCGCGGCCCACCTTGATGTGGTCCTGCATGATCCGCCAGCGCTGCTCGCTTGGAAGCGCGTACCAGGCGCGCGTCTTGACGAACGGGTAGACGAACAGGTAGCGGCCGTGCGCCGGGCGGACCTCGAGCCGGGACTCCTCTGAGTACTCAGACGGCTTGGTCATGGCCAGGAACGAGTACGGGATGGCACACCACTTCATCAGCCCGCTCTGGGTCAGCACCACGTGGAACTCGTGGATCCGGTCGAGGTTCTCGGCCTGGGAGAGCAGCATCATGTCGGCGTCGCCTCGCGTACCGACCAGGGTGAACGCCCGCAGCAGGTGATCCTCGGCGAAGTTCTCGCACGCCGCCATGAACTCGCGCTTGTGCTGCTCGCGCGTTTCCTCGTCGAGCCGGCGCCAGGCGGGATCCACCTGGAGGAACGTGTACTTGACGAAATGGCGGCTCGGCATCGTCCGCGAATCATGACAGCCCCCAGGTGCGCTTCACCCAGCACATGCGCTTCAGTAAGGGAAGCGATGGCGGGTAGGATGGGGAGATGCGGATCGCGCTGATCTCGCCGTACTCATGGACCTTTCCTGGCGGCGTGACCAGGCACATCGAAGCCCTGGACGGAGAGTTCCGCCGGGGTGGCCACGACGTGCGCGTGCTCTCGCCGATCGACCCGCCGGACCTGCTGGCCACCGCCATGCACCGGGGCGCCCACCCCCAGCGAATGGAGGTCCCCGCGAACGTGGTCTCGCTGGGCCGCACTGTCGGCTTCAAGGCCAACGGCGCGGTCTCCAACCTCTCGATCACGCCGCAGGCCGTGTTCAAGCTTCAGCAGGAGCTGCGCACGGGTGGCTACGACGTGGTGCACATCCACGAGCCGGTGGCGCCGTTCGTGTCGTGGTTCGCCGCGGCCCTGACGCCGCTGCCGCTGGTTGGAACCTTCCACTCGTACTCCAACAAGTGGTTGCCCAACACGCTGGGCAACGTGCTCGGCGCCCGCCAGGTGCTCAACCACCTGCACGTCCGGATTGCCGTCTCGGAGGCCGCCGCCTGGACCGGGCAGCGGTGGTTCGGAGGCCACTACCGGATCATCCCCAACGGCGTTCACGTCGATCCGAGCCTGCCGGCGCGCGCGGGAACCGACCGCAACGACGACGACGTGCTGCGGCTGGTGTTCGTGGGCCAGGCGGTTGAGCGCAAGGGTCTGCCCCTGCTGCTGCGCGCCTTCGAGGCTTTGCGCGAGCACATCCCCACCGAGCTGACGGTGATCGGCCCGGGCGAGGAGGAGCTCGACCCGCTGCTCCTCGATCCCGAGGGAGTGCGCGCACTGGGCAAGGTGGACGATCGGCGCAAGAAGGAGGAGCTGGCCCGCGCCGATGTGCTGTGTGCACCGTCCCTGGGCGGCGAGAGCTTCGGGATGGTGCTCACGGAGGCGTTCGCCGCGGGGACCACCGTGGTGGCCTCCGACATCGCCGGCTATCGCGACGTGGTGCACGACGGCGTCGACGGAGTGCTCGTACCGCCCGGCGACGCTCAGGCGCTGGCCGAGGTGCTACGCGACCTCTACGACGAACCCGACCGGCGCCGCCACCTCTCTCATGCCGCGGCCGAAACGGTCCAGCGGTTCGCCTGGGAGCACGTGGCCGAGGAGGTCATGGAGGCCTACACGGAGGCCATCGCCGTTCCGCGACCCGAGCGCGCGGGGGACCGGGCGGCCGTCCGGCTCGGCGTCAGGCCGGCCGACCTCAGGCCTCGCCAGCGTGCCCGTCGGCTGCCCAGCCTGGAGCGCCCGCTGGGTGGCGCCAAGCGCAAGGGAGCGCTGGCCTACGTGCGCCGGATCGGCATGATCGTCCTGCTGCTGGGCGGCGTTTACCTGGCCTATCTGGCCCTGGCCAAGATCGGCATCGGCAACATCGCCAACGCGCTGATCGACTCTAGTCCCACGTTCGTGATTCTGGGGCTGGTCGTCATGTGCTCGGCGATGGTGATGCGCGGGTTCTCCTGGGACGCGATCCTCAAGGCGGCCCTGCCCCGTTCGCGCATGCGGCTGAGGGACGCCGTGCAGGGCACGATGATCGGGGTGTTGATGTCCTCGACGCTGCCGGCGCGTCTTGGGGAGCCCTCGCGCGCCCTGGTGGTGGCCCGCCGCACCGGCCGCCCGGCGGAGAACTTCCCGGTGGTGCTGGGCACGGTCGTCTCCCAGACGATCCTCAACATCGTCGCGCTGATCATCCTCGGGGTGATCATGTTCTCGTCGGTCAACTTCTTCAACGGCCACGAGGACGCGCTGGTGTTCGCCGCCCTGGCACCGGCGGTGTTGCTGGTGTTCGTGCTGGTGGCTCCGCTGATCGTCCGCTACGGAGCGGTCAGCCGTTTCACCCGGCTGCGCAAGGCGATGACCCAGGTGCACGAAGCGCTGCGCCGCGTGCGGGCCGGGCTGGTCGTATTCCGCAACCCGCGACTGGGGCTCATCGCCACGGTGACCCAGCTGGCCGCCTGGGCGCTGCAGTGCCTGTCCTGCTACCTGCTGCTGGTGGCGCTCGGGCTGCAGAACAAGACGGGCTTCGCCGCCGCAGCGGGAGTGCTGTTCGCGGTGAACATCACAGCCGTCCTGCCGGCCACCCCGGCGAACCTGGGCGTGTTCCAGGCCGCGTGCGCGGCGGTGCTGCACACCGGATGGCACGTCGGCTTCGGGACCGGTGTGGCCTACGGCGTGATCCTCCAGGCGGTCGAGGTGACCACGGCCATCCTGATGGGCATGCCGGCCCTGCTCAAGGAGGGCATGTCCTGGCGCGAGGTGCGGATGCGGGCCATGCACGCGGCGCCGATCAAGTTGCCACCGCGTCCGCCGCGGCCGGACAGGTCCGGGCGGCCGCGGTCGGGGGAGACGCTCGGCGCCGAGCAGTGAACGGAGCCGGCGCGACGTTGAGTCCAGCGAGCGCATAGGTGATTCCCGGCGCGCCCGGCTTGCGGGCTCGGGCGCGCCGCCCCCACGTCCGTGCCCGGACTTCAGGCCTCGGCCATGGCGGGCTCGTCGGCGCTCGCCTCGGGTGATGGCTCCTCGTCGCTGAGGAGAGCCATCCGGGTCGGGTCGCGGTCGGTGCCCGCGATCAGGTGGTCCGCCGCCTGGCGCTCGGAGCTGGGCAGCCGTCCGTTGCGCATCCCGAAGTACACGGCCTGCGGGTGGTGGGCGACGATCGCCAGCGTCGACTGCTCGGGCTCGACCGCGTAGCCGCCGCTCAGGCTGAGCCCCATCACGGGAGCGTCCAGCAGCCGGAAGACCTTCTCGTGCTCTGACTGCTCCGGACAGGCCGGATACCCCCACGAATAGCGCCGGCCCTGGGCCGGCTCGATGCCGAGATCGGATCGAACGCGCGCGTGTAACCACTCGGCCAGCGCCTCGGCCGTCTGCACGCCGAGGCCGTGCACGAACAGCTGCTCGGCGAATTCGCCCTCGGCCTCCAGGCGGGCCATCAGCTCGGTGACCCTCTCGCCGGCGGTCACCGCCTGCAGGGCGACGACATCCGGCTCGGACCCCAGCGGGCGGTAGAAGTCGGCCAGGCAGATCCGGTCGTGGCGTGGCTGGCGCGGGAACACGAGGCGCTCCAGCTCGCGGGGGTGGGCGGGATCGAAATCCTGCGGGTCCCACACGATCAGCTCGTTGCCGTCGCTGTTGCACGGGAAGTAGCCGACCCGGGCGCGCGGTTGCAGGTAGGTCGCCTGTGACCACATGCGCTCGAGGCGAGGCTGGAAGTCCTCGCGCACCAGGTTGGCCCACGCGTCGCCCTTCACGCCGCGGCCACCCCAATGGAGCTTGAACAGCACGTGGGTGTCGATGTGGCGGAACACCTCGTCCAGGTCGATGTCCACATCCTGGGCACCCCAGAACGGCGGGTCGGGCACGGGGTTGTCGGTCGTCGCGGCGCTGCGCACGCTGGCATCGTCGGTCGGCGGCCCCTGATCCTCCTGCACCTTGGGCTGCTCGCGCAGGCGCTGGGCCGCGTCGCGGTTCTTCGTGACGAGCACCTGGCGGGCCTCCGGGTCGATCAGCTGGTCCATCCGAGCCAGGCCCTCGAAGGCGTCCTTGCAGTAGAAGACTCCGGGCTCGTAGACATCGTCGGACTCGGTCCCGTGCGGGTACAGGATGCGCAGCCCGAACTTGCGATTGATCGCGGCCCCGCCGATCAGCACCGGGAACTCGAGGCCGCGCTCATGCAGCTCCTGGACGGCGGCGGGCATCTGCTTGGAGGTGGAGACGAGCAGCGCGCTGAGGCCGATCGCCGTGGCCTTGTGCTCGACGGCGGCGTCGAGGATCGTCGAGATCGGCACCTGCTTGCCCAGGTCCACCACCGTGTAGCCGTTGTTGGTGAGGATCGTGTTGACCAGCGACTTGCCGATGTCGTGCACGTCGCCGAACACCGTGGCCACGATCACCGTGCCCTTGGTGTAGCCCTCGAGCTTGTCCAGGTAGTGCTCGAGCTGAGCCACCGCGCGCTTCATCACCTCGGCCGACTGGAGTACGAAGGGGAGGATCAGCTCACCGGCGCCGAACTTGTCGCCCACCTCCTTCATGGCCGGTAGCAGCACATCATTTAGGGTCGGGACGGCCCCGATCTTCTCCACGCTGCGGTCGATCCAGTCCTCCACGCCATCCTTGCGCCGGCGCAGGATGTGGAAGTGCAGAGCCTCCTCCGGCTCCATCCCTTCGGTGGGGTCGGCGGCCGCGTCAGCGTCCTCTTCTGGCCCCTGGGCCTCGAAGTGGGCGATCAACCGCTCCAGCGCATCCTCCCGTCGGTTGAACACCAGATCGTCGGCCAGCTCGCGCTCGGCGTCGGGGATCTCCCCGTACGGGGTGATGTGGTTGGGGTTGACCATGGCCAGATCGAGCCCGGCCTCCACGCAGTGGTGCAGGAACACGCTGTTGATGACGCTGCGCGCGCGGAGGCTGACGCCGAACGACACATTGGACACGCCCAGCGAGGTCTTCACCCCCGGAATCTCGGTCTTGATCCGCCGGATCCCCTCGATCGTCTCGACCGCGCTCGGGCGCCACTCCTCGTCGCCTGTGGTGAGCGTGAATGTCAGGCAGTCGAAGATCAGCAGCTCGGGGTCGAGGCCGTGCTCCTCGCAGCACAGCTGCGTGATCCGCCGCGCGACCTCCAGCTTGCGCTCGGCCGTCTTGGCCATCCCCACCTCATCGATCGTCAGCGCGATCAGCGCGGCACCGTGTGCCCTGACCAGCGGCACCACCCGGTCGAGCTTGTCCCGTCCGGCCTCCAGGTTGACCGAGTTGACGATCGCGCGTCCGGGGATCTGCTCCAGCGCGGTCTCGATCACGTCGGGCTCGGTTGAGTCGACCTGAATCGGAGCCGGCTGGGTGAGGCTGATCCGCTTGACCGTCTGGCGCATCTGTTCGCCTTCGTCCTGGCGCTCGGTCAGGGCGACACACACGTCGAGCACGTGCGCGCCTCCGTTCACCTGGTCCTCGGCCACCGCCGCCAGCCCGTCGTAGTCGTCGGCCAGCAGCAGCTCCTTGGCCCTGCGTGAGCCCTGCGAGTTGACGCGCTCCCCGACCAGGGTGGGGCGGGGGTCCTGGACCAGCGGCGTGGCGGTCATCATCGAGCTCACATGAGCTGCCCGGCTGGCCGGCCGGGCAGCCGGCTTCCGGTCGTTCACGCGCTCGGCGATCGCCCGGATGTGATCGGGCGTGGTGCCGCAGCAACCGCCCACGATCGACACCCCGTAGCGCTCGACGAAGTCGCCCAGCACCGCGGCCAGCGGCTCGGGCGCCTCGGGGAAGATCGTCTCGCCGTTCGGGCCCTGGTGCGGGATCCCGGCGTTGGGGATGCAGTGCACCGGCAGCGGTGAGAACTCGCCGAGGAAGCGGATCGCGTCGCGCATGTCCTCCGGACCGGTCGAGCAGTTCAGCCCGATCACGTCGATGTCCAGAGCCTCGAGCGTGGCCAGCACCGCGCTGATGTCGGTGCCCAACAGCATCTTCCCGCCGTTGGGGAGCAGGGAGACACTGCACTGGATGGGCAGCGTCCGGTCCTCCAGCCTGAACGCCTCGCGCGCGCCGAACACGGCGGCCTTGACCTCCAGGATGTCCTGAGCGGTCTCGATGATGATCAGGTCACAGCCGCCGCGCACCAGACCCCGAGCCTGCTCGGTGAACACCTCCACCAGCTCGCGGAACGTGATCTGACCGAGCGTCGGGTCGTCGCTGGCCGGCAGGAAGCCGGTGGGGCCGATCGAGCCCGCCACAAAGCGATGCTCGCCCGCCGCGCGTCGCGCGATCTCGGCCGCCCGGGTGTTGATCTCCAGCGCCTGATCGCCCAGTCCCCACTCGGCCAGCTTCAACCGCGAACCCTGGAACGTGTCGGTCTCCAGGACCTCTGCGCCCGCGTCGAGCATCGAGGCGTGCACGCCCTCGATGACATCTGGGCGGTTGAGCACCAGCGCCTCGTGGCAACGCCCGGGCAGCCGGTAGTCATCCTCCAGGCTGAGGTCGAACATCTCCAGCGTCGCGCCCATGCCGCCGTCGAAGACGACGACGCGCTC
>DASZMP010000026.1:0-3323 GCA_035551795.1 Solirubrobacteraceae bacterium | reverse complement strand
GCGTGGCCGGCTGGCTGGCGATCAGCTCGATCGGCTCCGGGGTCACCGGGCCAGCCTACTCAGCCGGAGCACCGCCTCGTCGATCTCGGCCTCGGTCACGGTCAGGGGCGGCTCGAGGCGGATCGTGGCCGGTCCGGTGGCATTGACGACGAGGCGCTCTTCGAGCAGCGCACGGCGGGCCAGGTCCGGCGCCGACAGCGGCTCGCCCGGGTGCAGATCGAAGGCGACCATCAGTCCCCGCCCTCGGACGGCAGCTACGCGCGGGAGCTCGGCGAGCGAGCCGGCAAGCCGCTCGCCGAGCGACCCAACTGAACCCAGTAGATCGGGGTCCGAGCACAGCTCGAGGGCGACGAGCGCCGCCCGGCACGCCACCGGACCGCCGGCGAACGTCGAGCCGTGGTCGCCGGGCCTCAGCGCGTCGGCCAGGCGCGGGCCGGTGATCAGGGCCCCGATCGGGAGGCCGCCGCCCAGGCCCTTGGCGCTGGTCAGCGCGTCGGGGACGATGCCGGTCTGCTCGTAGGCCCAGAGGCTGCCGGTGCGGCCCATGCCGGTCTGGACCTCGTCGAAGATCAGCGCCGCGCCGGCGCGGTCGCAGGCCTCGCGGGCGGCCTCGAGCATCTCGTCGGGCACGATCAGGACGCCCGACTCGCCCTGGATCACCTCCAGCAGCACGGCGGCGGTCCGTTCGGTGACTACGGCGGTGATGGCCTCGGGATCCTTCTCGCAGACCACGAACCCCGGTACCAGCGGGGCAAACGGCGCCTGCTTGGACTCCTGGGGGGTGGCCGACAGGGCGCCGTAGGTCCGGCCGTGAAAGCCGTCGCGCAGCACGACGATCTCGCCCTGGGGCCGGGCGCGGCGGGCCAGCTTGATCGCGGCCTCGTTGGCCTCGGCTCCGGAGTTGCACAGGAACACCTTGCCTTTGAGCGAGCTCTCCGACAGCGCCTGGGAGAGCCGCGTCGCGGGCTCGGTGTAGTACAGGTTGGTCACGTGGGTCAAGCGGGCCGCCTGGTCGCGCACGGCCTCGACCACCCGCGGATGGCAGTGGCCGACGTTGAGCACCGAGATCCCGGCCAGGAAGTCCAGATACTCGTGCCCGTCGTCATCCCACAGACGACAGCCCTCCCCGCGCACGAACTGCACCGGGTTGCGCACGTAGGTGGGGATCGCGTAGCGCTCCTCCAGGGCCTGGAGCTCGGCCAGCTTCATGCGACGATCATCGTGCCCTGGCCGGTGGCGGTGAACAGCTCCAGGAGCAGGGAGTGCGGCACGCGGCCGTCCACGATCACGGCGGTATGCACGCCGCCCTCGACCGCGTGCAGGCAGGCCTCGAGCTTGGGGCGCATTCCGCCGGCCACACCCGGCAGGGCGGCCCGCAGCTCGTCCGCGGTCGACTCGGCGATCACGCTGTCCGGATCCGCGGGGTCCCGCAGCCAGCCGGCCACGTCGGTGAGGAACATGACCTTGTATGCCCCCAGGGCGGCGGCCACGGCGGCGGCGGCGGCGTCCGCATTGACGTTGTAGGAGTGGCCCTCGGCGTCGGCGCCGACGCTGGCCACGACCGGGATGTAGTCCTGGGCGATGTGGCGCAGCACACCCGTGTCGACCTGCTCTATGCGCCCCACGAAGCCGATGTCCTCGCCGCTCGGCGCCGACTGGCGGGCGCAGCGGAACAGCAGTCCGTCGTCGCCGGACAGGCCGACGGCGGGCTGTCCGTGACGGTTGATGAGCAGCACGATGTCGCTGTTGACCTTGCCGACCAGGACCATCTTGGCCACCTCGACGGTGGCGGCGTCGGACACGCGCAGCCCGTCCACGAACTGCACCGGAAGGTCGAGCCGCTCCATGTAGGTGGTTATCTCCGGGCCGCCGCCGTGCACGATCACCGGGTTGATGCCGACATACTTGAGCAGCGTCACGTCCCGGGCGAACTCCTCCTTGAGCACGGGGTCGATCATCGCCGCGCCGCCGTACTTGATCACCACCGTGCGGCCGTGGAATTGACGGATGTACGGGAGGGCCTCCAGAAGTGTGGCGACGTCTCTCACGAGGTGTACTGGGCGTTGAAGCGCACGTAGTCGGTCGACAGGTCGCTGAAGAACATCTCGGTCTCGCCGCCCGAGCCGGGCAGGGTGAGGATGTACTCCACCTCCGGCCGGTCGACGAGCCGGGCAAGCTCGGCCAGCTCATCCAGATCGGTGACCAGTGACTCGCCGGCCGAGACGACCTGGCGGCCCTCGATCTCCAGATCGGGCAGGAACGGCTCGCTGGCCGCAAGCACCTGCCCGGCGGCCTGGAGCAGTCGCCCGAAGTTGGGGTCGCCGCCGTGCAGAGCGGTCTTGACCAGCGGTGAGTTGGCGATCGCCCGGGCCACCGGTCCGATTCGGTCCGGATCGCCCCTGACCACGATCCTGCCCACGCGCTTGGCGCCCTCGCCGTCGTGGACGATCTCCAGGGCCAGCTGGCGCATCAGCGCGTCCATCGCCTCGCCGAGTTTGAGTTCGTCGGGGGTCTCCGGGTGGATCTGGATGCCGGAGGCGCCGCCCGCCATCGTGAACACGGTGTCGGAGGTCGACAGCTGGCCGTCCACGCTGATCCGGTCAAACGATCGCCTGACGCACACGCTGGTGAGCAGCTCCAGGGTGCCGGCGTCCATTTCCGCGTCGGTCTGCACGAAGCAGAACGTCGTCGCGTAGCGCGGCGAGATCATCCCGGCGCCCTTGGCCTGGGCCGAGATGCGCACCGTCCCGTTCTGGAGGGCGACCTCCAGGCAGCCGCGCTTCGGACCCCGGTCGCTGGTCAGGATGGCCTGGGAGAAGGTGTCGGAATCAGCCTGCAGCCGCGGGACGGCGTGGGCGATCCCGGTGAGCAGGGGTTCGCGTGGGAGCTCCACCCCGATCACGCCGGTGGAGGCGACGCCCACCTGCGCGGGCTCGATGCCCAGCAACTCGGCCGCGGTGGCCTGGCTGGCCCTGGCTGTCTCGATGCCCCGTTCACCGTCGCCGGTGTTGGAGCCGCCGGAGTTGGCCACGATCGCCCGCAGGCGGTCCCGGGCGGAGTCTCGGGAGACGATCACCGGGGCGCCGACCCGTGCGTTGGTGGTGAAGCGGGCGGCCGACACCGTGGCCGGGGAGTCGGAGACGAGCACGCCGACGTCGAGGCCCTCGGGCTTGATGCCCGCTTCCACGCCGACCGCCCGGAATCCGGCCGGCAACGCGGTGGGCGCCAGCTCGGTCACGTGCGCCGGCGCCTGCACCCAGCGGGAGCGGAAGAAGCTCATACGGTGATCCCCTCGCCCTCCGGGCGGCCGAACATCAGGTTGA
>DASZMP010000025.1:0-14345 GCA_035551795.1 Solirubrobacteraceae bacterium | reverse complement strand
TACCGGATCGGCAAGCTGCGAGACCTGCTCGGCGAGGGGCTGGAGTCGGCGGAGGGGCGGTTCGAGCTGGAGCTGGCGCTGCGGGCGAGGCGGGGGCTTGACAACCCGGTGGCCGCGCCGGACGTTTAACCAGCTCCAGCTCACCCTGACGCGCGTATCGGCGCACTGGCGCGCGGCGGCGGAGGCGCCGGAGGCGTATGCCCGGCGGGTACTGATCAACCTGAGCCGCGACCGCGGGCTCACTGTTCCTCGAAGGTTCCCGGATCTCCGGGCACCGAATGGTCATTGGCCTGGCGCCTGACGGAAACCGTACGGTGACGGTGCGCCTGCGCGGCGGCCGCACTCGGGTCGCCCCGGTTGCGAACAACGTGTACGCGATCGTTGTGCCGGCGAGCGCTCGGACGATGATCTTGAAGAGCGCTTCGGGCCGAACGGCGCGCGTGCGCCTTGCCTAATGGCGCGTGATGTATCGCTAGCCGTCCAGACGTGGTAAGCATCGCGGTCATGGACAAGGACACTGAGCGCCGCGTCGCTCGCAACGAGTCGCTGTTCCGGGAGGCCAACGAGGCCATCGGCCGCGGCCTGTGGCCTGAACAGGAGGACACCGTCATCCGGTTCCGCTGCGAGTGCGCGGCCCAGTGTGGCCAGCCTGTGGAGCTCAGTCACCGGGAGTACGAGCGGATCCGGCGGAACAGTCGGTGGTTCGTCGTGCTCGAGGGTCACGGGATTCCCGACGTGGAGGAAGTGGTGGAGCGCCACGACGGCTGGATGGTCGTGCAGAAGACCGAAACGGGTGGCGACGTCGCTGAAGGGCTCGATCCTAGAGACTGAGCGCCGGCCAGGTCAGGCGCCGGGACGGCGCCGCCGGGCAATCGGCGACCGCTCGCTTCGCGACTTGCGACTGAGCATGAAGCGCATCCGCACTTCGGTTCCGCCTCCGGACCGCTCCAGGATCACAAGCTCGTCGCATTCGTGGGCGATGATCCCCAGACCGAAGCCAAGTCCGGGGTTGGGGGAGGGGGCCTGATGGCCACGCCCCTGGTCAGCGACCAGCACCCACAGCTCGTCGGCGGCCTGTCCGGCGGTCACTGCCACCGATCCTGAACTCGAGGGGTAGGCGTGGCGCACCACATTGGTGACCGCTTCGGAAACCGCCAACCGCAGGCCCTCGATCCGGTCCTTGGCCATGCCGGCCTGCCGGGCGAACTCCGCCACCGCCGCGCGGGCGTTCGGAACGCTCTCCGCGATCGCGGGGTATCGCTCCGTCAGCTGCCCAAGAGCACCAATCACATCAGGATTTTGCTTCCCGGAACGGCTGCATCTCAATAATCCCGCCATCTGCTTCTGTCTCATGTCTCCTGCCGGTCCGGCTGGGAAATCTACGTCAGATGTTCGCCTGGGTGAGATCGCCCGGGTCCTGCGGCGAAGCCTCCAGAGGCAGGCATACCCGGCAGAAGCCGTCCCCGAACGGGGTGAGACGAATGCTGCGGTGGACGGTCTTGGCGCGCGGGGTCTCCTTGATCGTGCTCAGGACCTCGGGCTGGGCCTCCAGGACCTGATAGGCGATGGCGTCCTCCCCGGCCGTGTCCGACAGCTCGATCAGGCCCAGGCGCAACAGGTTCCCCAGGTAGGTCTCCACCCGGTCGCGGTAGCGCAGCCCCGCCTGGGCGCCGATCATGTTCAACTCCGACCGGATGAGCTGAGAGCCCATGCCGATCAGGTTCGTCTCCCGGATGTCCACCATCGGCTGCGGCCCGTCGGTGGCCAGGGTGCGCAGGATCCGTGCCTCGTCGGGGGCCAGCTCGGTGAGGATCCGCGCGTAGGCCGGATGCACGCCGTCTTCAAGGCTCACATCGGCCGCCTGGCGCAGCAGCTCGGCGCCCTGCTCCCGGAGGGTCGCCCCCGGATCACCGCCGTTCCGGGCCAGCGTGGCACCGGCCAGCGGCTTGAGCTGTGTGAGCTGGTCGTCTAATTCCGTGATCCCGAGGAACTCGCGGGCGTAGGCGCGCAGACCCCCGCTCAGGTCCTGATAGAGCTCGGCGGCGGCCTCAGGATCGATCGTCGCCCGGGCCACGCGGGCGCCGGTGCGCAGGGACGTCTCCATCCCCCAGATCGCCGCCCGCATCCACAGATCGGCCGCCACCTTGGCCAGAGCCGGCAGCACCTCGGCCGGATCGTCGAGGTGCACCACGTCTCGGGCGGCCGCCTCCTCGCCCTGGTCGGCATCTGGCGAGCGTGCCCGGCGCGATCTGCGATCCCCGTCAGGTGCGGTGCGCGACCCGCGACCCCCGTCAGGTTCGGCCTCCGCGTCGTCAGCGCCCTCGCCCGCCCCCGGTTCGGGCTCGACCAGCACCACCTCGGCCTCCACCTCAATCGGCTCGGTGACCCCCGCCTCCTCTCCTCGGCCCTGGGCGTGATGCGCCTCGAATTCTTCCACTGAGAAAGCAGCTACCCGCTCCGCGCGCGCATCCCCGGCGTCGCGCCGAGCTCGGCGGTCATGGCGGCGGCGGCGCCGGGCGGCTGTGCGCTCGTCATCGACCATCGCTCAGCCGAAGATCCCCAGGTGGATGAGGCCACCGGCCAGGCCGAGCACGGCGCCGTGCAGCAGCAGCAGCCACTCATCCTCTCGGGTGGCTGTCCGCAGCATCTCCGCGAACTCGCTCGGGCGCATCTCTCGCATCCGCTCAGCGATCAGCTTACGGATCGCCGCGCTCTGGGTCCGGTTGAACTCCGGGTCTGACAGCGGGTTCATCATCGTCTCCACCGGCTCGTGGGCGAACGAGCGGCGGATCGAGTCGTACTCGCGGGAGCCCAGCGCCACCCGGACGGCCGGCCGCACGCGCCCAGTGGCCCGATCCAGAGCCGGTTCCATCGACGACTCGATCAGCGCCCGGGTCCGGTCGGACTGCGGGCCGTGCAGGAGCTCGTTGCCGAAGTTGGCCACCGTCACGATCTCATCGGCCACGATCCGGGCGTACACGTCGGCGACCTCCGGCTGGCGGCGCACGAACAGTCCCTGAAAGCGGATCGGCCCGTAGTGGCGAGTCTCCGGCGGCTCGTAGATCATCCACAGGGCCGTCCAGTTGGTCACGTAGCCGACCAGCACGCCGAGGATCGGCAAAAGCCACCAGAAGCCGACGAAGTAAGTCAGCGCGGCGACCGGGATGCCCAGCGCGAACCCGAACACGAACCCGAAGTTCTGGATGAACTTGAGCTCCCGCCGCCCCATGTCCAAAAACACCCGGTTGGCTAGCTCGGGCTCCTCGTCAAAGCGACGGATCACCATCAGCTTGACGTCCACGAGCTGGTCGATGTGCTCGGCGATCTGGTGGGTCAGGTGGCGAACGATCTCCGGAAGTTGAGCCTCGACGCGCTGGTAGACGAGCTCGCGCAGCGGCAGCGGCAGCTCGCTCCACAGCCGGGGCTGATCCCGGTTCATCACACGGTCGATGGTCTCCCGCGTCTCTCCCCGCATCGTCTTCAGGATGTGGTCGGAGATCTTGTCCGGGTCGAGCTCCGCAAAGAACTCCGCCGGCGTGCCGAGCTTGGCAATGCCCACGTCGACGGCCAGGCTCCCCATCTTCGCCGCCCGGGACGGAACGATTCCCTGCCAGCCGATGCCGCCGACCATGATGCCCGGGATCTGGCGGACCTTGTAGGGCAGATAGGCTGAGATCCGGGTCAGCCACTCCGCGCGCAGTCCCCGGAAGTGCACGGGATAGAAGAGCATCAGCACACCCGTCCAGTTGGTCACGTAGCCGATCACGCCCGTGACGAATGGGACGGTGACCAGCGCCAGGATGCTGTGGCTCACCGCGCAACGGTATCGCCCGTGCCTGGCAGGGGCGACGGCACCCTCCGCGGCTCGAACGGTTTACATTCGTACGCCTCATGACCTTCGTCGCGCTCATAACCGGCGCCTCGAGCGGCATCGGTGAGGCCACCGCCCGGCGCCTGGCCCGGGAGCCGGGTGTCCACCTGGTGCTGGTGGCCCGCCGCGAGGAGCGGCTGCGGGCGTTGGCCGGCGAACTCGGCGCGGCGTCGGTCATCGCCGCTGATCTGACAAGCGACGATGCCCCGTCGCGGATCGCCGAGCGGGTGCAGCAGGATCACGGCGCGCTGCACCTCCTGATCAACAACGCAGGCGCGCGCTGGAACGGCGCGTTTGCCGACACGGGCTGGGCCAACGTCCAGCGGCACATGCAGGTCAACTTCGACGCGCAGGTGCGCCTCACCGAAGCCTTGCTACCACTGCTGCATCGAACCGCGCAGCAACCGGCACCGGATTCAATGAGCTCCCGGGGCTGGACCGCCCCCGTCTCGATCGTCAACGTCGCCAGCACGTCGGGCCGAGTATCCCGTCGCAACGCCGGCTCGTACTCGGCCAGCAAGTTTGCTCTGATCGGCTGGAGTGACTCGCTCTACCTGGAGGAGCAGGCTCACGGCGTTCACGTCGGGGTGGTGCTGCCGGGGTTCATCGCCACCGAGGGCTTCCCCGCGGCCGAGCTGAGAGCCAAGCCGCTGACGCGGCGGATCGTGAGCACGCCGGACGTGGTGGCCGAGGCGATTGTCGAGACCGGACCGCGTGGCAAAGCCGAGCGCTACACGCCTCGCTACTACTGGCTGGCCGCGGCCACCCGCATCCTGGCGCCCGCTCTGATTCGCCGGGCCACCTCGGGCGACGCCTTCACAACCAGCACCCCGGAGAACGGGTAACCGCAAAAGCGTCCGCGAACCGAGCCGGCGGTGTCGTCGGTGGCTCGGCTGGGAAGCACCAACCTACGCATCCGTAACAAGTCGATCTCGAGGAGCCGCCTGAAATGAGTCAAACCGTCCGCCGGGTCGCCGTGCTCGGCGGGATCCGGATCCCCTTCGCCCGGCAGGCTGGGCCCTACTCCCGGGCCTCCAACCAGGACATGCTCACCACGACGCTTGACGCGCTGGCCGAGAAGTTCAACCTGGAGGGCGGGACCGTTGGCGAAGTGGCGGCCGGAGCGGTGCTCAAGCACAGCCGTGACTTCAACCTGACCCGGGAATCGGTGCTCGGCTCCAAGCTGGCCCCCCAGACACCGGCCTACGACGTGCAGCAGGCGTGCGGGACTGGCCTGGAGGCGACGATTCTCGTGTCCAACAAGATCGCCCTGGGCCAGATCGACGTGGGCATCGCCGGCGGGGTCGACACCACTTCCGATGCTCCGATCGCGGTCAACGAAGACCTGCGGGAGGTCCTGCTGGACCTCAACCGGGCCAAGTCAAACGCGGCCCGGTTGCGGGCCCTGTCCCGGCTGCGTCCCCAGCAGATCGTGCCTGAGATTCCGCGCAACGCCGAACCCCGGACCGGCATGTCGATGGGCGAGCACACCGCGGTCATGGCCCAGGAGTGGGGCATCACCCGCGAGGAACAGGACGAGCTGGCCGTGTCCAGCCACCACAAGCTGGCCGCCGCGTACGACCGCGGGTTCGAGGACGATCTCGTGCTGCCCTATCTGGGGCTCGAGCGCGATCAGAACCTGCGGCCGGACTCGAGCCTGGAGAAGCTCTCCAAGCTGCGCCCCGTGTTCGGCGGGTCCGGGGGCACGATGACGGCGGGCAACTCGACGCCGCTGAGCGACGGAGCCTCGACGGTACTGCTGGCCAGCGAGGTGTGGGCGCGCGTGCGTGGCCTGCCGGTGCAGGCGTACCTCACCGGTGCGCAGACCGCCGCGGTCGACCACGTGCACAAGCGCGAAGGTCTGCTGATGGCGCCCACCTACGCGATGCCGCGCATGCTCCAGCGGGCCGGGCTGAGCCTGCAGGACTTCGACTTCTACGAGATTCACGAGGCGTTCGCCGCCCAGGTTCTGTGCACGCTGAAGGCGTGGGAGGACCCGGTCTACTGCCGCGAGCGCCTGGGACTGGATGCGCCGCTGGGGGCGATCGATCGCGACAAGCTGAACGTCAACGGAGGCTCGCTCGGCGCCGGGCATCCGTTCGGCGCCACCGGCGGGCGCATCGTGGCCAACCTGGCCAAGACGCTGATGGAGACGGGTTCCGCCCGCGGCGTGATCTCGATCTGCGCCGCCGGCGGACTTGGAGTCACCGCGATCATGGAGGCCGCCGTCTGATGGCTGACCGTTACTCACAGCTGATCAACACGCCGATCGGCAAGGTCATCTCGAAGCAGATCGGCCTGCCCCAACCGGCTCCGCTCGAACGCTGGGAGGCGAGCAAGCCGGTGATCAGTGGTCCCGTGCTGTTCGGAGCGGCGCCCGGCGGCCGGCTGGCGGCGCCGGTCGCGCGGGTTCTGGCCGGCGTCCGGGCCGAGGTCCATTCCCCGATGCAGGAGGACATCCGATCGGCGCTGGCTGCCGCCGGTAGCGATGCCAAGGTGTTCAACCCCGAGGCCGCCCAGCCTGAGCAACGGTTCAAGGCCCTGGTGTTCGACGCCACCGGCATTGCCTCCAGCGAGGAGCTGCGCGCGGCGTATGAGTTCTTCCATCCGACGATCCGGCGGGTGCGCAATTCGGGCCGGATCGTGATCCTGGCCACTCCGCCGAGGTCCTGCTCGGACCTCCGCCAGGCACTGGCGCAGCGGGCGCTGGAGGGGTTGATGCGCTCGCTGGGCAAGGAGGTCAAGCGAGGCGCCACAGCTCAGCTCGTGTACGTGGCGCCCAAGGCGGAGGCGTTGATCGAATCGACGCTGCGCTTCCTGCTCTCGCCCAAGTCGGCCTATGTCTCCGGCCAGGTGGTGCAGATCGCCCCACCGAAGAGCCGACGCGACGCGGGGGTGCCCGACTGGGAGAGCCCGCTGGCCGGGAAGGTCGCGCTGGTCACCGGAGCCTCACGCGGGATCGGCCGGGCGATCGCCCAGACGCTGGCCCGCGACGGCGCGCATGTCGTCGGGCTGGACATCCCGCCGCAGGCCGAGGACCTGGCCCTGGTGGCGGCCGAGACGGGTGGGTCGACGCTGGCCGTGGACATCACCGCGGCCGAGGCGCCCGGTGAGATCGCCGATCGCCTTCAGAAGGAGAATGGCGGCGTGGACATCGTCGTGCACAACGCCGGCGTCACCCGGGACAAGACGCTCGGGCGGATGACCGAGGACCAGTGGGACATGGTGCTGGAGGTCAACCTGGGTGCTGAGCAGCGCATCGACCACGAACTGCTGGAGCGCGGCGTGATCCACGAGAACGGCCGCATCATCTGCGTGTCCTCGATCAGCGCGATCGCCGGCAACGCCGGGCAGACGAACTACGCGACGTCAAAGGCCGGGGTGATCGGCATGGTGGAGGCCTATGCGCCGGTCCTGTCCAAGAGCGGCCAGACGATCAACGCGGTGGCGCCGGGGTTCATCGAGACCCAGATGACCGCCGCCATGCCGATCGGGCTCCGGGAGGCCGGACGGCGGATGAACAGCATGTCCCAGGGCGGTCTGCCCGTCGATGTGGCCGAGACGATCGCCTGGTTCGCCAGCCCCGGGTCGGCCGGAGTCAACGGCAATGTCGTGCGTGTGTGCGGTCAGAGCCTGCTGGGGGCGTAAGTGACGGCGTTTTCTGGAGGGCGACAGTAATGGCGGAGCGTGAGCTGAGCGGGGCCCCCGGCATGGGCGGGCTGTTCGCGCGGGCGACGCTCGGGATGGTCCCGGGGGTCTCGGCGCTCCCCCTAGTCGGCGGCCGGCGGGCCGCCGACGTGAGCGATGAGGTGCTGGTCCTGCCCAACGCCGAGGTCGACCGCTCCCGGCTGGCCGCCTACGACCGGGTGTGCGGCTTCGGCCTGCGGGACACCGTGCCCACCACCTACCCGCACATGCTGGCCTTCCCGCTGCACCTGAAGCTGATGACCGATCCGGGGTTTCCGTTTCCGGCGATCGGGCTGGTGCACATCTTCAACCGGATCACCCAGCACCGGCCGCTGCGCGCCGGGGAGCGGTTCAGTCTGCGCGTGTGGGCCGAGCCGATCGAGCCGCACCCGCGCGGGCGCCAGGTGTCGCTGCGCACCGAGGCCCGGGTGGGCGAGGAGCTGGTGTGGCACGAGGTGTCCACCAACCTGCACCGCGGCGGCGGCGACGGGGCGGCATCGGGCCCCGACGTGCCCTCGTCGGAGGGATTGCCCGCGGTGGCCACGTGGAAGCTCCCGGGCGACCTCGGGCGGCGCTACGCCGCAGTCTCCGGCGACTACAATCCGATTCACGTCCACCCCTTGACCGCGCGGCTGTTCGGCTTTCCGTCGGCGATCGCGCACGGGATGTGGACGAAGGCCCGCTGCCTGGCCGCGCTCGCGCCACGATTGCCTGACGCGTTCACGGTCGAGGTGGCCTTCAAACGCCCGATCGTGCTGCCGGCGCGGGTGAGCTTCGTGGAGCGCGGCGAGGGCGCCGAGACCCGGTTCGGGGTCCGCGGCGCGCTCAAGGATGTGCCGCATGTCGACGGACTGGTGCGTCAGGCTTGATCGGGCGGGGTCCCCTCGGCGGTGGCCTCGTACAGCTCGTCGAAGTGCCGGGCCAGGCGGGTCAGGACCGCGGCGGCGGTGGCCAGCTGCTCAGGGGTGAACTCGGCCAGTGAGGCCCGCCAGCGGGGCTCGACCTGCGCCCGATGCTTCTCCACCACCTCGCGTCCCCGATCGCTCAGAGCGGTCAGCACCACGCGCTTGTCCTCGGCCGAACGCAGCCGTTTGACCAGGCCGTGGGCCTCCAGCCCCTCCAGCATCTGGGTGACCGTGGCCGGAGACAGAGTCGCCGCCTCAGCCAGGTCTCGGGCTGACATCTCGGCCTGGAAGGACAGACTGAACAGCAGCCCGTACTGGGCATTGCTGAGCGCACCGGGCCGGTGCGTCTCCCGTCCCCGGAGCCGGCGCACGGCGGCCATCGCCGCCTTGAACGCCAACCCGAGCTGCTCGTGGGGCTCGAGCTGCTGGCCCGCCGGGGCCGGCGCGGCGGAGACCGGCGCCGGCGTGGGGGTGGCACTGGTCATACCGCCACCGCCTCGGTCACCGCCGGCTCATCGGTCGTTACCGCCGTTATCGACGCCAGGTGCCGGGCCTTGCGCTCGGTGATCACCAGCACCACGCAGGGGATGATGGCCAGGGCGGCCAGGCCGGCCGACCACCAGAACGCCGTGCCGTAGGCGCTCGCGATGCCGGACTGCGTGTGCGCCCCGGTCAGCGAGCGTTGCAGCACCACGGCCAGGATCGCCGTTCCGATCGAGCCTCCGAGCCGCTGGAGAACGTTCAGCTGGGGCGTGGCGTCGGACAGCTCGTTTCGCTGCAGCGAGGCGAACGCCGCGGTCATCGCGGGCATGAAGGCGAACCCGATGCCGATGCCGCGCACGAACATGGCGGCGAACAGGAAGGCGATCGAGGTGTGGGCGCCGATCAGGCCAAACGGGATCGTCGCCAGCGCTGTGATCAGAACGCCGACCAGAGCCAGCGGGCCGCCGCCCAGGCGATCGGTCAGCCTTCCGCTGATCGGCATGATCAGCGCCATCCCGAGCCCCTGCGGCGAGGTGAGCAGGCCGGTGTCGACGACGCTCTCGTGCCGGACCCCCTGCCAGTAGAGCGGCAGCAGGATCATGGCTCCGAAGAGGGCCGCGCCCAGGCAGAACATGGCGATCGATGCCGAGGAGAAGGTCGGCCGCCGGTACAGCCGTAGCTGGAGCAGGGGGTGTGGGATACGGAGCGCGTGGACGATGAAGCCACCGACCAGCAGCAGCCCGCCGATGATCGGATAGACCACCTTGGCGGCAGTGAACGAGCCGGTGGATCCGATCTCGGCCAGGCCGTAGGTGAGCAGGGGCAGGCCGGTGGCCATGAGGATGAAGCCGAGGTAGTCCAGGCGCTCGGTCGGCGCCGGCTTGACCGAGGGAAGGGTGCGCATCGCCGCCAGCACGGCGATCACGCCGATCGGCACGTTGACATAGAAGATCCAGCGCCAGCTGATGTTCTGAACGATCAGTCCGCCGATCGTCGGGCCGAGGATCGGAGCGAGCATGGCGGGCACGGCCACGATGCTCATCACCCGGCCCATCCGCTTCGGACCAGCCGCCTCGGCCATGATCAACTGGCCGATGGGCAGGATCATGCCGCCGCCCAGGCCCTGCAGGACGCGGAAGATGATCAGCTCGGACGGGGAGGTCGCGAGGCCGCACAGCGCCGAGCCGAGGGTGAACAGCACCAGCGAGGTCAGATACACGCGCTTGGCTCCGACCCGGCGGGCTGCCCAGCCGGTCACGGGAATGACGGCGGCCAGGGCCAGCATGTAGCCGGTCACCACCCATTGGATCTGGCTGATCGGGGAGTGCAGCTCGCGGGACAGCGTGTCCAGGGCCACGTTCACGATCGTCGTGTCCAGGATCGACATGATCGATCCGATCACGACGACGAAGCTGATCCTCCAGATCATCGGGTCGATACGGTCGGTCGTCTGGGTAGCCAACTGCGCGCGCCTCCTTAGCTAGCGAATTATCAGGAACCGAACCATTAGGTGCCGAACGATAGCACGGGATGGGGAGGGATGTCCAGGCGCGCTCGCCGGCGCAGCGGTTCCGGTAGGCGCCGTCTATCTTCAGTGTTCAATGACCACTTTTTCCGAACTTGGCCTCTCAGCCCCGATCCTCCAAGCGCTGGACGACGTGGGCTACGAGGAACCGAGCCCGATCCAGGCTCAGGCGATGCCGCCGCTGCTGCAGGGGCTGGATGTGATCGGTCAGGCGCAGACCGGTTCCGGCAAGACGGCCGCGTTCGGGATCCCGATGTTGGAATACGTCGATCCCGACGATCAGGAGGTTCAGGGGCTCGTCCTCACGCCGACCCGCGAGTTGTGCATCCAGGTGACCCAGGCTCTGCGCGCGTACGGACAGCGCAAGGGTGTCGACGTGGTGGCGGTGTTCGGCGGGGCGCCGATCCGCAGCCAGCAGGCTCAGCTGCGGGCCGGGGGCCACGTGGTAGTGGGCACGGTGGGGCGCGTCAGGGATCTCATCTCCCGTCACTCGCTGCTCCTGCACGCCTGCCGCTTCGTGGTTCTGGACGAGGCGGATGAGATGCTCGACCTCGGCTTCCTGGAGGACGTGGAGCGGATCCTGGCTCTGACCCCCTCAAGCCGGCAGACGGCGCTGTTCTCGGCCACCATGCCGCCCGAGATCCGGCGGCTCGCCGACCAGTACCTCTACGACCCGGTTCTCGTCAAGGTGAAGACGGCCACGCTGACCGTCGACACGGTCGAGCAGTTCGCGCTGGAGGTGCAGGCGCGCGAGAAGGCCGCGGCGCTCGTGGACGTGCTCCAGGCCGAGCGGCCGGAGCAGGCGATCGTGTTCGTCCGCACCAAGATCCGCTGCGACCAGCTCTACCGGACGCTCCGCGACCGCGGGATGAACGTGCGGGCGCTTCACGGCGACATGAGCCAGGGCTCCCGGGACGGCGTGATGCTCGCCTTCAAGGGCGGCCGCAGCCCGCTGCTGGTGGCCACCGACGTGGCCGCCCGCGGCCTGGACATCTCCACGGTGTCCCACGTGATCAACTTCGACGTCCCCACCTCGCCTGATGTCTATGTCCACCGCATCGGCCGCACGGGCCGGGTCGGGCGCAGCGGCAGGGCGATCACCCTCTACGAGCCGCGCCAGCGCCGGGACATCGAGGCGATCGAGAACAACGCCGGTGTCAAGCTGGCTCCGTGGGTCAAGGATGCCCATGTGGCACCGACGGCGGTCACCCCCAAGCCGCGACGACACTCCAAGCCTCACCAGGACACCGACGGGCGGGTGGAGCTGCGCAAGCTGATCATCGGCGCGGGCCGGGCCGAGGGCCTCGAGCCCTCGGACATCATTCACGCGCTGACAGCGGGCACCGGGCTCGACGGCGAGGCGGTTCACAACGTGCGAGTGCTGGAGCGGTTCTCGTTTGCCGAGGTGCCCGCGGCCCAGGCCGAGCGAGTGCTGGAACAGGCGGACGGCACCGAGGTGCGCGGGCATCCGCTGCGCCTGGAGCTGGCGCGCGCCTGAGCGGCGGGCCGCTCCGGGACAGGGTGGCCCGGGACGGGAGGGACGGCCCGGGACGGGAGCCCGGGACGGGTTGAGGCGGGTTGAGGGCGCTCCGACGGTGTCTGAGCGCGCAAATCGCGCAGCGGGCCGTCGATTTGCGCGCCCGAACACGTTTTTCGCGTCTGAGCGCGCAAATCGCGCCGCTCACGAACGATTTGCGCGCTCGAACACCATGGCCGGCCCGTCCACCCTTCATCGCGGCCGTTTCAGACGGCGGGAAGCCCGATCGACCGCCTCCTGTTAGCGTCACGACGATGAGTACAGCCAACATGAACACAACGCTGGGAACGATCAGCTTCGAGCTGTTCGACGAGGACGCGCCCAAGACGGTGGCCAACTTCAAGAAGCTGGCCGGGGAGAACTTCTACGACGGAGTGATCTTCCATCGCGTGATCCCGGACTTCATGATCCAGGGCGGTGACCCGGACGGAACCGGCATGGGCGGTCCCGGCTACACGTTCGAGGACGAGTTCAACTCGCACAAGATCATCCGCGGCGCACTGGCCATGGCCAACGCCGGACCCAACACCAACGGGTCGCAGTTCTTCATCGTCACCGCCGATGCTTGCCCGTGGCTGGACGGCAGGCACACCGTTTTCGGTCAGGTGAGCGGAGGAATGGACACCGTCGCCGCCATCGAAGCGATCCGGACGGGCGCGGGAGACCGGCCGGTCGATCCCCCGAAGATCGACTCGATCGACTTCCAGGAGGGCTGAGCGGCCCGTCCGACCGGAGGGGCCGGTTGGGCTAACCTTGCCGCCCTGGGACCCGTCACGTGCGGACCCTCCAGCGCAAAGGAGTCCAGATGGCAAGCGTCGAGCAGCAGGACCCCGGGGGCACCACCAACGGGAGCTCGGGCTCCACGATCCCGGTGGAGAATCCGGCCACTGGCGAGGTTGTCGGCACGGTTTCGAAGCTGGAGCCCGCCGAACTGCAGGACATGGCGCGGCGGGCTCGCGCCGCCCAGCCGGGCTGGCTCGAACTCGGATTCGACGGCCGGGCGGCGGTCATGCACCGGGCGCGCAAATGGCTGCTGGCCAACGCCGAGCGTGTCATCGAGAAGGTCGTGTCCGAGACCGGCAAGACGTGGGAGGACGCGCAGCTGACCGACTTCCTGTACACGGTCACCGCGCTGGCGTTCTGGGCCAAGCAGGCCGAGAAGTATCTGGCCGATGAGCACGTCCCCTCCTGGAACAACCCGATCGCCGTCGGCAAGAAGCTGATCGTGCGCTACGAGCCGGTGGGCGTGGTCGGGGTGATCGGCCCGTGGAACTACCCGATCGTCAACTCGTTCGGTGACTGCATCCCCGCGCTGATGGCGGGCAACAGCGTGATCCTCAAGCCCAGCGAGATCACTCCCCTGAGCTCTCTGCTCATGGAGGAGATGCTGCGGGAGTGCGGGATTCCCGCCGACGTCTTCCAGGTGGCCACGGGTGACGGCGCCACCGGGGCCGCGCTGATCGGTGAGGTCAACTGCGTGATGTTCACCGGCTCGACCCGCACCGGCAAGGCCGTGATGAAGGCCGCCGCCGACGCCGTGATCCCCTGTTATCTGGAGCTGGGCGGCAAGGACCCGATGATCGTCTGCGCGGACGCGGACATCGAGCGAGCCGCCAACGCGGCCACGTACTACTCGATGAGCAACGCCGGCCAGGTGTGCATCTCGGTGGAACGCGTGTACGTGGAGGAACCGGTGTACGAGGAGTTCGTGCAGCGGGTGACCGAGAACGTGCGGCAGCTGCGCCAGGGCGCGCCGCACGGAGAGGGCAGCGTGGACGTCGGGGCCGTCATCTTCCCCCCGCAGCTCGACATCATCGACGCCCACGTCAAGGACGCCGTGGCCAAGGGTGCCAAGGTGGTGACCGGTGGACACCCGGCAACCGGCCCGGGGCGGTTCTTCGAGCCCACCGTGCTGGTCGACGTCGACCACTCCATGAGCTGCATGCGGGAGGAGACGTTCGGGCCGACGCTGCCGATCATGCGCATCCCCGACCTGGAGGATGGGATCAGGCTGGCCAACGACTCCGAATTCGGACTCCAGGCGAGCGTGTGGACCAGAGACGTAAAGCGCGGTGAGGCGGCGGCGCGGCGGCTTCAGGCCGGGGTGGTGTGCGTCAACGACGCGATGATCAACTACTCGGCGCTGAACCTGCCGATGGGCGGCTGGAAGTCGTCCGGGCTGGGCACCCGTCACGGCTCAGGCGGGATCCGCAAGTACTGCAAGACCCAGTCGCTGCTGATCACCCGCCGGGCGCTCAAGCGGGAGCCGTTCATGTTCCCCTACCGGGCCGGGCGCACCAGGCTGCTGCGGCGCTTCTTCAAGCTGCTCTACGGCCG
>DASZMP010000024.1:0-29712 GCA_035551795.1 Solirubrobacteraceae bacterium | reverse complement strand
GGGCCACCCCGACCGTGCCGATGCGCGAGCCCGGTCCCAGGCGCAGCCCCGCCTGGGCCACCGCGATCGCCACGGGCGCTCCCTCCAGCAGCCGCTGAGCCGTATTGCCCGGTTCGGCTCGTCCCGGCGTGGTGCGGTAGTCCGAGCCGAACACGATCAGCCTGGCGCCCTGCTCGGCGGCCAACTGCTCCAGGCCCCGGTCGGTAGCGGCGCTGAACACCACGTGCGTGGCCACGCTCGGATCCGCCAGCGCGGCAAGTCCGGCGCTGAGGCGGCGCTGCGCGTCGTGCTCGGCGAGCTCCTCGCGGTGCTGGTCGAATTCCCGCGAATGGCGCACGTAGGCCAGCGCCAGCGTGGCTCCGCTCGCCGCGAGCGCCTGGCCCAGGGCCAGGGCGTCGTCGTCGTTGGGGGTGCCGTCGTAGGAGACGATGATGTCTGCGGCCATCGGGGCGTGAATCCTGCGGCAACGACAACCCCTGGGCATTGGCCGGGCGGCCAAGCTTCGCACGGCCAAGCTGTCCGCGCGGAGCTTGCTCAAAATGCCCCGACGCCTCTCACGGTGATCGGCGTGGTGGGCGTCGTCCTCACGGGCGTCTCGCTCGAGTTCGGCTGGCGCCGCCGCCGCCGCACCGACTCAGGCGCGCAGGCGAAGAGCCGGTAATTCGATCCCCGCCGCGGTGGTCCCGGCTCCAGGCGACCCATCCGAGGTCGCCCGGAGCGCCCGGCAGGCTCCTGTCGGTCAGGGAACTTCCGGTCGCCAAGCCTGCCGCGATCGGAAGAACGTCTTCCGATCGCATTCCCCCTGGTGGCGGCCCGGCCCGCCGGCGGCCCCCCGGCGCGCGAGGCGCCTAACCGCACGTTCACTGAAGCGTTTCACTCCCTGCACCGGGTGGGAGGGTACGCGAAACCACGGACCGACACAGCCGCCTGGCAAACCCGCAGCAGCCCAAACACACGCGGGCCGCGCCGAACGGGCGACCCGCATGCTCAAAACCGGCAGCCCCAGCGCCACCCAGGGCGCGAGTGTCAGCGGCGGTTGCCGCCCCCGCCGAACAGGCTCAGGAAGAGCAGGAACACGTTGAAGATGTCCAGGAAAATGCTGGCGGCGATGGGTACCGGCCCGACCATCATCTTCCCGGTGCGCAGGCGGTTGAAGTCAAACACGGTGAATGCGCCGAAGATCACCAGCCCGGCCACGCAGTAGATGATGTTGGCGTGGGGGACGGTCACGAACAGCGTGATCAGCCCGAACACGATCAGCGCCAGCAGCGCCCAGAACAGCGTCCTGTACCAGGACGAGAGATCACGCCGGGTGGCGTATCCGATCGTGCCCAGAACACCCACGAACCCGCCCGTTGCGCCGGCTGCCTGGTAGACCACGCCAGGGTTGGCGTGGGCGTAGTAGTCGACCACGGGAGCGACGGCCATGCCCAGCAGCAGGCCCATCCCGAACAGCAGGGCGGTCGCCAGCTGCTCGTGCCCGCGGCGGGATGCGATGTTGAGCCCGAAGATGCAGGCGAAGGCCAGGATGAAGAAGACGATCCCGGTCCCGCCCGTCATGCTCTTGGCTACGTAGGCGCCCAGTGCCGCGAACCCGCAGGTGAAGGCCACCAGGCCCATGACCTGTCCGAACAGGGTTCGGGTGCTGTCCCTGGAGATGGTCGCCCCACGGCCAAATCCCAGTTCCTCATATGTCGGCATCAGTGACTCCTGACTCCTTGGTCAGAGACGATTGCTTGCAAACGGTAGACCAAGGATAGATGCCCGCACATAAGGAATTCTCATGCACGTCGGGCTAGGGACTGGGACGCTGTGTCCCAGCCCAGGCCTGACCCGTCAGGCCGCTCGCGGTGTCACCGAGGCGCCACGCGGCCGGCCGGTCTGCCGCCGCACCGGGAGGTTGAGCGTCACGGCCTCGCGTCCGGCGGCGCTGAGCAGGGCGTCGGCCACCACGTCGCCGTCCACGGCCAGCAGCCGGGCCAGACCCTGGACCCGCGAGTCCCGGCCCAGGGCGCCGGAGATCCGGCGCTGGGCCCCGTTGATCTGCCGGGTGCGCCCGTCGGCCAGCCGCCGGTGCGACCGCCGGGGGCCGGCGTCTGACTCGCCCACAGAGCGGCGGAGCTCGGCGGTGATGATCGGCGTGGCAAACGCCCGGAACGCCAAGCTCCGGGCGGGTTCGAAGCGCCCGGCCGCGGTGACCAGGCCGACCTCGGCGGTCTGAACCAGGTCCTCGTAGGACTCACCAAACCCGCGAAAACAGGCGGCCAGCCGGTAGGCCAGCGGGAGGTGGAGCCGTATCAGTTCGTCGCGATCCGTGGGGCTGCTGGGGGGATTCATGTGGCCACCTTGCCGATTGGGGCGCTCGGCTCGCGCCAATGTCGGTCCTGCGTGGTGAAACGCGCGGCGGACGGGGAGGTTGGTCGCGTGTGAGAACTCGGTGGTTGGGAAGGACATCCTCATGAGCACATCAACCAGCAACGTTCCCTTGATCACCCTGACAGACGACGCCGAGATCCCGCAGCTCGGCTTCGGCGTCTTCCAGATTCCAGCGCAGGACACCGCCGAGGCCGTGAGCCGTGCGCTGGAGACCGGCTACCGCCAGATCGACACCGCGGCCGCCTATCAGAACGAGGCCGAGGTGGGGCAGGCGATCCGCAACTCCGGCCTGAAGCGCGACGAGGTGTTCGTCACGACCAAGTGCCTCAACAGCGACCACGGCTACGAGGAGGCCAGGCGGGCGCTCCACAACAGCCTTAAGCGCCTCGGCTTCGATCACGTCGATTTGTACCTGATCCACTGGCCGGTCCCCTCGCGTGACAGGTACGTGGACACCTGGAGGGGGTTCATCGAGGCCCAGAACGAGGGACTCGTCCGCTCGATCGGCGTATCCAACTTCCAGCCCGACCACCTCCAGCGGCTGCTGGACGAGACCGGGGTCACCCCGGTCCTCAACCAGGTCGAGCTGCACCCGCAACTGCAGCAGCCTGAGCTGCGCCAGGTGCACAGCTCGATGGGCATCGCCACCGAGGCCTGGAGCCCCCTGGCCCAGGGGACGGTTCTGGAGGATTCGACGATCACCTCGATCGCTGAGGCGCGCGACCGCACTCCCGGACAGGTGGTGCTTCGCTGGCACCTGCAGCTGGGCAACATCGTGATCCCCAAGTCGGTCACGCCCGAGCGAATCAAGCAGAACTTCGATCTGTTCGACTTCGAGCTCTCCGGCGATGAGCTGCGTCAGATCGAGCAGCTCGACCGGGGTGAGCGGACGGGGCCGGACCCGGACATGTTCACCGGTCCGTAAACGGGTTCTCAGACCCCGGCGAGCGGGAACGGGGCGCCCCGTCACAGGGGCGCCCCAACCACGACAATCAGGCGTGGTGCAGCCCCCAATCGTTGGTCCTGACTCGGTGAGCTGGCGGTACGGCAGCGACCCCCGCCTGTACCTGGTGATGCTCTACCCGCTGCTCCTGCAGGTGGCCCATCCGGTGGTGTCTGCCGGCGTGCAGGATTTCTCTGACTTCGAGGCGAGGCCCTGGCAGCGACTGCTGGGCTCGCTGGACTACGTGACCCTGCTGATCTATGGCGGCCCGCAGGCCGTGCAGGCGGGCCGCCGCCTGCGGGAGATGCACGCGCGCTTTCGCGGCGTGCGACCGGACGGCCGCCCGTACAGCGCGCTCGAACCGGCTCCCTACGCGTGGGTGCACGCCACGCTGCTGGACTCCTACATCACCGGCCACGCCCATTTCGGGCAGCCGATGACGCTCAGCCAGCGAGATCAGTTCGTCCGCGAGTATCGCGGGCTGGGCCAGCTGATCGGCGTGCGGGAGACAGAGCTGCCGGACAACTGGACCGACTTCCGCGCCTATCTCGAGACGACGATCGATCGGCAGCTGACCCTGACCGAATCGGTCGGCTCCGTGGTGCGGGCCGTGCGGGCGTCCAAGCCGCCGCCGGTGCCCCTTCCGGGCGTCATCTGGCGTGCGGCGCGGGTGCCGGCCAGACGAGCGCTGTGGTTGGGCGGCGTCGGATTGCTACCCGCCGGACTGCGGAGCCGGTTGCAGATTCCGTGGACCGACCGCGACGAGCGCCACTTTCAGCGGCTCGGGCGGGTGACTCGGGCATGTACCCCGATCATGCCGCCGGCCCTGCGGGTGATCGGGCCCGCGCAGCTGCGCCTGCGGCGTCGCGCCGTGGACCAGGGGCCGCTCAACGCGGGTTAGGGAGGGCTCAGTTCCCGTACAACGACGAGCGCCAGAGCGTAATCAGGGCAGACAGTGCGGCCTGCTCGTCGGGGAGGTTCGGCTCCACGCCCATTCCGGCCACATACAGGCACTGGACCGTGCTCCAGATGAGCGTGGCGGCAATCGTCTGGCTGTCGATCGAGTGACGAGCCAGCCCGGCGTGCTTCTGACGCTCGAGCTCGGCGGCGACGGCCCGGGTGAACCGGGCCATCACACTGATCCACAGGTCCCGCAGCTGGTCGGTGGTGTTCCAGTGTTCGTGGACGGCCCGCAGGGCCGGGCGGTGGCGCTGCCAGAGCGCGACCGCTGCAGTCAGGCTCTCGCGCATCGCCTGCTCTGGTGCAACCGATTCCTGGCGCTGCACAAACGGCTGGACCACGTCGAAGATCTCGTCGCTGACCCGGGCCACCAGGCCACCGAGCACGGCGAACTTGGAGCTGAAGTAGAAGTAGAACGTGGCTCGGGAGATCCCGGCGGCCGAGATGATCTGGGCGACGCTGAGCTCGTGCAGGGACTCGTCGGCCAACAGGCGCTCGGTGGCGTCGAAGATCGCCGCCTCGGTCTCGGTCGTGCCCTCGTGGCCGCGGGGCCGATCCCCGGATCGGACCGCGGTCAACCCCGGCGAGCTCCTGCTCGTAGACGGATCCGCCCCCTTCCAGTGGACCCCTGCGTTCACGTGAGCCAATTGTAAGAGGCGCGGGGCGAAACTGCGCCGGTCAACCGGCCGGGTTATGCTCGGCCCCGTGGGCCCGCTGGCGGGGATCCGGGTGCTGGAGATCGGCGGGATCGGACCGAACCCGTTCGCGGGGATGCTGCTGGCCGACATGGGCGCGGACGTGCTGCGGATCGACCGGCCGGGCGGCCAGCTGGGAGTCCAGCCTGCCACCGACCCGACGCTGCGCGGCCGCCAGACCGTCTCGATGGACCTCAAGTCGCAGGCTGGCCGCGAGGCCGTGTACGCGCTGGCGCAGAGGGCCGACGCGCTAATCGAGGGGTTCCGCCCCGGCGCGATGGAGAGGCTCGGGCTGGGCCCGGTCGACCTGCACGCGCGCAACCCTCGCCTCGTCTACGGACGGATGACCGGATACGGGCAGATCGGCCCAATGGCCGGAGTGGCCGGGCACGACATCAACTACATCGCCCTCGGCGGGGCCCTCGGGGCCACGCGGCGCACCGGCCAGCCGCCGATGTTCGCCCTGAACCTGGTGGGCGACTACGGCGGCGGGGCCATGTTCCTGGCCTTCGGCGTGGTTTGCGCCTTGCTCGAGGCTCGGGTTTCCGGGCAGGGACAGGTCGTCGATGCGGCGATGGTGGACGGCGCCGCGCTGCTGACCGCCCTGATCCACGGCCTCCACGCGGCTGGCGGTTGGAGTGGGGAGCCGGGAACGAACCTGCTCGACTCGGGCGCCCACTTCTACGAGGTGTACGCCACGGCGGATGGCGGCCACATGGCGGTGGGGGCGCTCGAGCCCCAGTTCTACGCCCGCCTGCTGGCGCTGCTCCAGATCCCGGCTGAGGAGATGCCGCAGTTCGATCGCGCCCGCTGGGCGGAGTTCAAGCAGCGCTTCCAGGAGATTTTCGTCAGCCGGTCGACGGCGGAGTGGGTGGAGCTGTTCGAGTCAGAGGACGCATGCGTGACGGCTGTGCGCGGGCTGTTCGACGCCGCCGAGCATCCACATCTGGCGGCGCGCCGGACGTTCATCGAGCTCGGCGGCGTCCGCCAGCCCGGACCAGCTCCCCGGTTCAGCCGGACCGCCGCCGAGGCCACTCCCGCCGGACGCGATCCCGAAGCCGCGCTGGCGCGGTGGGGCCTGAGGACTGCGGCCGACCCGCCGGCCTGAGACCCGGCGTCAGTCCTCGCTCTGGAGGCAGGACAGCGCCGCCTCCAACCCGGGCGCCGTCTTGATGTGATGCTCCACTCCGGCCAGGCGGAGCGCCGCGTTGGCCGCCGAGACCGGCGGAATCACCAGGACCAGATCCTGGCCGCGCATGCGGAGATCCTCCCGGAGCCGGTAGATCAGCTGGATGCCCGAGCTGTCCAGGTAGGTGATCGGTGAGAGGTCCAGGACCAGCGCCAGAGCGTGGTTCGGCACCCCCTCAGTCAGCGCGTCCCGGATCGTGGTGACGTTTGACAGGTCGATCTCGCCGGTGATCTTGGCCACCGCCGTGGTATCCCGCATGTCGAATTCCAGATCGGCCAGCTTCATCTGCCGAGGCGCCGCGTCAGCGTGATCTCGGTGCCGCCCTCCGCGGCCTCACGGATTTCCACAGCGTCCATCGCGGCGTCCATGATCCGCAAGCCGCGTCCGCGATCCAGACCGCGCGGCTGGCGCCAGCTGCCCCCATCGGTAACGGTGATGGTGACCACTCGGTCGCGCGCCCTGGCCGTGAAGAAGAACTGGGCGGGGGCAGGCGAGTAGGCGTGTTCCACCGCGTTGGCGCACGCTTCGTTGGCGGCCAGGGTGATCTCGGTGATCTCTTCGTCGGTGGCACCGTGGTCGTGCAGCCAGCGGCGGATGTTCCGCCGGATCTCGGCCAGCTGATCCGGGCGAGCCGCCGCATGCAGCTCGAGCACCTCCGGGATCTCGCCGTTCGTCAGTGCCACCACCGCGAGGTCGTCCTTGAGGCCTTCGAGAGGGACCAGCTCCACGGCCAGCTGGCATGCCTCCGCGGCCGTTCGAGCGGGCGAGATCGTCTCCACCAGCAGCTCGATGCTGTCGGTGACCGGCACTCCGGGCCGCTCCACCAGTCCGTCCGTGTACATGACCAGCGTCTCGCCGTGGTCGAGCCGGGTCTCGAGCTCCGGCCGGTGTCCGAATGACATCGCGCCGAGCGGCGCCGAGGGCTCGGTCTCCACCAGCCGCGGACCATGGGGGGACAGCACCACCGGCGGAAGGTGCCCCGCGCTGGCCAGTGTCAGCCGGCCCGTCTCGGGCTCGAGGACGCCGTAGGCGGCGGTGGCCATGGCGAAGTCGGGCATCGCCTGCAGGAATCGGTCGAGCAGCTCCAGGGCGCGTCCGGGGCTGTGACCGGCGATCGCGTAGGCGTGGAGCGCCGTACGCAGCTGCCCCATCAGCGCGGCGGCGGCCAGGCCATGCCCCACGACATCGCCGATGGCGACTCCCAGATGTCCGCCGGGCAGCTCGAACAGGTCATACCAGTCGCCGCCGACCTCGTCGGTGGCCGGCAGGTACTGCGCCGCCGTGCCGATCCCCATCACGCGGGCCAGCTTCTTGGGCAGCAGGCTGCGCTGCAGGAGCATCGCGCTCCGGTGCTCGTGCTCCAGGGCCGAGTGCAGGCGGGCCCGCTCGATCCCCGGTGCCGCCCGGGCGGCCGCCACCTGGAGCAGTGCCAGGTCCTGCTGACCGAAGCTGCGGGGCTTCATCGACCCGACGTGCAGGACGCCGATCAGATCGCCTTCCACGATCAGGGGCACTCCCAGGAGCGACCGGATGCCCTTCTGCCTGAGAATCGGGTTGAGGATGTCGGCGTGATCGACATCGGAGATGAAGATGGCCACCCGCTCCAGGGCGATGCGGCCGGCAAATCCCTGTCCGAGGGGGACGCGCACGCCCGCCGCCACTTCCTCCTCCACGCCCTTGGCGGCGCGGGCCACCAGCTGCTGGTTCTCCTCGTCGAGCAGGAGGATGGCGACGGTGTCCACGTTGAGCGCGTCCTGGACCCGGTTCAGCAGCTCGTCGAGGAAGTCCTCCAGACCCAGCTCGGACAGGCTGGGGTCGCTCAGGCGGTAGAGCAAGCGGACCTGCGTGGCCGGTGCTACCTCGGGGCCGACCGGGGGTAGGACTACTTGCCCGAGCCCTTTGGGCGGTCGGGGGGATATCGGAGTCCAAGCAGGTTGTGCAGGCATGTCTGCCACGGGCATTCTGCCCAGGATGGACGCTTCCGCAACATGCCGTTGCATAGAGTGCTCGTATGAGCACTACTTCCGGCCAGGTTCCGGAGGTGATCGGCGTCGTCGGCGCGGGCACCATGGGGGCCGGCATCGCCCAGCTGGCCGCCCAGGCCGGAGCTCGCACGCTGCTCTACGACGCCGTGCCCGAGGCGCTGAACGCAGGCATCGAGAAGCTCGATGGCGGGCTCGAGCATCTGGTGCAGCGCGGCCGGTTGACGCCGGATGAAGCCAAGGACATCCGCACGCGAGTCGAAGCGGTTTCGGAGCTGGGCAAGCTGGCCCCGTGCGGGATCGTGATCGAGGCGGCGCCGGAGCGAATCGAGCTCAAGCGTGAGCTGTTTCGCCAGCTGGCCGACGTGGTTGGCCCGGGCTGCGTACTGGCCACCAACACATCCTCGCTGGCGGTGACCGAGATCGCCGCCGGCACCCAGGAACCGGGGCGCGTGGTCGGGCTGCACTTCTTCAACCCGGCGCCGGTGATGGCGCTGGTGGAGGTGGTGGCGGGTGCCCAGTCGACTCCCGAGGCGCTGGGTGTGGCCCGGGCGGTGGGGGATGCGATGGGCAAGCGCGTGATCGAGGCCGCCGACGTGGCCGGCTTCCTGGTCAACCGCTGTAACCGCCCCTTCTCCCTGGTATCGCTGCGACTGCTGACCGAGCGGGTGGCCGAGGTGGAGCAGATCGACCGGATCGTGCGCATGGAGGGGGGCTTCCGGATGGGCCCGTTCGAGCTCCAGGACCTGGTCGGGCTCGACACCAACCATGCGGTGGCTGAGGCGTTCCAGCGACAGAGCTATGGCGAGCCCCGCTACCAGCCCTCGCCACTCCAGGCCCGGATGGTGATGGCCGGCCGGCTGGGTCGCAAAACCGGCCGCGGTTGGTACTCCTACGAGGCCGGGACGCGACCGGGTCAGTACCGCCCGCAGGACCCCGAGCCTCCTGAAATCGGCGGCGGCTTTGGGCGGGTGGTCCTCGTCACCGGCGACTTGCCGGTCGCCGGTGAGCTCGCCGAGGCGGCTCAGCAGGCCGGGTTCGAGGTCCGGCGCGGGCCCGGGCACGACGCGCCATGGCTGACCCTCGTGTGTGACGGTGCCGAACCGGGTCCCGGGCCGCGGGCACGGCTGCTCCACGACGGCTCGCTGCATGAGCTGGATCCCGAGGCGGTGGGCTTCCATGTGGTGCCGCCGCTGGCCGGTACCGGCGTCATCGAGCTCACCCACACTCCCGCCACCGATGAGATTTCGCTGGAGCGGCTGCGCGAGCTCATCGGGGCGGTCGGCTGCCGCGAGGAGCTGGTGGGCGACGCTCCCGGCCTGGTCCTGGGCCGGATCGTGGCCCAGCTCATCAACGAGGCCGCATTCCTGATCAGCGAGGGCAACGGGACCCCTGAGGACGTGGACGCCGGACTGGAGCTCGGCCTCAGCCATCCGCGGGGGCCGGTGGCCTGGTCGCGTCTGATCGGCCTGCCCCATGTGGTCGCCGTGCTCGACGCGCTGCACCGCGAGCTCGGCGAGGAGCGCTACCGGGTGGCGCCGCTGTTGCGCCGGCGGCTGGCGCTAGGCGCCGTCGGCCTGGTCGGCTGACGGCTCGCTCTCGGCCAGGTCCGCGCCCCGGCTGTCTCCCACCCCGCGCAACGCCGCCCGGATCCCGTCGCGGCTGACCAGCTGATGGGAGCTGGAGATCAGCGGCCGGACGGCGGCCAGACCCAACCGGCCCCGCCGGTCGACCGCTTGCACGCGCGTCTCGCTGACCAGCGCGGCTTGCCCGTCGTCCGTCGGCTGCACCCAGTTGGCGAACAGCACCCTGACCGTCCCGCGCCGTGACCAGGAGCGGAACTCGTCGGCCCCGCTCAGGCTCGGATAATCACGGCGCATCGTCCAGATCCGCCCGACCAATCCCGACACGAGCGTCAGCTCGTCCTCGAACAGGACGTAGAAGGGTGGGGCGCGGAACATCTCGTCGAAGCGCAGGTCAGGCGAGAGGCCGGGGATGCGCAGGCGCACCAGGCGCCCCAGGTTTCGCGCGTCGCGCAGGCGGACGGCCTGGGCGGCTGCCCAGAGCTCGGCCGGATCGGCCTGCGCCTCGCGGCGGTGACGGACGCGGATCTGTGCACCGGGGAGCCAGACGTCGAGATCGGGCGGCATGTCATATGGGATGCTTGCAGGCCGAGGGACCCGTAACGTGGCCGGGCCTCGAGAACGGCCGGAAAGGGCGTACATGGACAGAGAGTTCGACGTCGTTGTGATCGGCGGTGGTCCGGCCGGCGAGGTGCTGGCGGGACGCCTGCGGGGTCGTGGCGATAAGCGGGTGGCGCTCGTCGAGCGCGAGCTGGTGGGCGGGGAGTGCTCGTACTACGCGTGCATGCCGTCCAAATCGTTGTTGCGCCCCGCCGAGGCGCTGCGTGAGGCGCGCCGCCTACCCGGCGCCGCCCAGGCGGCCACCGGAGACCTCGATGTGCAGGCCGTGCTGGACCGGCGCGACGAGGTCATCCACGATCTGGATGACTCCTCGCACCTGCCATGGCTGGAGGATCGGGCCATCGAACTGGTGCGCGGGCCGGCCCGGCTGGAGGGTGAGCGGCGAGTCCGGGTGGGAGACGACGTGCTCGCCGCCCGGGACGCCGTGGTGCTGGCCGTAGGCAGCGCGGCGCTGTTTCCGCCGATCCCCGGACTTGCCGAGGCCGACGCCTGGTCAAATCGCGAGATTACGACCAGCAAGTCCGTGCCCCCACGGCTGCTCGTGCTGGGAGGCGGGGTGGTTGGCGTGGAGATGGCTCAGGCCTGGTCGTCATTGGGTTCCCAGGTCACGGTGATCGAGGCGCTCGACCGGCTGCTGGCCCGCGAGGAGCCGTTCGCCGGGGAACTGGTGGGCGACGGCCTCCGCGGCGCCGGGGTGGAGATCCATCTGGGCACCAAGGCCGCGGAGGTGCGGCGAACCGGGGAGGAGGTGTCGGTGGAGTTGGAGTCTGGCCAGAGCGTTACCGGGACGCATCTGCTCGTGGCGATCGGGCGCACACCGCGCACGGAGGGACTCGGGCTGGAGAGCGTCGGGCTGCCCGGGGAGGGATACGTGGAGGTCGACGACCATCTTCAGGTGCCCGCACACCCGTGGCTGTACGCGATCGGCGACGTGAACGGTCGCTCTCTGCTCACGCACTCGGGTAAGTACCAGGCGCGGGTGGCGGCCGACGTGATCCTCGGCGAGCCGGCGTCGGCCGTCCAGGATCGCACCGGAGCCCCGCGGGTGGTGTTCACGGACCCCCAGGTGGCCGCGGTCGGCCTGACCCTGGACCAAGCGCGGGAGCAGGGTATCTCGGCGGTGCCGATCGACCTGGACACCGAGGCCAACGCCGGCGGCAGCTTCTACGGCCGGGGCGCCGACGGCAAGACCCGGTTCGTGGTCGACGAGTCCCGGGACCTGCTCGTCGGTGTCACGTTCGTCGGCCCCGAGATGTCCGACTTCCTCCAGGCGGCCACGATCGCCGTGGTTGGCGAAGTGCCCGTGCAGCGCATTGCCCACGCGATCGCGCCGTTCCCCACCCGCAGCGAGCTGTGGCTGCAGTTCGTGGAGGCCTACGAGAAGCAGCGTGGCGTCAGCATGCACGCGGCAAGCTGAGTCGCTGGCTCGGGATGGGTTGGGCTCCCGGGCCGGCGACTACTTGAGGTAGACGGCGAAGAAGTCCCGATCGTCCGGGGTCAGGTACCGCAACGGCGAGCGGATCATGCCCGGCAGGAGGTTGCGCGCGCCCACCGCGCCGCGGTGCTTGTAGGTGATGAAGCTCGGCCAGTAGGCGTTGATGTCCAGCTCCATCGCCCGCACCGCTCCGGCGCGCTGCATGATCCGGGCCAGCGACCCCACGGTCTGGTAGTCGGCTGCGGCGTAGATCAGGTTTCCGTGCTTGTCGACGCCGACCGCGGAGCGCCACACCTGAACAGCGTTGCCGAGCGTGGCTCCCCACTCCGGTCCGTCGGACAGGTTCGAGTTGAGCTTTCCGTGGTTGACGATCAGCGGCAGGTTCTGCCGGGCATAGCCGACATCGGATGGAGCCGTGGGGCCGTGGTTCCAGTCGATCACATCGATTCGGCCATCCTTGTAGCGGACGAACGTGGCCACCCCGTCCTTCATCGGGGTGTAGGTGTGGCCGCCGTCGGCAAACCCGCCACCGGAGTCCTGCAGCTTGAAGGCGCTGTTGAACGTGGCGACCAGGCGTCTGCGCATGCTCATCGGCACCTCCTCCGGTCCCCGGTCGGTCATCGGCACCGCAGGCTCCTGGATCCCGGGGTACAGCCAGGTGGTCGTCTCGGTGTGGTCGATCCAGGCCACGCCGGCCACCAGCTGCGGGTACGCCGGATTGCTGCGGAAGCTCGTCACGAGCACCGGGGGCGGGCCGTGGTGGTGGGCGAACGTAGAGCGCCAGACGCCCTCGCCGGGCAGGGCCGGATGGATCAGGGGCTTGATCCGGGGCGGCTCGTAATGGGGGACACGGTGGTGTATGGCGCGACCTGACGCCACCGCGCTGCCCGGCAGGTTGGGCAGCCGCTTGAGCGCCGGGCCGCCCTTGGAGGGTGCCGTCAGCGAGTAGTAGATCGTCTCGATGCGGTTGACCAGGCCCCGGCCCCCGTTCGACGTGACCCACTCCAGCGAGCGAATCGAAAAGCTCGAGTCCGACCGGCCGGCCATCGTCCCCGCATAGGAGACCAGCGCCGGGATCAGGGCCAACCCGGCGGCCATCGCGGCGATCCGCCGGATCCGGGCGCCCCGGCGCGGACGCCGCGGCAGCCGCTGGGGGAGCCGGCGGACCTCTCGCACCGAGGCGGGCGGGGGGAGCATCTCGCTCGAGCGGTACCTCATCGGATCACGCGTAGCCACGGGGCTAGGATGCCCCAGGTGGGAGGATCACTTCTTAAGCCAACGTGAGAGGGCACTCACGATTCACACAGAACCGGTTGAACTGGGAAGCCTACGCTCCACCGCAATGTCCGGGGAGGACAACATTGTGTTGCTCGATGCCGAGCCGCAGGCGCTCGTCCGAGGCCGGCTGCGCGCTGTCGTCGCCACCGCCCGTCCCCGGCAGTGGATCAAGAATCTCCTGGTGATCGCGGCGCCGGCGGCGGCCGGCGCCCTGGGACATGACGACGTGCCGGTGCGGGTGGTCCTGGCCTGCGCCGCCTTCTGCATGCTCGCCTCGGGCATCTATGCCATCAACGACGTACGTGACGCCGAGGAGGACCGCCTGCACCCGCGCAAGCGCCTCCGACCGGTCGCCGCGGGCGAGCTGAGCCCGCGTGCCGCCACGACGACCGGAATCGCCTCGATCGCCGCCGGCCTGCTGCTGTGCGTCGGCATCCGGCCGCTGCTGGGGCTCGTCGGGCTCGGCTATGTGGTCCTGACCGTGAGCTACACGATGCTGTGGCGCCACGTCGCCGGGCTGGACGTCCTCGCCGTGGCCGGCGGGTTCGTGCTGCGAGCCGTCGGCGGCGGCGTCGCTGCCCCGGTGACCCTGTCCAGCTGGTTCCTGCTCGTGATCACGTTTGGCGCCATCCTGGCCGCCGCCGGCAAGCGCCACTCCGAGCTGTGCCGGCCCGGACGGCTCACCGCCGGCGGCCGGGCGGTTCTCCGGCGCTACAGCCCGACCGGACTCCAGCTGATCCTGCTGGGATCCGCGCTGGGCGCGCTGGCCGCCTACTGCGCCTGGGCATTCGCGATTCCCACGGTCGACGGGATTCCCTGGCGCCCCCTGACCATCCTGCCCTTCGCTCTCGCCCTGCTCCGCTATGGATGGCACCTGCGGCGAGGATCCGGAGAGGCGCCCGAGGATGTGCTCCTCAACGACCGGCGCCTCCAGCTGATCTCGCTGGTCTGGCTCATACTGTTCGCGTTCGGTGTCAACGCCGAGAGCTGACAGCCAGAGAACCTCATGGGTGGGCGATGAAATGGAGTCTCGTCCCGTCCCCGTGACCGGCTGGGGCGGAGGCGAGCCGGGTCGGGTGGAGCGCTGGGCGCCGCGGGATCTGCCTCAGCTGAAGGCCGGCCTGCGCCGCCTCGATGGCCGCGGCGCGATCCCCCGCGGTCTCGGTCGCAGCTATGGAGACGCGGCGCAGCGCCAGGGCGGAACGGCGATCGACACCTCCGCGCTTCGCTGGGTCACGCTTGATGGCGGAACTGGGTTGGTCAGCGCGGCGGCGGGCGTGAGCCTCCGTGAGCTGCTGGCCGTCGGCGCCTCACGCGGCTGGATCGTGCCGGTGGTCCCCGGCACCCAGCACGTGACGGTGGGCGGCGCGATCGCCAGCGACATCCATGGCAAGAACCACGCAACCCTGGGAACCTTCTCTCGGCACGTCCGCGCGATCGGGTTGCTCACCGCCGACGGCCGGCTGCGCGAACTGGAGCCCGGATCCCCGGAATTTGAGGCCACGGTGGGAGGCATGGGACTGACCGGCGTGATCGTCTGGGCCCGGATCCAGCTGCGCGCCGTGATGAGCGCGATGCTCTCGGTCGACACCGACCGCGCCGGTGATCTGGACGAGGTGTACGCGCTGCTGGACCAGCCCGGCGGGGAGCATCGGGTGGCGTGGCTGGACCTGCTGAGCCCTCGGGGCCCGCGCGGGGTGGTCACCCGAGCCGCCCATCTGGATGAGGGAGAGCTGTCGGCGCGACTGGCCACCCGGCCGGCTCGCGCGCAGGTTCCCTCCTGGTGGCCCGCCGGCCTGCTCCAGCCGGCCACCGTGGCGGCCTTCAATGAGCTCCGCTTCCGTAGCTCGCCGCGCGCCGCCAGGGCCACGCCGGAGGGCTTTGCCACGCACATGTTCCCGCTCGACGGGCTGGACGCCTGGCCGCGCCTGTACGGACCGCGCGGCTTCGTCCAGTATCAGTTCGTGGTGCCGCGCGGAGCCGAATCGATCATCGACAGGGTGCTGGAGACGCTCCGGGCGGCCGGGGTTCCCTGCTATCTGGCGGTGCTCAAGGACTTCGGCCCGGCCGGAACGGGAATGTTGTCGTTTCCGATGGAGGGCTGGACACTGGCGCTGGATCTCCCCCGGGCTGCGCCGGCCCTTCTGCCGGCGCTTGATCGCTGCGATCAGCTGGTGTGCGAGGCGGCGGGCCGCGTGTATCTGAGCAAGGACGCCCGGCTGGGCCCAGAGACGACCCGGGCCATGTACCCGCGTCTGGGCGAATGGCGAGAGGTGCGTGATCGGCTCGATCCGGACGGGCTCTGGCAGTCGGATCTGGGTGTGCGCACCGGCCTGGTGCAGGCGGGTGCGCCGTGACCGCGACCTCCGCGCGTCGGGTGCTGCTGATCGGCGGCACCTCTGAGATCGGCCTGAGCGTGCTCCGGCGGCTGTCCGCCGACGGTCCCATCCAGCCGTTCCTGATCGGACGCAACCGGACGGCGCTCGACCAGGCGCTCCGGGCCCTGCCGGCGCCGGGGCCGACAGGCGGAGGGGTGCTCGAGGTCGACGCCGACGACCTCGGCGCGCACGAGGCCGCCGTGGCCGAGGTCTTCTCCCGCGCGGGCGGTTTCGACCTCGTGGTTCTGGCGGTGGGTCAGCTCGGTGCGCAGGAAGGCCTCGACGCGCCGCCCGACCGGGCACTCGAGATCATGCGCGTCGACTTCGTCGGCGCCGGGTCCCTGATGATGAGCGCAATGCGGCGGCTGCGCGAGCAGGGGCGGGGCACCCTGATCGTGCTGTCCAGCGCAGCCGTGGAGCGGCCCCGAGCCGCCAACGCCGTGTATGGAGCGGCCAAGGCCGGCCTGGATGCGCTGGCTCAGGGACTGGCCGACAGCCTGCAGAACAGCGGTGTGCGCGTGCTGGTGGTGCGCCCGGGCTTCGTCAAGACCCGCATGACCGCCGGTCTGAAGGGGCCGCCGTTCTCGACCACCCCCGAGGCGGTGGCCGAGGCCACGGCGCAGGCGCTGCCCGGCCGCGCGCACACGATCTGGGTCCCGGGAGCCATCCGCTACGTGTTCATGGTCCTGCGGCACCTGCCCCGTCCGCTCTACCGCCGTCTGCCCTTATGAAAATCAGGGCCTGGCAGATCGAGGTGGGGGTGGCCGTGATCGTGGCGCTGATCCTCATCCTCGCCGCGCCCGGGCTGGCGATCACGGCGTTGGTGGCACTGCTGGTGCTGATTGTCTGCGGGCTGACCCTGGCGGTTGAGCGCGTGCGCCGCCGCCGTCGCCTGTCTCGCGGGAAGATCTCGCGATCTCGCTCGACGATCCCGCGCTGAGCGGGCTCCGAAGCTTCGGTCCGCCCGATCTGGGGCGGGTTTCCCTCCCGGCGCACCGGGAAGACCCACCGGGGACCTAAGGACAAGGGAGAAAGGACCCCATGAAAGCTCTCGTCTGGCACGGCAAGCGCGACGTGCGGGTGGACAGCGTCGAGGATCCCAAGATCGAGCAGGCCACCGACGCGATCATCCGGGTTACCTCATCCGGCCTGTGCGGGTCGGACCTCCACCTCTACGAGGTGATGGGCCCGTTCCTGGGCGAGGGGGACATCCTCGGGCACGAGCCGATGGGGATCGTGGAAGAGGTGGGTGCAGCGGTTACCAACATCAAGGTTGGTGACCGCGTGGTGATTCCGTTCAACATCTCCTGCGGCAGCTGCTTCATGTGCGAGCACGGGCTGCAGTCGCAGTGCGAGACGACGCAGAACACCGAGCAGGGCACCGGCGCCTCGCTGTTCGGCTATACGAAGCTGTACGGCCAGGTGCCCGGGGGACAGGCTGAATATCTGCGCGTCCCTCAGGCGCACTACGGCCCGATCAAGGTCCCGGAGGGTCCGTCCGACGATCGCTTTCTGTTCCTGTCCGACGTGCTGCCGACCGCCTGGCAGGCGGTCAAGTACGCAAACATCCCGGACGGCGGCAGCGTCGTCGTGCTCGGGCTGGGCCCGATCGGAGAGATGTCCACCCGCATCGCTCAGCATCTGGGAGCCGGTCAGGTGATCGGGATCGACCTGGTGGAGGACCGCCTGCGCCGCGCGGTCTCGCACGGCGTGCACACCATCGATCTGGGCGCGACCAACGATCTGGCCGGTGCGGTGCGCGAGCTCACGGGCGGGCGCGGAGCGGATTCGGTGATCGACGCGGTGGGCATGGAGGCTCACGGCTCTCCCGGCGGCAAGCTGGCTCACACGCTGGCCGGGCTGATGCCCGACTCGGTCGCCAGGAAGGTCATGGAGACCGCCGGAATCGATCGCCTGGCCGCGCTGAACAGCGCAGTCGAGATCGTCCGCCGCGGCGGCACGATCTCGTTGTCGGGGGTTTACGGCGGCACCGCCGACCCGCTGAACCTGCTGCAGATCTTCGACAAGCAGCTCACCCTGCGCGTGGGCCAGGCCAACGTCAAGCATTGGGTGGACGAGATCGTGCCCCTCCTGACCGACACCGACCCGCTGGGCGTCGAGAGCTACGCCAGCCACCACGTGCCGCTCACCGATGCTCCCCAGGCCTATGCCGACTTCCAGGGCAAGGTTGACGGGACCTTCAAGGTGGTGTTCAAGCCGTGACCGAAAGCCGGACCTGATGTCGCTGGCCGTGATCGTCACGGACATGCTCAACCCCTACGAGCACGAGGACGCCGAGCCGCTGATGGACTCGGCGCGCGAGGTGGTGGGGGAGATCGGCCGGCTCGTGGCGGCCGCTCGCACGCGCGACGTTTCGGTCGTCTATGTAAACGACAACCAGCAGGACTGGACCGCCGGTCGCGGAGAGCTGGTCAAGCGGGCACTGGAGGGGCGCGACCGCTCGCTGATCGAGCCGATCATCCCGCCGGACGACGTCCCGTTCGTGGTCAAGGCCCGCCACTCTGTCTTCTACGAGACCCAGCTGGAGTACATGCTGCGCCAGCTCGAGATCGAGCGGCTGGTCCTGGCCGGACAGGTGACCGAGCAGTGCATCCTGTATTCGGCCCTGGATGCCTACGTCCGACACTTCGATGTGATCATTCCCTGCGATGCGGTGGCCCACATCGATCCTGACCTGGCGGATGCCGCGCTGCGGATGATGGAGCGCAACATGCGAGCTGCGGTGGTGCCCGCCACCGAGTGTCTCGACGTCGCCGCCTGAGCCGGCGCCCGCGGCCGGATCAGGTCGTGGGCCGGATCAGGCACTCGGCCGAGAGGCGCGGATCGCCGACCGGCGCGACCGGTGGATCTCGAACTCCCGGTCCAGGCGCGTGAGCGAGAGCAGCTCGAGCGTGGTGGCGACGTTGCACGCCAGCCGCAGAGGTGTGCCCTGCTCGGTGGCGCGGCGCTGGGCGTTGAGCAGCAGGGCCAGCGCGGTTGAGTCGGCGAAGCTGACCTGGCACAGGTCGATCACCAGGGCCGCAGGATGGGCACGCAGGACCTCGTTTATCGCGACCCGCAGGCGGGGCGTACGGGCGATGTCGAGCTCGCCACTCAGCGCGAGTACGGCCACGCCGTCGGCGGACTCCATCACCTCGATGGCGTCCGCACTCCCGCTCGATCCCCAGGCGGGGCCGTCCTCGTTGAACATCGCGGATCGGAGTTACCCGTTCCTGTGCTGAATTGGTCAGGTGGCGATACCTCCAGCATCATGTACGGAGTGGTGGTCGCCACTACCGCCCACAGTCGCCGCCGGTCGCTGCTGCGGATCCTCGGTCGGCTGGTCGTCGCGCTCGCCGGAATCGTCGTCCTGCTGGCCCTGGCCTCCGCCATTTACCTGTTCACGCTGCCCGGCGTCGGCAACGCCCCGTCGCGCGTCCGCGCGATCCTCGCTCAGCACCACGAGTCGACGGCACCGCTGCCGGCGCCCCGCCGGCTGGTCGCCGCCGTCGTCTCGACCGAGGACGAGCACTTCTACGACAACGTGGTCATCAATGTGCTGTCCGGGGCCGGCCGCGCTGCCCTGGCCACGCTGCAGGCCGAGGGCGATCCGGGCGGCAGCACGATCGACCAGCAGCTGGCCAAGAACCTCTACGGCCGTCAGGGCGGGGTGCTGGGAACACTGCGCGAGATCGGCCTGGGGGTGAAGCTGGCGCTCAACTACTCCAAGCCGCAGATGATCCAGATGTACCTCAACAGCGTCTATTACGGCAACGGATATTGGGGCGTGACGGCGGCGGCGCGCGGTTACTTCCACACCGAGCCGCAGGACCTGACCTGGGGCGAGGCGGCCATGCTGGCCGGGCTTCTCCAGGCTCCGAGCGCCTACGACCCGGAGACCGACTACGCCCTGGGACGGACCCGCCAGCAGCACGTCCTCTCCCAGCTGGTGGTCAACCACTACCTGAGCCGCGCCCAGGCTCGGACGGCCTTCGCGGCGGGATTACCGCTGCGCCGTAGACCCTGATCCTTAGGTTGCTCCTACACCCGGCCGCAACTCGCGTGCGCGTGTTCGGTTCTAAACGCATGTCGGCTTCCGGGGGTCAAGCCGACGTGGTCTGAGCCGAAAACAATCAGGAACCCATTCGTCTCGTCCCCGGAGTCTCTTGACCTTCCCCCCGCGAAACCCCGCCGATAGACATTGCGCGCGCGGCCTGGCAGCCGCGCTTCTCCTCGCCCTCCTGGTCCTCAGCCTGCCCGCCGCCGCCGGGGCCGCGGGCGCCAGCAAGAAGGTCACCTACCGCGGGTACAGCGTCCGGGTGCCGCGCTCCTGGCCCGTGTATAACCTGGCCGCCCATCCGGCGACGTGCGTTCGCTTCAACCGCCATGCGGTGTACCTGGGGCGCCCGGGCGCCAACGAGTCCTGCCCCGGCCGGGCGATCGGGCGCACCGAGGCCATCCTGGTCGAGCCGGCAGGCACCTCCGTGCCGGCCGGGATGAACGGCGCCGATGTGACCCGCCGGGTCAGCCGGACCGGTGTCTTGGCGCTGGCCACGTGGAACCGCAGCCCGCGGCTGGTGCAGCGAGCGCTTGGGTTCAAGTCCGTGCGGTCGATGGCCGCCGCCGCACCGCGCGCTCCGGCCTCGAGTTCCACGGCGTCGCTCAGCACCGCCCAGGTTCGGGCCAGCTCGGCCCGCTCGGCTGCCGTCACCGCCGCCACCTCCACATCGACCCCGGGCGAGATCTACACCGGCAAGGGCTTCGACGTCTGCTCCACGCCCAGCGAGTCCCACATGTCTTCCTGGGGCAGCTCGCCCTACCGGGCGATCGGCGTCTACATCGGCGGCACCAACCGGGCCTGCTCGCAGACCAACCTGACCTCGTCCTGGGTCACGGCAGAGTCGGAGGCGGCCTGGCACGTGATTCCGATCTACGTGGGCCTCCAGGCGCCGAATAACTCCTGCGGCTGCAAGGGCATCACCCCCTCCTCCGCCACCTCCCAAGGAACTGCGGCCGCCAAGGATGCGGTCACGCAGGCCCTCGCGATCGGCATCGGCCCTGGCAATCCCCTGTACTTCGACATGGAGGGCTACAACCGCACCAGCACCAACACGAACGCCGTGCTGGCCTTCCTGAAGGCCTGGACCAACCAGCTGCATGCGGACGGCTTTCTGTCCGGCATCTACAGCAGCGGTGGCTCGGGCATCGCCGACCTCGTCGCGCAGTGGGGAACCGGCTACCCCGAGCCCGACGAGCTGTGGTTCGCCGACTGGAATGGCTCGGCGACCACGAGCGACTCTTACGTCCCGACCGGCGAGTGGACCGGGCATCGGCGCCTGCACCAGTACTCCGGCGGGGTCAACAAGACCTATGGCGGCGTCACGATGAACATCGACCAGGACTACCTCGACGCTGCCACGGCGGCCGAGGGGAGCAGCGCCTCGGCCGCCTCCGGTCCTCCCACCAGCACCTCCCCGCCCACGATCTCGGGCAACGCGTACGTGACTCAGATCCTGCACGAACACCACGGCGGCTGGTTCGGGAGCCCGTCCTCTTACACCTACAAGTGGTACCGCTGCAACGGCTCCGCGGCCAGTTGCACCGCAATCGCCGGCGCGACGGGGCAGACCTACAAGGTGCAGAGCGCCGACGTCGGCAAGATGATCGAGGTGGCCGAGACCGCCGGCAATGCCCTGGGCACCGGGTCGGCGGCCATCTCGCCCCTGACGGCCCAGGTCGAGCCGGTCCCCACCTCCAGCTACTACCTGTTCACCGCCTACGGCAACGTCTACAACGCGCTCGGCGCGGCGTTCTACGGCTCGGCGGTGAACTCGGGCGTCTCGACGATCAGCGCGATGGCCCCCACCAGAGACGGCAAGGGCTACTGGCTGGCCGACAGGGGTGGGAGGGTGTTCCACTACGGCGACGCCGGATCGAGCCGCGGCGTGAAGCCGTCCCACCCGATCATCGGCATGGCCGGGGCTCCCGGCGGCGGCTTCTATCTCCTGAGCGCCTACGGCAACCTCTACAACCTGAACGGAGCGCCCTTCTACGGCTCTCCCCACGCATCGCGCAAGCACGTCTCGACGATCACCGGAATGGCCGTCACGGTCGACGGCCGCGGTTACTGGGTGGTCGACTCGGCCGGCCAGATCTTCTCCTACGGCGACGCCACCTCCCTGCCGGCGGTCCGTTCCTCCTACGCGGTGCGGGGGATCGCCGCCGCACCCGGAGGTGGGGCGTGGGTGTGGACGTCGCACGGCAACATCTACAACGTCGGCGGAGCCCCGTTCTACGGCTCTCCCTACCACGAGGGTTACCGGAACTCCAGCTTCACCGGGCTGACGACGACCAGGGATCGCGCCGGCTACTGGATGGTGGAGAGCGGCGGGAGCGTGCTCCCGTTCGGCAACGCCGAGCCGCTGCCGGCGATCAGGCCCAAGCATCCGATCGTCGGCCTGGCCGGCTGACCTGGGTACCGGGCGCGGCTGGCCGTCTGACCTGGGTACCGGGCGCGGCTGGCCGGCCGCGCCCGGCGTCTGGCTCGGGCATTCAGGACAGCGACTCGTCCAGTTCCCCCAGGGCGTCGGTGAGCTGGAGGTTGGCCGCGTAGTCGACCGGGCAGGCGATCACTGAGACGGTCTCGTCGTCCAGCGCCCGGCGCAGCGTGGGCAGCAGCTGATCGGCCTGCTCGATCCGGTACCCGCGAGCGCCGAAGCTCTCGGCGTACGCCACGAAATCGGGGTTGGAGAAGGCCGTGTCACGGCTCTCGCCCAGCTCCAGGTCCATCTTCCAGGTGATCAGCCCGTACTCGTCGTCCACCCAGATCACGATCACCATCGGGATCCGCTCCCGCAGCGCCGTTTCGATCTCCTGGGAGTTCATCAAAAAGCCCCCGTCGCCGGTCGCGACCAGCACCCGTACGTCCGGCCGGGCGAGCTTGGCTCCGATCGCGCCGGGCACAGTCCAGGCCATCGTCGAGAGCCCGTTGGAGATCAGGCAGGTGTTGGGCTCGTAGGTGGGATACAGGCGGGCCATCCACATCTTCAAGGCGCCGGTGTCGACGAGCACGATGTCCTCGCGCCCCATCGCCTCGCGGGTGTCGGCCACGATACGAGCCGGAGTGAGCGGGAACCGATCGTCGGCGGCTCCCCGCTCCAGCTCGCGGGCGAGCATGCGGCGTATCTGCTGTTCGGCCGCGGCCGGCTCGAAGGGGCGGCCGACCGCCGCCGCCAGCGCGTCCAGTGTGTGGGGTATATCTGACTGCAACCCCACCTCGACCTGATAGTGCCGGTCCACCTCGGCTGGAAAGCGGTGGATGTGGATGATCGTCTTGTCGCCGTGCGGGTTGATCCGGACCGGATCGAACTCCTGGAGCTCGTAGCCGACCGCGATCACCGCGTCCGAGCGATCAAAGCCGAAGTTCACATAGTCCTTGCGCATGAAGCCGACGGCGCCCAGCGCCAGCGGATGGTCGTCGGGGAACACGCCCTTGCCGTGGAAGGTGGTGGCCACCGGGACGTTCAGCGCCTCGGCGAACCGCCTCAGCGCCTCGGCGGCTCCCGCCCGGGCGGCCCCATGACCGGCCAGGACGACCGGGCTGCGCGCGGCGCGCAGCGCTCCCGCGGCCCGCCGCAGCTGGCTGGCTGAGGGCTCGTCGCTGCGCGGGATGTTGACCGCCAGCGGCCGGGCGTCCGCGGCCGCGGGTGCCTTCTCCACATCCTCGGGCACGGCCAGGTAGACGGCGCCCGGCCGCTCGGTCTGGGCCAGCTTGAACGCCTTGCGGATCATTTCGGGAACCGCCTCCGGCGTGGCGATCAGCTCCGACCATTTTGTGACCGGGTTGAACATCGACACCAGGTCCACGCCCTGGTGTGACTCCTTGAAGGCCCGGTTGCGGCCCACCTGGGCCGACAGCGCCACCACGGGAGTGGAGTTCGTCGTGGCGTCGGCCACCCCCAGGAGGAGATTGATCGCCCCGGGGCCCAGCGTGGCCGAGCACACTCCGGCCCGGCCGGTCAGGCGCCCGTAGACCTCGGCCATGAACGACGCCGCCTGCTCGTGGCGGACCAGCACGTAGCGGATCGAGGAGTCGGCCAGCGCCTGGACGAGGTGGATGTTCTCCTCTCCGGGGATGCCGAAGACATGGGTGACGCCCTCGTTCTCCAGGCAGCGCACGATCAGCTCGGCGGTCGAGTCCATTGCTCTATCCATTCCACCAGGCTGCCAGCACTCGCCGCCAGTTGTGCCAGGCGATCGCCTCGAGCTCCTCGCTGTTGAAGCCGGCGTCCGCCAGCGCCTGCAGCAGGCGAGGCAGACCCGCGACGTCTTTGAGCGGCGCCGGGATCAGCGTGCCGTCGAAGTCAGAGCCGAGCGCCACGTGCTCAACGCCGATCCGGTCGGCCACGTAGCGAGCGTGCTCGGCGATCACGCTGAGCGGGGTGTCCTCGTCGTCCGCGCAGTCCGCCCGCAGGAACGCGCACGCGAAGACGATCCCCACCAACCCGCCCGTGGCGGCGATGGCGTCCAGTTGCTCATCGGTCAGGTTCCGGGAGCAGGGCGACAGCGCGTGGGCGCCGGCATGCGAGGCCACCAGCGGGCCGGGCTCGAGCCGGGCCACGTCCCAGAAGCCAGCCTCGTTGAGATGGCTGAGATCGACCAGGACGCCGAGCTCCGCGCACCGCCGGACCAGCCGCATCCCGGCCGGCGTCAGGCCGGGTCCGGTATCGGGGGAGGAGGGGAAGATGAACGGGACGCCGTGGCCGAACGCGTTGGCCCGGCTCCAGACCGGGCCCAGAGAGCGCAGTCCCGCCTCATACCAGGTGTCCAGCGACTCCAGCTCGGGGTCGATCGCCTCGGCCCCCTCCAGGTGCAGCACCGCCACCGGCGGGAGCTCGGGTGCGGCCAGAGCGTGGTCAAGATGCTCGATGCGGGTGGCCACCTTCAGGTGACCGGACCGCTGGAGGGACAGCAGCCGGCCGGCCGCCGCCGTGGACAGGGCCGCGGCCTCGGGGTGGCCGAGCGGAGGTGAATATTCCATCTCCGTCACGCCGTCGTCACGCTCGACCGGGGTGAAATGATCGTCCGGCTCTGAGGTGGCGAACACGGCGAAGATGCCGCCCCGCATCCCTCCCGCTCGCATCCGGGGCAGGTCCAGATGCCCACCGGTCCGGCCGCTGGCCAGGTCAGCATGATCGGGCTTGGTCAGGGCGTCGTTGTGGCCGTCGAAGACGGGGATCATCGCGGCGGACCGTAGCGGGTAACGTCGGCCGTGATGTCCGAGGAGCTCGGCCCCGACCTGCACATCGGTCAGCATCGCGTGCTCACCGGCAGTTGCTCGTGGACCGATCCCACTCTGGTCCGGGAGAGCGACTGGTACCCGCGCAAGACGATGAGCGCTGAGGACCGGCTGCGCTTCTACGCGGCCCGGTTCCCACTCGCCGAGATCGACTCCACCTACTACGCGCCACCCTCCGCCGAGCAGGCCGGGCTGTGGGCGCAGCGCACCCCGGAGGGCTTCCGATTCGACGTGAAGGCGTACTCGCTTTTGACCGGGCACCCCACCCGTCCCCAGAGCCTGTGGAAGGATCTGCGCGAGGAGCTGCCGGACGAGGTCGTGTCGAAGCGCAACCTGTACGCCAAGCACCTTTCTCCTGAGGCGCTGGAGGAGGCCTGGCGTCGTTTCGCGGCTGCGCTGGCGCCGCTGGCCGAGGCCGGCCGGCTGGGGGCGGTGCTGTTCCAGTACCCGCCGTGGTTCGGTCCGCGCCGGGACAACCGGCAGGAAATCGAGGCCCTGCCGGAGCGGCTCGGCTCGTCCGGCATCCGGATCTGCGTGGAGTTTCGCTCCCCGGCCTGGCTGGCCGGGGAGCACGACCGCGACCGCACTCTGGATCTGCTGCGCTCGAACGGGCTGGCCCTGGTCTGCCTCGATGCCCCCGCGAGTTCCGGTCTGCCCCAGGTGTTCGAGGCCACTCGGGAGGATCTGCTGATCGTCCGCTTCCACGGACGCAACGACGAGACGTGGAAGGCCCGGACCCGCACCGCCGCCGAGCGATTTCGCTACCTGTACTCCACCGAGGAGCTGCGCGCGCTGGTCCCTCCGGTGGCCGAGGCGGTGGAGCAGGCCGCCGAGAGTCATCTGCTGATGAACAACTGCTACCGGGACTATTCGGTGCGCAACGCGGCGGAGTTGCGCGACCTGTTGGCGCAATACACCGGAAATTGACCTCAATAACCTCCGCCACCCCGAGCTCTCGACGGGGGTTGGGGAGGTTGTTGTGGTTGGCGATGGTCAACGTCGCCAACCCTCTCCGCGGTGCGGGGTTATGGACGTTATTGGGGTCAAGCGGCGTAGGCTCCGGCTCGATGCCCGCCGAACGGATGCTCCCCACACCCGAGGCCGAGGCGATCGTTGACCTGGCCCACGACTTCGCCGCCCGGGAGCTCAGCCCGCGTGTCGCCGCTGCCGAGGCCGAGCACCGGTTCCCGCGGGACGTGTTCACCGCCCTCGGAGGCCTGGGCCTCCTGGCCATGCCCTTCGACGAGCGCTGGGGCGGCGGAGGGCTCGACTATGAGGTCTACCTCCAGGCTCTGGAGGAGATCGGCGGCGCCTGGGCCAGCGTCGGGGTGGGGCTGAGCGTGCACGGCCTGGCCTGCCTGGCCGTGGCCGCTCACGGCTCGCCCCAGCAGCAGGAGCGCTGGCTGCCCGAGCTCCTCGGCGGACAACAGCTCGGCGCCTACTGTCTCTCCGAGGCGGACGCGGGCAGCGACCCGGGCGCGATGCGCACGCGGGCCACGCGCCACAACGGCTCCTACCGGATCCGCGGCACCAAGGCGTGGGTCACGCACGGCGGCGAGGCCGACTTCTACACCGTCTTTGCCCGCAACTCGGATGACCCCCGCCGCGGGATCAGCTGCTTCCTGGTTCCGGCCGGCGCCCAGGGTCTGCACCCCCAGCCTCCCGAGCGCAAGATGGGCCTCACGGCGTCCACCACGGCTTCGATCGTGTTCGACGATGTGGAGGTGGGCGTCGAGCGGTTGATCGGCGAGGAGGGGGCCGGGCTGGCCATCGCGCTGGGGGCGCTGGACTCAGGCCGGCTGGGGATCGCCGCCGTGGCCGTCGGGCTGGCCCAGGCGTGCCTGGACTGCGCAGTCGAGTACGCGGGGGAGCGCCAGACGTTCGGCAAGCCGATCATCGAGCACCAGGGCGTCGCCTTCCTGCTGGCCGATATGGCCGCCGCCGTGGACAGCTCGCGGGCGATGCTGCTGGAGGCGGCACGGCGCCGGGACCTCGGCCTGCCGTTCAGCCGTCAGGCTTCGATCGCCAAGCTGCTGGCCACCGACTCGGCGATGAAGGTCTCCACTGATGCCGTCCAGGTGCTGGGCGGCGCCGGCTACACCCAGGATTTCCCGGTGGAGCGGATGATGCGCGAGGCCAAGGTGATGCAGATCTTCGAGGGGACCAACCAGATCCAGCGGCTGGTCATCGCGCGGCAGCTGAAGCGGCGCTAGGCGGGTTCAGCGGCCGTTGACGGTGAAGAAGTCCCGGCCCCAGGGGACCAGAAACTCCCCCGGGATCCCGTTCTGCCCCGGGACGACCGCGACTGGGACGAGCGGTCCGTGTCCGCGGCGATGCCCGTACAGGTAGGCGTTCACCCACTCTGGATTGATGTCCAGCTCCACGGCGCGCCTCACCCGCACCGCCAGCAGGTCGTCAGCCAGCTGGGAGGTGGTCAGGTGCTCGCCACCAGCCCAGATCAGGCTGCCCGCGGCCGTGATCCCCAGGGCCGACCGGGCCGGGTCGCTGACGCCGCCCAGCGTGGCCCCCCAGCAGACCAGGCAGCCCACGGACCCCGCCGCCCGACCCTGGTCGATCAGCGGGGTCAGGTTCTGGCGCACCGACACCACCTTCTTGCCATGCGCGGGGGCCTGACTTCCCCACCGGCCGATGTCGGTGGTGCCGTCGGAGTAGGTCACGATCGAGCCCAGGCCGGCGCGCAGGGGAAGGGCCGTCCGCCCGTGGGACATGAATCCCCCCGCCCCCGTGTCCAGCCGAAACCCCCCGTTGAAGGCGGCGATCAATCGTCGCCGCTCGGACCCGACGATCGCCGGGCCCCACTTCCACCCGCTCGATCCGGCGTCGATCGTGCCCGAGTGCAGGTGCAGGTCTACGAGCTTCTGGTTGAACGACAGGAGCGCCACGCCGCCGGCCCTGTGGGCCACCGATACCGCGGTATGGCCGTGCCAGCGCATCGCCGGACGGAACCTGGCCGGGGCGGTTGACTGCCCCGCGGCTAGGAGCTGGGGGTAAGGGGGATAGGACGGCTTGACCGGCGCGGTGGTGGTGCTCGTGGTCGCCTGGGCGGACCCAGTGGTGCCCTGATCGTGGGTGCTCGGGCCGCGTTTGGCCGAGGACGAAGGGGAGGATCCTCCGCAGCCGGCCACGGCGAGGGTCAGCGCGGCCAGCCCAGCGCCGGACCGGATCGCAGCGCCGCGTCCCGCGCGCCTTAGCACCGTCATCGCCGCATTGTGCCCGCCGCCGGGGGGACGTCCTCAATCCCCGGGTTAGGATCGGCCTAAGAGCCCATCTAAGGTCGCCCCTGAGCCGCCAGGTCGTTCAGCGGGCGGCTGCCTCGGCCGGGATGGCCGGGCGGATGGGCAGAGCGCTGGGTTCGGGCAGCCGCCGGAACGGTTCATCGACGGATTTGCGCGACTCTGCCTGCTCGGCGTCCAACGCCCGCAGAAATGCGTTGACGACGACCGGGTCGAACTGGCTGCCTGCCTTGCGCCGCAGCTCGGCCCGGGCCAGCTCCGGAGCGGTGCCCGGCCGGTAGGCCCGGTCGGCGATCATCGCCTCATACGCATCTGAGACGGCCAGGATGCGGGCCTCGAGGGGGATGCTCTCGCCGCGAATGCCGCGGGGATAGCCACGGCCATCCGGGCGCTCGTGGTGCGCCCGGATCCAGGCGGCGATGTCATACATCCCCGCGTGTTCCAGGATTCGCGCCCCGACCTCGGGGTGGCGGCGCATCTCCCGCCACTCCACCTCGCCCAGCGGGCCCCGCTTCTGGAGGATCGAGTCGGAGATTCCCAGCTTGCCCAGGTCGTGCAGGACACCGGCGGCATGGACCCGCTCGACGCGCTCTTCGGAGAGCCCCAGCTGCACGGCGGTGATCCGGCACAGGTGCCCGACCGTCCGGGAATGATGGGCGGTGCGCGGGTCGCGCAGGTCAAGCGTCTCGGCCAGGAGCATGACGGCCGCCAGCCGCAGCTCGGCTGAGCCCGCCTGGGCCACCGCCGCTTCGCGCTGCACCTGCTCCAGTGCCAGCGCGGCGTGGTCGGCCACGGCCATCAGGACACTCATCTCCCCGAGTGAGGGACGGCGCCCGAGGGCCGGCTCATCGACCGAGACGACTGCGAGCAGCTGACCGTCACTACCCCGCAGCGGCAGCAGCAGCATGTCCTCCGGGTGCCAGGCGTCGCTCACCGGAGACGGCGCCAATGTCGGGGTCCAGACGGGCTCGCCGGGATCGAATTCATACGAGCCGGCCGGCAGCCAGGAGGCCCCGGCGACGTTCTCGCCGCTGGCCAGCAGCCTCTGCCATTCCGCCACTGACATCGAGGTTCCTAGCAATGCCTGCCGGGCTTCCTCGTCACCGTGGACCACGGCCACGCGAAGCTCGTCGGATCCGCCCTCGCGGAGGTTCACCACCACCACGTGGAACGAGAGCTCGGATCGGATCGCCTCGGCCAGAGCCTGGATGACCGGCCCCAGGCCCTGCCCGGAGGCGGCCGCCCTGGAGACGGTGAGCATGCTGCGCAGGTGGCGGGGAACCGGCCCCTCGTCGGCCCGCTCGGGGTCGCGCACGACCAGGGCGCCGGGATCGGGGCTGGCCACGGCGGTGAGCGCCGGGTCTGCCGCCATCACCCGGTTGCGCCCGCCGCGCTTGGCGCGATATAGCGCGGCGTCGGCTCGGGCCAGCAGCTGGCCCAGGTCCTCACATCCGCAGGCCACGCCGATCGACACGGTGAGCAGGCTCTCTTCGCCGTCTGGATGCACGAACCCGGCTCGCTGCACGGCCATCCGAACGCGTTCGGCCACCAGCAACGCCACCTCCTGGTTGACGTTGCGCAGCACCAGGAGCAGTTCCTCGCCCCCGAACCGGTATGCGGTGTCCACTGAGCGAAGGGCGCCTCGGGCCGTGGCGGCGATCATCCGCAGCGCCTGGTCGCCGGCCAGGTGGCCCAGGCGGTCGTTGTAGGCCTTGAAGTG
>DASZMP010000023.1:0-4232 GCA_035551795.1 Solirubrobacteraceae bacterium | reverse complement strand
AGCACGGGCAGGTTCCCGAACCGCCAGATGACCGTCAGACCGTTTCGGGTGACGAGCGCGTTGATCAGCACCACGGTGAGGGCGAGGGGCACCGCCAGCCACAGGGCGCGCCGGAGTTCGCGCCCGACCCGGGCGGCGACGCCTCCGCCCAGCGCGGCCGCCAGCACGGCGGCGAGCACCAACGGATTGGAGAGGATCAGCGCGGCCACGGCCAGGCCGGCGCACCAGACGATCCCGGCGGCGGGCCGGGCGGCGTGCAGTGGGCTGACCCGGCGGCGGTAGATCATCGCGAGGGCGTGAGTGGAATCGGCAGGTCCTGCCCGCCGGACACGGCGAGCGCGAAGTGATCTCTCAGCCTCGCCGGCGTGAGCGCCGCGGCCGCCGTGTTGACCCCGGCCACGTCGGTGCCGGTGATCAGCCAGGTCGGCTGGTTGAGCGACGGCTGTTCGGTGGCGGCGATCAGCCCGGCCGAGCCGTGCAGGGTCCGCACGACCTGTCCGGCGGGATTGTCGAGCTCCATCACCTGACCCTGGGGCCCCACCACCTGCGCATAGACGCCGCTGTGGCTGGGTCCGGCGCCGATCAGCTCGGCGGCGATGATCCCCTTGAGCTGCGACCAGGTGCCCACCACGACGGCCAGCGAGTCAGACCCGGATCCGCCGCCCAGCCCCTGGTCGGCGTATGGCACGTGCTCCTTGCCCAGCTCGCTGCCCACCTTGTTGCAGGCAGCCTGAACGTTGGTCGCGCAGTCCAGCACCGTGGGCAGGCGCCGGCCGCCGATACCCGAGGTGAACGGCTCGGGGAAGGAGCCGACCACCGCCGGAATCGTATCCGTGGCCTGCCAATCGTGCAGATCCCACCAGATCTGATCGCCCTTGTGCACCTGTGTGGCGGCCGCCCCCTTCGGCGCCTGAATCCCGTTTACGTAGAAGAACCAGTCGCGGTGCGACGAGCTCCCTGACCAGTTGCCGATCGACTGCACGAAGCCCCCGCCGTACTGCGTCCCGACCTGGAAGTGCCGCTGCAGCAGGCGCATCACCGTCTCGGCCCCCTGAACCTTCTTCTCGGTCACCTGACCGATCGACTGCGAGCCGAAGTTCCGGGTGACGTTCAAGCTCACGTCACTGGTGCCCGGACCCGCCCCCAGGCCGCACCCGGCGATCGCCGCCGCTGCCAGGCCGGCAGCGATCGCCGAACGGATGCGACCTCGATCGCTCACGTCAGGAGGCGACCCTGACCCGCGCCTCCGATCGGATCTCACCGGCCTTGGAGGCGGTGAACACCCGCCGACCGGTGCGGGTGGTCTTGATCGTCGCGTACCCGTGGGCGTTGGTCGTCGCCGTGACGCCTGCACCCCTTACGGTTGCGCCCTTCAGTGCGTGTGGCTTGCCCTTGGCGTTGTACAGGACCACGTGGACCGTGAACGGCTTGCCGGCCGTGGCCGTCTTGGGAGCGGTGATCCCGGTGGGGTACTCGGTCCCGCTGTCGGGCACCGCCGCCATCAGGAGGTGCTGGCCCTTGGTGATCTGCAGGCCGCACAGGCCGAATAGGGCGGCCTTGTTGTTGACGAACACCTCCCAGTAGCTCTTCGCCCCGGTGTGGGTCTCGCCCAGGACCTTCGTAATGAACCACCCGGAGCCGGGGTACCACGTACCGCCCCAGCGGCCCTTGGTCGCGAGGTTGAACGGGTCGAGCAGGGTGTGGCCGCCACATGAGTGACCGTCGCGGCGAACCCGCTTGCCGTTCGGCGTCACCACCTTGTGGCGCAACAGGGTGTGTGACTTGCCCTCCACCCGGACACTGACTTTCGGCAGCGTGGACGCCACAGCCGGCGCTGCCACCATCGACACGGCCGACGCGACGATCGTCGCGCCGCCGAGGATCTTCTTTGTATTCATAGGAGCCACCCCTTTCCACGAGGGCTTGTCGGCTTTGTGGTCGGAGTTGGTCTCCTGGCTTCCGGGCTCCACCGACGGCGCCTTCCCGGCGCCTTGACGACGCCAGTGGCCTGCTGCCGCCGGCCTCCCCGGTCACAGTGGCGGGTCCGCGCCGGAATCGCACCGGCTTCCCATCACTCTCGACCTTGGTCGGCGAGCATCGTACCGCCTGCAGCCCCAGGGCGACGATCGTCCGCCCGGCCCGCCCGGTCTGAACGCTTACCCGGCGCAGCCGATCAGGTTGACCTTCCGGATGCCCACGGGTGCCACACTAACCCTATGACGGTCAACCTCACACGCATCTATACGCGTCTCGGCGACGGCGGCGAGACCCACCTGGGCGACATGAGCCGGGTGCCCAAGACGCACCCACGGATCGAGGCCTACGGGACGGTCGACGAGCTCAACTCGCACATCGGGGTCCTCCTCACGATCGACAGCCTCCCTGAGGCGTACCGCCCCTGGCTCGGGCGCGTCCAGAACGACCTGTTCGACGTGGGGGCGGACATCTCCGCGCCGGACGACCCGGACGGACGGGAGCGACTGCGCGTGGTGCCGGCGCAGACCGAGTGGCTCGAGCAGCGCTGCGATGAGGTCAACGCGACGCTGACCCCGCTGAAGTCCTTCGTGCTGCCGGGTGGCACGGCGTCCGCCGCTCAGCTGCACGTTTGCCGCACCGTGTGCCGGCGTGCCGAGCGGCTGGCCATCGCCTGCGGCCAAGAGGTGAATGCCGAGGTCGTGCGCTACCTCAACCGGCTGTCGGACCTGCTGTTCATCCTGGCCCGCGGCGCCAACGGCGGCGAGGAACCGCTGTGGGCCCCAGGCCGTTACCGCGACTGATCAGGACGCCTGGTCGGTGTCGCGCACCGCGCGGCTGACCTTCATCTGCGGAGCGTTACCGGTACGCCGCACGTGGTCGTAATGCTCGATGTCCTCCGGAGCCGCCACCTCGATGGTCACCTCCGAGGTCACCTCGAACCGTGATGACTCGTAGAGCAACTCCTGAAAGCGAGGCGTCTCGGGCGAGCGCCCCTCGACGTCAAGGTCGTGGTCGCCGCAACGCAGCGCCCAGCGGTCCGGGCGCACCAGCTTCTCCGCGTCGAACTTCAGCGGAGGGCCGTCGCTGCCGCCAGTGCCCCACATCTCGGCGTCGTAGCGCTCGCGGGCGTGGGCCGAGACCAGTGCTCGAGCCAGACGATCCAGGTTGCGCCCGTAAGGCGCCGGCACGATGGCCACCGGACCACTGGCGCCAATCTCGCCGCGGATCGCCCTGGCCACGGCCCCGACCAGCACGTAGTCAACGCGGTTGGCGCTCAGCCAACGGAGGACCGAGACAGCCTCGGGGGGCAGATGTTCAAACCCCTCGGAGGTGACCGTGGGGCGGGAATCGAGACGGGGAGGGCGGTTGCGCAGAAGCATGGCCATGGTTTCGCGCCTCCGGCTCGGACTCCTTCTCGGGAGTGGCGCTCCGGCTGTCCAGCGGCTCAGGCGGGAACTCGCACCCAAGCCGGCCGCTGAGGCCGCGGGCACCAGCAGCGCTCACAGTCACACCGAAACCGGTTGCGGCTCGGCCTCGTGCGGTATCGATTCCACGATCACCCGGCACGGCCGCTCCCGGAGCACGGTCTCCAGAGTCCGGCCAAATCCGCCGCTCTCAGGCATCGGCATCACTATCGCACCGGCGTGCATCGCCTTGGCGGTATCCACGATCAGCCGGCCGGTCTGTCCGGCCCGGACCTTCTCCCAGCTTCCGGCCACCCGCCGAGAGCCGGCCTGCACGCGAGCCTCTTCCACCACCGAGGAGGCCTCGCTCTCCTGACCGGGCATCGCCGCATCGATCGGGCTCGACGACGGCACCGGAATCGTCACGAGCACGTAGATCCCTCGCCGGCGCCGGGCGGCCATCCGGGCCGCCGTGGCCATCACCTCGGGCACGTAGTGATCCCAGTCGAAGGCCACCAGCACCGAGCCGTACTCCGCCTCCTGCTCGACCGCCGGCTTGGGCAGCACGACTTGGGTGGTCGTGGTCAGGTCGAGCCCGTGCCGGTGTCGGTAGATGGGATAGATGGTCAGGCCGAGGACCAGCCAGCCGATCCCGACGATCGCCACCCTCGTGTGCAGCCCGGCCAGTACGCACAGCGAGGCGAACGTGCAGATCCCGCCGAAGATCGCGAACAGGGGCAGATCCACGCCCCGGACACGGAGGTTTCCCGGTGGACGGTAGGGGCGTTCCACATCGGCGCGCGTGATGCGCAGCCGGGTGACCGATGCGTGGGCGATCGTGAACGACAGCAT
>DASZMP010000022.1:0-17564 GCA_035551795.1 Solirubrobacteraceae bacterium | reverse complement strand
GTTCGGGATGCTCTCGAGCACGACAGCCACGGCGACCTTGGGATCCTGCACCGGCGCGAAGCCGATGAACCACGGATCGTCAAGAGCCGAGCCGGTGCCGCCGACCTGTGCGGTACCGGTCTTACCGGCCACCTTCAGGCCGTCGAGATTGGCGGCCTGACCCGTGCCCTCCTCGACCACGTCGGTCATCATCTGAGTCAGCTCGGACGCCGTCGAGGCCTTCATCACCTGGTGGTACAGGGTCGGCGGGAAGCTCTGGATCACCTGGCCGTTCTGGTTGACGACCCGGCTGGTCATGTGCGGCCTCATCAGTCTGCCGTGGTTGGCCACGGCCGCAGCGACCATCGCCATCTGCAATGGCGTGACGGTCAGCTTGTCCTGACCGATCGACATACGGCCGAGGTCGATCTGATTGCTCGTCGGCGACAGCAGCTTGTTGCCCGCGCGCTCTCCGCTGGGCAGCATCTGACTGTTCGGATAGTCGAGCGGGGGCGTCGAGTAGAAGCCGAAGCGCTTCATGTAGGCGGCCATCGTCTGGATCCCGACGCCCTCGCCGACCTGCGCGTATACGGTGTTGACCGACTCGGTGAGCGCCTTGGTGAGGGTGATCGGTCCGTAGTTCGTGTTGCCGTCGTTCTCGAGTGGCACGCCGGAGACGGTCAGAGGCGACTTGCCGTCGATCGTCGAGTTCGGCGTGTACTTCCCGGAGTTCAGAGCCGCCGTCGTGGTGACGATCTTGAACGTCGACCCGGGTGGGTATTCGCCCTGCGTGGCCCGGTTGTACTGGCTCCCACCCGAGAACGGGTGATTGTCGTTGTAGCTCGGGTTGGCGTACATGACCTTGACCGCTCCGGTGCTCGGCGTGATCGCGACGACCGCGCCGTTGCGACCGCCGAGCAACTGGGCGGCGAGCTTCTGCGCCGTTGGATCGAGCGTCGTGTAGACGTCGTCGCCCACCGGCCGGCTGCCCCCGAAGGAGCCGAACACGGAGCTGATCCCGGTCGGTGTGCCCTCGAGCTGCGTCGAGCGGTACTGCTCGAGTCCCGCTTTCTGCTCCTGGCGGGCCACGAAGTAGCCGACCGGCTGAGAGAACAGCGGTCCGGTCGGATACGTGCGGCCCCAGGTTCCGCCCCCGGTCCGCACGGACTTGGCGAGAACCTCGCCGTTGTCGGCGAGGATCCGCCCCCGCTTGACCTTCAGCGACGCGTAGAAGTCGAGCCGGTTCAGTGAGTTGTTCTTCAGCGCGGTGGCGTCGAACACGCTCCAACGCGACGTCCATACGATGAGCAGACCGAACAGCGTGATGACCACCGCGAACAGGCGGGGGATCGACTGGTTCATCGCGCCTCCGCCGGCCGGCGCGAACGATCCGACACCAGCAGCAGCAGCGCGACGAGGACGAAGTTGGCGATGATCGACGATCCTCCGTAGGAGACGAAGGGGAGGGTCACGCCGGTGAGGGGGATGACGCGCGTGACCCCGCCGACGATCACGAACACCTGGAGGGCGACGACCGCGCTCAGGCCGGTTGCCATCAACTTCGAGAACGAATCGGCGGCCAGCATCGCGGCCTTGAAGCCACGCGCGACGAGCATCAGGTAGACGAGGAGCAGGGCCGCCGCTCCGAACAGGCCCAGCTCATCGGTGATGACGGCATAGATCATGTCCGTGGAGGACGCCGGGATGACCTGTGCGGTGGTGCCGGGAACGGTCAGGATCGCCTGACCGAATCCCTGGCCGAAGAGACCGCCGGCCGCCTGGGCGAAAACCCCGTTGGCCACCTGCTGGCTGCCCAGCACCGCGTTGTAGAGATGAGGGTTGAACGGATGCAGCCAGTCCTCCACGCGCGCGTGCACATGCGGGATGTGGGTGCCCAGGTACCAGAAGCCGATGCCGGCGGCGACCAGGCCGACGACGACGAAGGACACCCGGCTGGTGGCCACGTAGAGCATCGCCAAAAGCGCGCCGTAGAACATCACCGACGATCCGATGTCGGAAAGGATCACCAGGACGCCCATGGCCAGCCCCCAGATCACCAGCACCGGACCGAGGTGCTTGACGGGCGGGATCGTGATCCCCAGGAACCGCCGGCCGGCGACGAGCACCTGCCTCGTGTCGCGCAGATAGCTGGCCAGGAAGATGACCAGCCCGATCTTGGCGAACTCCTCGGGCTGAAAGCCGCCCAGCCCCGGCACCTTCACGGCCAGGTAGGCACCGGCGGTGTACTGACCGAGCCCGGGCACCCGGGGCAGGACCAGGATCACCAGCGACACCACCATGATCAGGTAGCGGTATTGCTCGAGCTTGCGGTAGTCGCGGAACACGACGATCGTCCCGATGAACAGGATCAGCCCGATCACGAACCACTCGGCCTGCTGGCGCGCCTCCGTGGAGTCGATCCGGTAGACCATGACCAGCCCAAAGCAGGCCAGCACCGCCACCAGCGGGAACATGTAGGGATCGGCGTGGGGCAGCGTCACCCGGATGAAGATGTGGGCGACCAGGCACAGGCCGAGGAAGATCGCGCCGTAGGTAAGCGAGATGTTCGACAGCTGGTTCGAGCGCTGAATGAACACGCCGGCAAAGCCGGCCGTGACCAGCAGAGAGGCCGGGAGAAGGCCGAGCAGCTCACGGTTTCGCGCCCTCACCCGCTGATCCCCCCGCGCTCGATCGAATTGATCAGGTTGGTCGCCGAGCGCTGTGAGCGCATGTCGTGGTTGAGCAACGTCGCTCGCCGGTCCTTGGGGATCGCCGAAGCGGGGACTCCCGACACGTAGAACGTCTCGTACATGGGCACGCCGAACGGCAGCACGTACGGGAAGCCTCGGTACACGGTGACGATCCCCTGCCCGTTGGTGCCCAGGAAGTACAGCTGCCGGCTGGCCAGGTAGCCGCCTCCCCCGACCAGGAACAGCACCGCCACCACAGCGATCAGTGCGGCCACGGCCTTGCCCAGCCGGCCGAAGTGCCGCTCGCGTTGACGATCGCTCGGGCGAGTGAAACCCTGTGTGCGGGCAAGCCGGGGGCCTCGGCGCGACCCGGCCGGGGCAGCCGGCGCCGGCGCTCCATCGCGACCGGCGGTCGCAGATGCGGCGGCGGGCACACCGATCATCGTCGGCTGATCGACGGCGCCGTCGCCGACCTCCTCCACCCGGAACAGGACCACAGTGATGTTGTCCTTGCCACCTGCCGTGTTGGCGCTATCGATCAACTGGTCCCCGGCGGCCCGCAGATTGGGCGCGGAGGCGAGGATCTGGCCGATGTGCTGCTCGGAGATCATCGAGGTCAGCCCGTCGCTGCACAGCAGCAGAACGTCGCCGCCGCGCACCGCCTGGCTCGAGGTGTCCACCTGGACGTCCGGCTCAGGTCCGAGCGCGCGGGTGATGATCGAGCGCTGCGGATGCTCGGCCGCCTCCTCCTCGGTGAGCTTGCCGCGCTGGCGCAGCTCCTCGACCAGAGAATGATCCTGAGTCAGGCGAGTCAGCTGGCCGTCCCGGAACAGGTAGGCCCGGCTGTCGCCCACATGAGCAATCGCCACATAACCTTCGTCCAGGTAGGCCGCGGTCAAGGTCGTGCCCATGCCGTGGTGCTCGTGCTCGGCCAGCGACAGGTCATGGATGCGCCGGTTGGCTTTCCGCACGACCTCGGCCAGCCGCTGCTCGGGAGTACCATCCTCCGGCAGCCCGGCCTCGAAGGTCTCCACCGCCATCTGGGAGGCCACCTCACCGGCCTGGGCCCCACCCATCCCATCGGCGACCACGAATACCGGTGCCTGGGCGAACGCGGAGTCCTCGTTGCCGCGCCGCTGGCGTCCGGTATCGGTGCGCTGGGTGGTCTCGGCTGCCCTGAACATGGTCACTTGCGGTAGACGAACTCGGAGTCTCCGATGCGAATGCGGTCTTCGTCGTGCAGCGGCTGCGGCCCGGTCAGCGGCTCATCGTTCAGATACGTGCCGTTGGTGGATCCCAGATCCTCCAGCACCACGGTCCGGCCCCGGCGCGAGAGCCTGGCGTGCTGCGAGGAGGCGAACGGGTCGTCCAGCTGGATCTCCACGTCGCCGCGACCCAGGGTAGCTCCCTCCGACAGGTCATAGGCAATGCCGGACTCGTGGCCCGGTGCCCGCGCCACCACCAGCCGTGGTTCGAAGTCCTCGTCCAGATCCATCAGCGGGTCGGCGGCCGCGTGCATCCCGGTGGCGTCCGGTGGCGGCGGCGCCGGCGCCGGTCCGCCGCGCCGGCTGAACCCCCGCCGCAGGTCGAACAGGGCGCTCGAGGCCACCCACAGCAGGAACAGGTAGAGGACGATCAGAAAGCCGAACTTCAGTCCGACCGAAACGGGGTCGAGCACTTCTACTCCAGCTCGAAGGTGATCATCGACGTCCCGATCTCGATCTCATCCCCGGGCTGCACCACCTCGGGATGGTTGATGCGCCGTCCGTTCAGCGAGGAGCCGTTGGTGGAGCCGAGGTCGGTGAGAACCCATGCTCCACCCCTCGGCTTCACCTCGGCGTGCCGCCGTGAGACGTTCGGGTCGTCGATTACCACATCGCATTGCCGGCTGCGGCCAATGGTGGCACCGGACGAGCCCACCACGACCCGCCGCCCGTCCACGATCAGCACCGCCCGCTGGGCCCGGGCGGCCGCCTCCTCCTGAAGCGGCGAGGCCACGCGAGCCGCCGTGCTGTAGACCATCGTGTGCCCGGCGTCCTCGCGCTCCTCGAGCGGCGCGTCCGCTGGGCTCACCACCCGCGTCTGGATCCCAAATTCCCCCAGCCCCAGCCGCTGGTCGGTCTCGAACTCGATCACCGGCTGGGAGAGCAGCGCGAAGCGCTCGCGGCGGGCGTGCTCGAGCAGATAGGCGCCCAGCTCGGCGGCCAGCGCGTCCTCGTAGTCAGCGAAGCGGGCGCGATCGCGTGAAGAGAGATAGACCCGGTATTCGTTGGGGACATAGGTGCGCGACACGGAGCTGGCCTGATGCTCCTCCATCTCCCGGGCCAGCTTGCGCGCGATCTCCACCGGTCGCACCTCGGATCGAAACACGCGGCTGAACGTGCCCTCGATCAGGCCGGAAATCTTGCTCTCTAGGCTCTTGAGAAAGCTCATGTACAGGCACCTTCTGGCGGCTCATGCTACGGAACTCTTGGCGCCGGGCGACCCTGGTCCCGGGCCCGGCTGACCAATGCGGGCAAGCTGGGCGCGAGCAACGCCAGGGCACCGGCTAAAGCTCCGATAACGGCTCCGTGAAGCTGGCCTGGGCCCAAACTCCGGACCGCTCCCACCGTGGCTGCCGACCACATCGTGACGGCGACCAGGCTGAGCACCGGGCGGCGGGCGCTGACCAGCCAGGGCCCCACGATCGCTGCCGCCGCCCAGACGGCAGCCGCAACCGGCACGCCAGATGCGATCAGGGCCGAGAGCACGTCGTGAAGGGTCACCGGTACCGACGCAGTCCAAACGGATGCGGCGGGAAGTGCCGGGCGGCTGGGGAAGATCCGGGACACCGACAGCGAGTCCGCCGCGGCGACCCAGACGAAACCGGCGGCACCGAGAAGACCCCGCTGCCAGAAGCGCAGCGAGGCTCGCGCCGCCAGTCCGGGCCACGCACCGGCCAGGCCAAGCACCCCCAGCAGCCCCGCCCCAACCGGAAGGGAGAAATGCCTGCTCACCGGCCACATCATGAGGGCGCCCAAGCCGGTCACGAGCGCGAGCATCAGCGCCCCACCGGCATGGCCTGCCGGCGCGGCCAGCGCTGCCAGCGCCGCCATGCAGATCAGCCAGCCCAGACGCGGCGCCATGAGCACGGCAACGGCCGCCACCAAACCGACCACGGCCGGCGCGACCGGGGAATGGCCGAGCAGGCGGGAGGCCGCCCAGGCCACCGAGACCGCGGCCGTCCCCGCCCCCACCCCGCGCCCCAGGGGCATCGGGGAGAGAAGGCTGTCGCTCGCGCCGCCGGCCGGCCAGCCGGCGGCGCGGGTGAAACGGTTGGCGTCGTCGCGCCATTCCGGTCCGGGCTCCTCCTCTGAAGGTTCCGCCCCCCGATCCTGGCCTCGCCATCCGGGAATCACCACCCCCTGAAGATCGCCGACCACCTCCAGGCAGCTGCTCAGCGCCCAGCGCAGATCCTCGACCTCGCCCCGCTCGGAGGGCCGCGGGCGCAGCGCCTGGTCCAGCGCCGCCCCCAGGGCCCGGGGCAGGTCCCGGCGCTGGCGGCGCAGGGGCGGCAGGTGAACCGCCAGCCGCCGGTTGCGGCCACCCGCTCGGAGCTGGCGCAACGGGTTGACGGAGGTGAGCGCCTCGTAGAGCACCAGGGCCAGCGCGAACAGGTCCACGGCGGGTCCACATTCCCGTCCCTCGGCCTGTTCGGGCGCCATGTACGCCAGGGTCCCCACCACGTCTCCGGTGCGGGTCAGCGAATCGCCGCCGACGATCCGGGCCACGCCGAAGTCGGTCAGCTTGGCTGGATGGCCGGGGCTCAGCGGGCGAGCCGGGATCAGCACATTGGAGGGCTTGACATCCCGGTGGATCACCCCCTGTTCGTGGGCGTGTTCGAGGGCTTCGCATACGGAGATGCCGACCGCGAGGATGTCCCGGTCCGACAGCCGTCCCGAGGACAGGACCTCGTCCAGGGTGCGTCCCCGGACGAGCTCCGAGACTAGGTAGGCCCCGTCGTCGTCCACAGCCGCCTCGTAGAGGGTGACGATCGCGGGGTGTGACAGCCGTGCTGCGGCGCGAGCCTCCCGCTCGAACCGGCCGCCCACGATGCGCTCGCGGGGCAGGAGCTTGACCGCCACATCGCGATCGAGGCGCTCGTCGCGCCCGGCATACACAGACCCGAAGGCGCCGCTGCCGAGCCGTTTGATCAACCGGTAGCGCCCGAGGACGAGCTCGGGCGGGACGGTCGGGGCCGCCACGATCGTCTGACGGCTGGAGGCGCGAGAACCAGCGCGCGCGCTGCGGCCGCGCCCGCGCGTGGCACCGGCGGCCGCCGTCGGCGTCTGGCTGGGGTCCACAGGCGTGTTTTTCGCGGCGGCGGGCGGGTGACCTGCACGCGCGATTGCGCGATTGTGTATCCGGCCGCCCGGGGCGCAATACTGGGTGTTTACAGACCCCGCAAGGAGCGAATATTGTCGTTCTTCGAGGAGGCCGACGAACCCCGTCCCGCGTCCCGCCCGGGACCGCGGCGGCGTCGGCCCTCGGGGCGGGGTCGCCCGCCCACCCACCAGCAGTCGATCCAGGCTCGGCGAGCCGTGGCCGTCGTGGTGGTCATCGTGATCATCGTGCTGTTGGCCGTCCTGGTGCACAGCTGTGATGTGAGCGCAACGAACAGCTCTCTGCGGGACTACACGAACGGCGTCTCCGCGGAGATCCAGAAGTCCGACGACACCAGCGCGCAGCTGTTCAAGGCGCTGGGCTCCGGCGAGGCCCACAGCAATCTGACCGGGCTGACCCAGCAGATCACGCTGCTGGCCGGCAACGCCCAGAAACAGCTGTCGGCTGTGCAGGACCTCAGCGTGCCGGGGAGCATGCAGGCTGCCCAGACCAAGCTGCTGCTGGCGATGAGGATGCGGCGGGACGGGGTGAGAGTGATCGCCACCGAGATCCAACCGGCGCTGGGCACCAGCACCAACCGGGACGCCATCAACCAGATCGCCAAGGCCAACTCCCTCTTCTATTCCTCCGACGTCCTTTACAAGGCGTATGTCGGGCCTGAGATGGCCGCGGCCCTGCACGCAGCGGGGATCGGCGTTGGGGGGACCAACGGCGAGTCCATCAACCCGGGCCAGTTCCTGCCCGATCTCGGCTGGCTCAATGCATCGTTCATCGCGGACAAGCTGGGCAGCCGCCTGCCCTCTAGCCATCAGAACACGGCAGCGCCCGGACTCCACGGTCACGTGCTCAACAGCGTGAGTGTCGGCGGCACCCAGCTGAGCGCCACCACCACCAACACGATTCCGGCCAGTCCTCCGCCCACGTTCGTCCTCAACCTGACCAACGGCGGCCAGTACACCGAGTACAACGTGCACTGCAAGGTTGCGGTCGTGGGGCTGAGCGATACCGGCAGCACGACCCTCTCCCAGACCACGGCAGGCCAAACCACGGATTGCTCGGTGAAGCTGCCCAAGGCCGCCACTCCGGGCACGTATCAGGTGACGGCGGAGGTCCTGCCGGTGCCCGGCGAGAAGGACACAGCCAACAACTCCATCACCGTCTCGGTGACCTTCCAGTAGCTCGGAGACGAGACGGAGAGCGGCGGGCGATCCGCCTATGCTTCGCCGCGTGAGCAACCTCACCAGCACGACGGGCATCGTGGCCATCGCCGGCGCCGCGGTGGCCGTCCTGGCGCTCTTGGTGGCGCTGGGCCTGTACGTGTCGCTGCGCCGGCTGCGGACGGCTCAGCGAGCCGTTCTCGGAGACGGGTCTCAGGACCTGGTGGCTCATGCCGCCGGCCTGCAGCAGGCCTTTCAATCCCTGGCCGACTACCTCCAGGACGCCGGAACCCGGTTGGAGGAACGGATGACCCGAGCCGAGCAGCGATTGGACGGCGTCGTGGCCTACCGAGCGCTCGTTCGCTACGACGCCTACGGCGAGATGTCGGGTCAGCAATCCACCTCGATCGCGCTGCTGGACGCCTCCCGCTCTGGGATCGTGCTGTCCTCGATCCACCATCGGGATCAGGCCCGCATGTACGCCAAGCAGGTGCACGAGGGCAGGGCCGAGCTGCAGCTGTCGCCCGAGGAGGACGAGGCAATCCGCTTGGCCCTGGCCGGCGAGCGGCAGCAGCGGCCCTCTCCCGCCTGACCGTGAACGTCGGGTACCTCGGACCGGAGGGCACCTTCACCCAGGAGGCGGCGCTGGCCGCCGCGGGCTCGGTGAAGCTCTCGATGGTGCCTCTGCCCACCGTGTTCGACCTGGTCATGGCGGTGCACACCGGCGACCTGGAACGGGCCGTGGTGCCGATCGAGAATTCCCTCGAGGGCTCGGTGAGCGCCACCCTGGACGCCCTGGCCATGGAGACCGAGGACGTGGTGATCGTGGCCGAGAGCGTGCACCCGATCCGCCAGTGCCTGATCGCTCGTGAGGCGCTCGAACTGGACGGGATCGAGGTGGTGATCTCCCATCCCCAGGCCAACGGCCAGTGCAGCCGCTTCATTCGCACCCGGCTGCCGGGGGCCCGGGTGATGACCACCAGCTCCACGGCCGACGCGGTGCGGATGGTGTCCGAGCAGGACGGGCGATGGGCCGCTCTCGGCACCCGGCTGGCCGCCGAGCTGTACGGCTGTCAGGTACTCAGGTCCGGGGTCGAGGATCTGGCTGACAACGAGACCCGCTTCGTGTGGCTGGCCCGGACGAAGCCGGACGGCACTTGCCCGAAGCCCGGGCTTCCGGGCGCCAGCGGGCCCCTGGGCCCGTGGAAGACGGCGATCGTCTTCTGGGGAATCGGCTCGGATGCCCCCGGTTGGCTGGTCAGCTGTCTGTCGGAGTTCGCCTCCCGCGAGGTGAACCTGACGCGCATCGAGTCCCGGCCCCGCAAGCAGGGATTGGGGCGCTACATGTTCTTCGCCGATCTGGAGGGCCGCGACGAGGACGGTCACGTCGGCGAGGCTCTGGACGGACTGCGGGCACACGTGGAGACGCTGCGGGTGCTGGGCTCATTCCCCGCGGCCGTCTGACTGCTCGGCAATTCCTACGCCCCTGTTAGATTGGCGTGGATGACCGCCGTGTCGTCCGTCCCGGCGAGAACCGCGCCACCCCCGATCGGCAGTGCCCCGCCCTCCCCGGCCGGTCCGATCGACGACAGCCGGCTGGCCGAGCTGCGCCCCCCGCCTGAGGTGCCGCTGGCCCGCTCCCGGCAGATACTGGCCTTCAGCGCCCGGGAGATCGAGTTCGTGTTCCGCTGGCGCCGGGAGCTCGGCGAGGTGTTCCGGTTCCACGGGGTCATCCCTGGTTCTCCGACGATCACCAGTCACCCGGATCATGCCCGGTCGCTGTTCACGGCCAACCCCAAGCTGGTTCCGTCGCTCACCGCGGAGTCACCGCTGCTGCCGATCGTCGGACCGAACTCGGTGCTGACCGCCAACGGGGCACGGCATCTCCGCCAGCGCAAGCTGCTACTGCCGCCGTTTCACGGGGAGGCCATTCAGCGCTACATGGCCAGCATCACCGACATCGTCGACCGGGAGATCGACGGCTGGCCGGTCGGCAGGCCCGTGTCACTGGCCCCGAAGATGCAGGCGATCACGCTGGACGTGATCACATCCGGGATCCTCGGGATCAGCGGGCGCCCTCAGCCGGGCACACCCGAGCACGGCCTGGTGGAGACGATCAAGCGGCTGACCCGGCTGTCGACCACGCCGCTGGCCAAGCTCGCCGAGTTCCGGAACCTGGGCCACAGGGAGGCGGTTGGGCTGCAGCGGCGCGCGCTGGGGGTCATCAACCGCCACACCTACGGGCTCATCGAGCGCCGTCGCGCCGATCCGGATCTGGACGGCCGCGAGGACATCCTGTCGCTGATCATGCGCGCGCAGACCGAGGACGGGGAGGCGCTGAGCGACCACGAGGTGCGCGATGAGCTGCTCACCCTGATCCTGGCCGGCTTCGAGACGACCGCCAACTCCCTGGCCTGGAGCTGGGAGCGGCTGGTCCGCAACCCGGACCCCTACGCCGCCCTGCGCGAAGGGGTGCGCGGCGACGAGGACGCCGACGGGCACGTCGAGCGTGTGATCCTGGAGACGATGCGAAACCGCCCGGTCATCCCCGCCCTGGGCCGTCGGGTCCAAGCGCCCTGGCAACTCGGCGACTACGGCGTCCCGGCCGGCCGGCCGATCACGGTGAGCGTCCTCCTGGTGCATCACCGCGAGGATGTCTACCCGGACCCGTTCGCCTACCGGCCGGATCGGTGGCTCGCGCGTAGTGGGCCATCTCAGGACGAGAGCGCAGACGACTCGCCCGGCCGAAGTGTCGTCAAGCAGCCGGATGACCCGGGCGACGACCAAAAAGGTGAGGCTGGACGCCGAACGGTCGTCAAGCCCGGGACGTACGAGTGGATCCCGTTCGGTGGGGGCACGCGCCGGTGCCTGGGCGCGGCGCTGGCCATGGCCGAGCAGCGGGTCGTCCTGCGCGCCATGGCTCGCCGGCTCGATCTGGAGGCGGTCGACCCCGAGCCCGAGCGAGCGCAGCACCGTAATGTCACGATGATCCCGGGGCGAGGAGCGCGCGTGATCATCCGGGCACGGCGGTCCTGACCTCGGAGCTCAGACGGGTTAGCGCCGCCAGGGTGACCGGTAGACTTTTGCCACCGATGGCCACGTCGATACCTGCGCCACTGTGGTCCGCGCCGCCTTCCCAGCACCAGCGGCGCGGGCCTGAGGTTGGGCGGGTGCTCGTTCTCAATGCCACCTACGAGCCGGTGAATGTGTGCACCGTTCGCCGGGCGGTTGTGCTGCTCCTCAAGGAGAAGGCGGAGGTGATCGAGCGAGCCGAGCGCGAGCTGCACTCCGAGAACACCACGATCGCGCGTCCGATGGTGATCCGGCTCGTCAGCTACGTGCGGATCCCTCGTGATACCCACCGTCGCAAGATCACTCGCCGGGCGGTGTTCGCCCGAGACAACTGGACCTGCCAGTACTGCGGCTCACGCACGCAGCTGACGGTGGACCATGTCGTACCCCGCTCCAAGGGTGGCCCCTCTACGTGGGAGAACATCGTCGCGTCATGTGCCCCCTGCAACCGCCGCAAGGGAAATCTGCTGCCCCGTCAGGTGGGAATGCGCCTGACCAATCCGCCGAGCACGCCCAACCCGAACGTGTTCATCCAGGTGGCCAGCCCCTCGATTCCGGAGGCATGGCGCCAGTACTTGGCTGCCTGAGGGAGTTCTGAGCCCGGTCGCCGGCTCACAGTTGATACGGCCCCGTGATCGTCAGAGCGTCACCTCCATTCGCTAAGCTGGCTCCACCAGAGAAAGGAGGTGGTCCGAGCTTGTCTGACAGTTCTTGCGGGACCCTGGAGGTGTCCGGCCGCTAGGTCGGAGGCTGACCCCGCTTAGCGGAGTCCAACCCGCGACACCGCACGTCTGGCCGCCGGTCTAGTCCCTCCGGCGACGTACCTAGGCCAGCGTGAGTTGCCAGCCAAACGAAGTTCCTCGAGGGGCGCCGTTCGTCGACGGCGCCCCTCGAGCCGTTTATGCGGCAGTCCTCGGCGGGTCCGACCACTAGGCTTCGGGGCATGTGCCGAAACATCAGAACTCTCTACAACTTCGAGCCGCCGGCCACCCCGGAGGAGATCGACGCCGCCGCCCTCCAGTACGTGCGCAAGATCAGCGGCTTCACCAAGCCCTCACAGGCTAACCAGGAGCCGTTTGAGCGCGCCGCGCGCGAGGTGGCGGCCATCTCGGCTCGGCTGCTAAACGACCTTCAGACCAGCGCACCGCCCAAGGATCGCGAGCGGGAGGCTGCACGCGCTCGAGCCGCTGCAGCCCGGCGCTACGCAGCGTGACAGCAGCCGAACAATTTTCTGCCGTCGCGCTGGAGGGCATGAAACACAGCGCCTGCCAGGCGCATCCCGGACGGGTCGACCTGAATCTGTATTCGCCGATCAGAGCCGACGTCGGACCGCGCGGGCTCAGTCCTCGGCATCGGTGTCAGGATCGACATCGGGCTCAGGACCGAGGTCGGTCTCGCCGGGCTGAGCCTCGGCCTCCGGGTCGGTGAGCTCGAGGTCGTCAAGCGCCCGCTCAACCACAGCCGCCGAGCCATCACCGGCAGGCTGATCCTCGATCACCTGCGCCGCCGTCTGACCCTCGGACTCCACCACGAGCGCCACTGCGCTGACCTGGTCATCGTCCCGGATGTTCATCACCTTGACGCCCTGTGAAGCTCGGCCGTAGCGGTTGATGCCGCGCACAGAGGTGCGCTGGACCATGCCGTTCTGGGAGATGAACACGAGCTCTTGGTGCTCGCGGACGACAAGCGCGCCGGCCAGAGCACCCTTGTTCTCAGTCAGGGTGATCGTCTTGACGCCCATCGTGCCGCGGCCCTTGACGGGGTAGTCGGCGATCGGCGTCCGCTTCCCGTAGCCGTTCTCGGTGACCACCAGCAGCTCCTGGTCGTCGCGCGCCACGTCCATGGCCAGCACGGCGTTGCCCTTCTTGGCGACGTTCATCCCGCGCACACCGCTGGTGTCGCGACCCATGGAGCGAACCTGTGACTCACTGAACCGCGCCGCCTGCCCGGAGCGGGACACCATGATGATGTCGTCGTGGCCACTGGTCCGCCGCACGGCGATCAGCTCATCGTCCTCGCGGATGTTGATGGCGATGATCCCGTCCGCCTTGATCGGCGTGTTGTAGGCGATGAACTCGGTCTTCTTGACCAGGCCTTTGCGAGTGGCGAACACCAGGTACTTGCCCTCGGTGAAGTCGCGGGTGGAGAGCACGGATTGCACGCGCTCACCCTCGCGCAGCGGCAGGAGGTTGACCAGCGCCCGCCCCTTGGCCGTGCGTGAAGCCTCGGGGAGGTCGTAGACCTTCTGCCGGTACACCTTGCCGCGGTTGGTGAAGAACAGGAGGTAGTCGTGCGTGGAGGAGACGAACAGATGCTCGATGTAGTCGTCGTCCTTCATGTCCATGCCGGTCACGCCAACGCCGCCACGACGCTGCTGGCGGTAGGTGGAGAGCGGCAGCGACTTGATGTAGCCGGAATGGGTGATCGAGATGACCATCTGCTGGTCGGCGATCAGGTCCTCGATGTCGATCTCGCCCTCAGCGTGTGTGATGTCCGTGCGCCGCTCGTCTCCGTAGGTCTCGGCGATCTCGTTGAGTTCGTCCTTGATCAGCGCCAGCACCCTCGACTCGTCGCCCAGGATCTCTCGCAGCTCCTTGATCCGCTCCACCAGATCCGCGTGCTCCTGCTTGATCTTGTCGGCCTCCAGGGCGGTCAGCCGGCGCAGAGTCAGCTGCAGGATCGCCTCGGCCTGGATCGTCGAGAGGTCGAACCGGTTCATCAGGCCCTCGCGGGCCTCCTCGCTGGTCCGCGAGCCGCGAATCAGGGCGATCACCTCGTCGAGGTTGGCCAGCGCGATCAGCTGACCCTCCAGCACGTGCGCGCGCTCCTCTGAGCGCCGAAGCTCGTACTTGGTGCGGCGGACGATGATCTCCCGCTGGTGATCGACGTAGTGACCGATCACCTCGCGCAGTGACAGCGTGCGAGGAACGTTGTCGACCAGCGCGACCATGTTCACGCCGAAGGTGGTCTGCATCGAGGTGTGCTTGTAGAGCTTGTTGAGCACCACCTTGGGGATCGCGTCACGCTTGAGCTCGATCACGATCCGCATGCCGTTGCGATCCGACTCATCCCGGAGGTCGGTGATCTCCGAGATCTTCTTGTCGATGACGAGGTCGCGGATCTTCAGGATCAGGCCACCGTCGCCTCCCTTGCGCACCTGGTAGGGCAGCTCGGTGACGATGATCGCCTCCTTGCCCTGGCCAATCGGCTCGATGTGCGCTTTGGCCTGGACGCGTACCCGGCCCCGGCCGGTGGCGTAGGCGTCGCGAATCCCGTCGCGGCCGAGGATCGTGCCGGCGGTGGGAAAGTCGGGACCCTTGATGTAGCGCGTCAACCCGTCGACGTCGATCGTCGGATCTTCGATGTAGGCGACGGTGGCGGCGATCACCTCGCGCAGGTTGTGCGGCGGGATGTTGGTGGCCATGCCGACAGCGATGCCTGAGCTGCCGTTGACCAGCAGGTTGGGGAACCGCGCGGGGAGCACGACCGGCTCCTGGGTTCCGCCGTCGTAGGTCGGGACGAAGTCGACCGTGTCCTGGTCGATATCGCGCAGCATCTCGGTGGCCAGGCGGGAGAGCCGGGCCTCGGTGTAGCGCATCGCGGCGGCCGAGTAGCCGTCGATGTTGCCGAAGTTCCCGTGTCCGTTGACCAGCGGGTAGCGCATCGAGAACGACTGGGCGAGACGAACCAACGTGTCATAGATGGCCGAGTCGCCGTGCGGGTGATACTTGCCCATCACCTCGCCGACGATCTGGGCCGACTTGACGTGCTTGCCGCCCGGACGCAGCCCCATCTCGTTCATCACGTGGAGGACACGCCGGTGGACTGGCTTCAGGCCGTCACGCACGTCGGGCAGTGCCCGACCGACGATGACGGACATCGCGTAGTCGAGATACGCAGAGCGCATCTCCTCCTCGAGGCCGCGCGGCTCGATGTTGCCGCCGCCGATGGTGTCGATCGTCGCCATACCTCGGTGTGCTCCTTCCTAGACGTCCAGGTTGGTGACGAGGCGCGCGTTGTCCTCGATGAACGCCCGGCGCGGTTCCACCTGATCGCCCATCAACATCGAGAAAACTAGGTCGGCCGACGCCGCGTCCTCCATCGTCACTCTCACCAGGGTGCGCGACGCGGGATCCATGGTCGTCTCACGCAGCTCCTCGGGGTCCATCTCGCCCAGGCCCTTGAAGCGGTAGTACTGGACTCCCTTCTGGGCCACCTCGAGGATCGCATCGTGCAGGTCCTTGAATGAATGCGCCTCAGCCGTGTTATCGCCGAGCCGTACGGTGAACGGTGGCGTGCCCGCCAGCTCGACGAGCTCCCTGTGGACGCTGGCCAGGCGCTGGTACTCGTTGGCCTCCAGCGCGGAGCGGCGCACGTGATGGGTCGTGGCCAGGCCGGTGCGCCGCTCGATCGTGCGAACGACGACCTCCGTTTCGGTCTCGCGCACGAGCTCGCAGGAGAAGGTGTCTGCTTCATCGCCATCGCGCGAGAGCAGCTTCAACAGCGCGGGGACGTCCGTGATGTTCTCATCGAGCAGGCGGGCCTGCTCGATGAACGCGACCACGCCGTGCCCGTGTGCCGTCCGCAGCGCCGCGCCCCAGCCCTCGTACTGCTTGAGCAGACGAGAGAACCGCTTCCAGCGCGCATCGGTCAGCTTGAACGGCTTGTTGTAGCGGTCAAAGACCTGGATCTTCTCGAACTTGTCGCCGAGCAGGATCTCCTCCAGATCCGACTCACGTTCCAGGTAGCGATGCTTCTGGCCGCGCGTCAGCCGGTACAGCGGCGGTTTGGCGATGTACACGTAGCCGGCCTCGATCAGCGGCTGCATTTCCCGGAATAGAAGCGTGAGCGCCAGGGTGCGGATGTGAGCGCCGTCGACGTCGGCATCGGTCAGCAGCACGACCTTGTGGTAGCGCGCCTTGGTGATGTCGAACTCGTCCCGGACACCGGTTCCGACCGCGGTGATCAGCGCCTGGACCTCGGTGTTGCTGAGTACCTTGTCGATGCGGCTCTTCTCGACGTTGAGGATCTTGCCGCGCAGCGGGAGGATCGCCTGGGTGTTGCGGTCCCGCGCGTCCACGGCCGAGCCTCCGGCTGAGTCACCCTCGACGATGAACAGCTCGGCCAGGGACGGATCCTTCACCGAGCAGTCCGCGAGCTTGCCGGGCAGCGTCGAGTTCTCCAGCGCCGACTTGCGGCGGGTGAGGTCACGTGCCTTACGCGCCGCGGCCCGAGCCTGGGAAGCCGAGACAGCCTTGCGGATGATGACGCGCGCATCCTGGGGGTTCTCCTCCAGGAACTCGGCCAGGCGGGCGTTGACCACGGACTGCACGAAGCCGGCCATTCCCGGGTTGCCCAGCTTGGTCTTCGTCTGGCCTTCGAACTGGGGATCGGCCAGCTTCACGGAGACGACGGCGGTGAGACCCTCGCGGACATCCTCGCCGGTCAGGTTGTCGTCCTTCTCCCTGAGCTCGCCCTTCTCCCGGGCGTACTTGTTGAGCGCGCCGGTCAGCGCGGAGCGAAAGCCGCTCATGTGCGAGCCGCCCTCGCGTGTGTTGATGTTGTTGGCGAAGGAGAAGACCGACTCCTGGTAGGAGGAGTTCCACTGCATGGCCACCTCGACGACACCCTCCTCACTCTCGCCGGAGAAATCGATCACTTTGCGCTGGATCGGTTCCTTGTTGGCATTGAGGTGCTTGACGAAGTCGACGATCCCGCCTTCGTAGTGAAACTCGGCCTGGTGGCCGCCGCTCCGCTCGTCGACAATTTTCAGCCGTAGGCCCCGGGTCAGGAACGCCGTTTCGCGCAGGCGCTCCTCGAGCACCTGGAAGTCGAATTCGAGCGTCTCGAAGATTTCCGCATCCGGCAGGAACGTCGTGATCGTTCCCGTTTCCTTGGTGGGCTCGCCCTTGGCCAAGGGACCCTGGGGCCTCCCCAGCTGGTAGGTCTGGGTCCAGCGGTAACCATCTCGAAGCACCTCGACGGTCAGCTTCTCAGACAGCGCGTTGACGACCGAGGCACCGACACCGTGCAATCCGCCTGAGACCTTGTAGCCCCCTCCCATGCCGAACTTGCCGCCGGCATGCAACACGGTCATGATCACCTCGACCGCCGGCCGCTGCTCTTTCTCCATGGTCCCGACGGGGATCCCACGGCCGTTGTCGGAGACAGTCACCGAGTTGTCTGGATGGATCACGACCGAGACGGCGTCGCAGTAGCCGGCCAGCGCCTCGTCAACAGAGTTATCCACAATCTCGTAGACGAGGTGGTGAAGGCCGGTGGG